>SKKK01000242.1 GCA_007121535.1 Planctomycetaceae bacterium | reverse complement strand
GGTTCTGGACCCCACCGGCGGCTAGCGCCGTGCCGCTCACTCATCGCGAACCCAAGATTTCGCCAGGACAACGCACTAGTGAGTTGTCCAGACTTGTGTCGAACGGGCGGATTATAGCGAATTGTGCCGAGCTGGCCTATCGAAATCTGAGAAAACCGTAGCGAACCAGCAGGCCGGCGAGGATCAAGGCGCCGCCGACCAATGTCCACCACGCAGGAAACTCGTACGTCGGCGCGTGGCGCCAAGCCAAGTAAACCCAGACGGGGACCAGGATCGGCTCCAGCAGCACGATCCCCGATGCCTCATGACCGGCGACGTAACGCACGCCGCGAGCGAACAGCAGGTAGGGGATCCCCATCTGAAACGCACCAAATGCCGCCAAGTAGATCAACTGGTACGCGTCCGGCCAGATGTCTCGATACAACACCAGCGGCAGGAATACCAAAGCGGCCACCAAATTATTCAACATCACCAGCCAGGCGCCATCTTCGCCCCGCAGATATCGCAGGGAAAGCACGACGCCCGCATACGTGATGCCGCCACCAAGCCCGTAGACGACGCCGGCCAGCGACTGCCCCTGGACCTCGAACCACAAAATCAAGCCGATCCCCAGCACCGAGCATCCCAAGAGCCAGCCATCGCGCCGATGAACGGGCTCGCGCATCACCAGCACTCCGACCAGAAAGACCCACATCGGAGCGGTATTTTGCAACCAGATCGCGTTGGCTTCGCTGCTGAAGGTCAATGCGTTCAAGAACGTATAGTTCATCGCAACATAGGCCAGCACCATGGGCACCATGGGCTTCCGCCATCGCGGCCGTCGCACGAATGGTACCAGCACCAGCGCAGCAAACAAAGCTCGCCAAAAGGCCAGTAACGGCCCACGGACGGGGATTCCGTCGATCTCGATCGGCCATTCTGCGAACAGGGGCGCTTTGGCGAAGAAACCATTGCTGCTCCACAGCACGGCTGCGATCAGGATCAACACGCGTCCTTTTGTCTTCTCGTGCATCGCTTGAATGCGAACGTCTCCCGCAAAAAGTGACCTTCCCCGAACCAGCTCCCGCCGCTACACTCCGCTCTGCCCGCTGCCGTCAGACGCCCCGGATAAGCACCTGGCCAGGTATTTTTTGGTGGCTCCCGAACGCCGAGCGGGGGCCTGCTTGGTCCCGCTCAGCGCGCGGGACCCACTGTATCGTTGGCCGAAAACGACTCCCGACCCCCTTGCGTCATCCATCCAAGACTACCTTAATCGCCAAGAGCCTCCCAGCCGGGTACCTACCTTCACCCCGTTTCCGAACGAATTCCGTTCATTGACATGATGATCGATCCTCTTCATGACCGACGACATATCCTGGTTGCCGAGGATAGCCCCGTCAACCAGCAATTGGCGATCGGGTTGCTCCAACAGCATGGCTATTCCGTCACGGTCGTCAACAACGGACGCGAGGCGCTGGGCGCGTGGAAAACGGGCCGGTTCGATGCCATTCTGATGGACATCGACATGCCCGAACTGGATGGACTGTCCACCGCGCGTTGCATTCGCGAATCCGAGGCGGATCGTGGCAATCGAGTGCCTATCGTTGCGGTCACCAGCAACGACAATGCGGACGAGTGCCTGAGCGCCGGGATGGATGCCCACTTGGTGAAACCGCTCAGATCGGCTCCTCTCCGCCACGCATTGGCGGAATTCTTTTCCTGGAACAAGGGCAACGAGGATTCAAAGACTGCCCGTTTCTCGTAATAAGAAAAGCGTGCAGAACTCGATCGTCTTCCACAGCTCGGACAGCCGAAGCTGCTCGTCATTCGAATGAGCACATGCCAGCATGCCCACGCCACTGGTGATGACCGGCATCTGCGGGTACTGGTTGGCAAACAACCGAGCATCGCACGAGACATCCCACCCTCGCAACGGCGCATCCCGGTCGATGGTTTTCGCTTCCCGAGCCGCCCACAAGGCGTGCTGGACGCTGGGCGAATCGGGATCGCCGGCGTAAGCGGCATTGTGGAGTTTCTCGAAAGTGGTACGCACGGCCACGGCGTCGGCAGACCGTCCGATCCTGCTTTGATAATCCGCCATCCCTCGAGCGAACGCATCCGCCATGCGTTGCTGGACGGCTTCGATGGAATGCGTCGGCAAGAAACCCTGGCCGCCTTCCAACACCAAAGTCTGCCGGGCGTCGTATCCGACCAATTCCAAGGTCCAGGGTTGTTGCGCGACCAGCTTGGACTGGACCAGTTGCCGAACGATGTAGGCCCACTTGAGGATCGCGTCGTCGTGTTCCAGGATCGAGCCCATGTGTCCCGACGAACCGTAGACGGTCAGATGCACGCGATCCTGATCGTCCGGTTTCAAGTGGAAATGGCGAACCACCTTCGGCTGGCCGGTCTGTTGGTCCAGCACCTGGGTCTTGTCGCCATGCTGTTCGACATAAAGCTGGATGCCCTGATCGACGGCGGCACGGATTTCTTTCAGCGACTCAGGCGAGGTCACGCCACCGACGAACATCTCGACTCGGCCATTGATTCGCGATGGATGTTCGCCGAACGGCCCCAGAATGCCGTTGCACGTTTGAACCGGGCGATGCGGGAACAACGGATGATCGGATTCGGCCTTGATCCTGGCTCCCTCCTGCTGCATTTCCAACACGCCCCAGGCCATGGCCTCGACCAATGAAAGGTCGGCGGTCGCGTCGATTCGACGAGCCTCGCTGCGGAACCAGACCGCTCCGCGGTTGGCCGGATAGACCCCCATGTCCGCGCACTCCATGACCAACAGGGACTGATAACGGTGCTTCAATTCCGTATCCAGCGCCAGCGCCAACGACCCGTTTCCGCCCGTCTCCTCTTCGATCGGGAACATGGCCGTGATCGGTCCTTGAAGCGACACGGTACCATCGGCGATCAGCGCATCGATGATCTTCAACGCTCCGCAGATCGCCGCGACGTTCCCCTTGTCATCGATCACCCCGCGACCGTACATCACGTCGCCTTCCCGACGCGGCGGAAAAAACGGCGCGATCACGTCGATATGAGCATTGACGGCGACGCCTTGCGCGCCATCGGTCTGCCCGCCATCGACCTGCGCGCCATCAGACTGCGCGGGGCCGACGGGAGCGTGCGGATCGATCAGGGCCAACAGATTGCCGCGTTCCCGGTAGACTTCTTCGGCGGAGAGTCCGTCCGGATTCTCCGGTGTCTTCGTGAAGTGCAGCAAGGAAAAAGCGGGGTGGGCCGATATTTCGGGCGAAATCGATCGCGGCTCCAAGCGGCAGACGGTCGAGGCAAGATAGTCGCGGATCTGGTCGAACACCGTGTTCTCGCGATCGCGCATGACCGAAATCTGGGGGCTCGGCGTCGTGTCAACCGCACACATGGCCATCAAGAACGCGATCAGTTCGTCCTGGAAACCCGGCTCCATCGACCAGGCGTGGATCCGCTTCTGAATATCCAGACAGTTCATAGTTCCTCCTTGCCGATGGTCTGCTGCAACAACCGGCGGATATCGATCGAGGTGCCCTGCACCGCTCCCGAACCCGTTGCATGGCCCTGTTCCAAAGAAAGGTGAGCCGCTTCGCAGATCACCGTGGTGTAGAAGCCCAGGCTGACCGGCGACAACAACCCCTGGCGCTCGGCGTCGGTCATCTCGTCGTTGCGGAAACGCTGGATCTGCCGGAAGATACGGCCAGGATTGGAGATGCCGTACCCGCTGACCGTTCCATCGCTTTCGAAATTGCGAAACAAGGGATTGCGTTCGAAAATTCCGTCTTCGATGATCTCGTGATACCCGGGGCGGTCCAATCCCAGATCCAACATGCCCTCGGACCCGATCAGCCGACCCGATTGAACCGCCGTGGCGTGAGCCGAATTCGGCAGCGCCCAACCGGTGATGAAGTGAGCGATCGCGCCGGTATCGAAGATCACCTGAGTGTCCACCAAATCGTAACCGTCGACCGCAACGGGCGATAACGAAGGCAGTTTTTGCCGGAAGCCAACCGCCTGGACCTGAACGGGCTTCAAGTCTGTGATGAACATGAACGCATCCGCCATGTGGACGGTCAGGAACGAAACGGGCGTATTCTTGGCCGCGAAATCGTCGGTGGCAAAGAAACGTGGCCGATGATTGGGATCGGCAACCAGCAACTTGTCCAACATGTACCACACGGACGATTGGATGCTACCATAGTCGCCGTTTTGATACCGAGCCTTGGCTTCCTTGATGCGTGGATCGTCGCGTTTGTGGAAGTCGACTCCCAGGAACCGCCCGCTGGTCTCCAGGGCTCGGATCATGGCATGAGCGTCGACGATTCGATCCGCCAACGGTTTGGGAACCAACACGTCCAGACCTTGTTGCAAGGCATGGCAGACCGGTCCCGTATGATACGCATCGGGCGTATTGACCTGGACCGCATCCAACGGCACTTGGCCGCACATGGTTTCGAAGTCCAGAAAACGGCGATCGGCCGGGACCTGGTACCGATCACCGAACTCATCCAGGTTCTGGCGGTTCGTATCGCAGATGGCTTCGACCTGAACCAGCGGTGCGAAGTCACTGTGGAAGTACAGGTATTGATAGATTTCACGGACAACCGACCCGGTGCCGATCACTCCCAGCTTCAATGGTTTCATAAGGAAAGCTCTCCCTCGGATACAATTTGCACGACGCAAAATCGCAGGCTTTTGAACGCGATTTCCGTCCCCGGTAACACAGGCGATTCTGGCGGTGCTTCGCCCGCTTGTCAACCAGAAGCGGCCTCCGGCCGCAACCAGCGTAGAACGGAATTCATTCCGTTCGGAACGGACAACGGGGACGCAACGGGGGACGCAACGGGGGCGGGAGTCGTTTTCTGCCAACGATCTAGCACATGGGAAGCGGTTTGCCCGAAAACGACGCCCAACCCCTGGTATGTCCCCGATTCTACCAAGAAGTTTCCTGTCGAGGCGGAAGCTAAGTACCGCGTTGCAGCAGTAAACCGTGCATTGCCCAGCACCCGCTTTCGGGGAAACGCCAATAACCTTGGGGGTCGACCGTTCTTGACGACCGTATCCTTGAACGTTACGACTGATGCCAAGGGTTGCGCGCCGTTTTTCATCGGCAGATGATTGTTTTTCGTTTTGCAGCGAGCGGGGAAAATGAATCGAATCGCAGACGTCTTGAAGCCGGGGCAGATCGCTCGCGTTCGCCAACGCACTTATCTGGTCGAACAGATCGTGCGACCGAAACGCTCTGCCGACAGCACGCTGGTCAAGCTGTCATGCGTGGACGACGACAACCCGCTCGCGTCGAGAACCTGTACAAGGTCGTCGCGACGCGAGTGGAACCGGTGGGACTCGTCTATCTCTGGCCGGTGACGGGATAATCGTCATGAACGCACCTTCGCAACCGATCGTTTACGTCATCGCCGGCCCTAATGGCAGCGGCAAAACGACCTTCGCGCGAAAGTTCCTGCCTGACTTCGTACAATGCCGCCAGTTCCTGAATGCCGATCTGATCGCGGCAGGACTCGCTCCTTTCGCACCCGAGTCTCAGGCGCTAGTCGCGTCCGGGCTGGTGCTTGAACAGGCTCGCAAATTCGTGCATAACAGACAGAGTTTTTCACTGGAAACGACGCTGGCCGGTCGCAGCTACAGCAAGATCATTCCTCAGTGGCAAGCTGCCGGATTCCAGGTCGTCTTGTTCTTCCTGTGGCTGCCGACTGCGGATCTGGCTGTTGAACGAGTGGCGGGACGGGTCAAGCAGGGTGGACACAGTATTCCGGAACCTGACATTCGGCGGCGGTATCAGCGTGGTCTCAAGAACCTATTCAACCTGTATTTGCCAATCGTTGACTTCGCCTACGTATACAATGGTGCCATTCTTCCTCCGGTCGCAGTGTGGAATCGTGAGGGAAAAGTGGAAACCGTTCTCGACACCGAACTCTGGTTGACAATTCAGTCCAGCGCGAAGGAATCGTGATGATCGAACACCGTAACACCGACCGTACTTTGGCCGAACTGGCGAATGCCGCGTTTGAAGCTGCGGCGGAAGATGTCATTCGCCGCGCGCGGGAAACGGGCACCAATATCGTCATTTGGCGAGATGGGGCGATTGCCCATGTTTCCCCCGATGATTTCGAGAAGCGACCTCGAAAGTCCGACCAGGGGCAGGAATCCGCGTAATGCCTAAATCACCCGAAGAACTCGCGCATCAAGAATGGCTCGGCTACGTACAGCCGGTGGGCCTGGTTGTGTCCACACCGGCCATGTTGCAGGCCCAGTGCTATGTCAACAAGAACATCATGGTCGAGCACGCGTGCTTGCTGAGCTGCCTACCACGCGAGCATGACCAGCCCATTCGGGAAATCCGCGACCTGGCCGAGTTCACGCAAAAGGTTCTGGGATGGGAAGCCGAGGATCTTGTCGAAGTGCCCCAACGCGCCGCGCTGACCGACGAATTCCGCAACGAAGTCCTCGCCCGCCTCCTCGAACTGAACGAACAACGCCACAAAGAAGAACTGCTGCTCGCCAAACAAGCCGCCCCGGCCGACAAGGCCAAGAAGACGAGCGGTGGGAAGTCAAAGGGCAAAACGAAACGCGACAACGGACCGTCGAAAGATCGTTCGTCACCCAGGGAGTTGTTTTGATGGCAGTCGCTTTAGGCACCGAAGTCTATAACGTCGACCATCTGCGAGTGGTCGCTCGAGGAAGAACCCATTCGGCTTCTCAGCGCGACGCCGCATTGGCGTCCGACGTGCGGGTATTGGTTCAGGACGACACCGGCGCAACAAAGGCGGCCGCACTCACCGCGTCGCTGAATCTGACTGGATTTCAGACGAGGAACCTGGATGCGGTACTCAAGGGAGGCTCGTCTCCGAAGGATTGGGAGGTCGGTGAAGCCTATGCCGAGGCGTATCTCGCGACACACAAACGGTGTCACTTTCCCTGGTCTGACCGCTGGGATGAGCGGAAAGACAAGTCCAGCTTACCGGGCTCGGACCTGGTCGGGTTGCAAGAGACCGGTACTCCGAAATCGCCGTCGTTTCGATTTGTGTTCGGCGAAGTGAAGACGTCCGCCGAGGAGAAGTACCCTCCCGGCGTGATGTACGACAAGGAGATTTTCCAGACACTGTCTGGAAAATCAACGGAGGAATATGGACGAGGATTTGGGAGCAGAGATCTGGAGTAAATGATCCGCTTTACTTGGGTCTTTCCTGGCGAATGGATTGTGAACGCACTGCGCGCACAATTGTCGCGGACTGGCAACCTCGAGTTGGATCAGGCCGTTGAGGCTGCTGGCGTGTACGATAATGATAAGCAGGGTAAGCTGAGCAATCGATGGTTGTCTTCCCGCAGAATGACGAAGATCTACGATCGAGGGGGCGTCGCGAGTCATGGTTATCGCAGATTTCTCCGTGTCCTCAGTGACTCTGTGTTTTTTCCTTTTGTGCCTGGGTGACTTGATGCCGAAACGAAAACGAACTGCTTGTTTGTCGAATTCGGGGAAATCGCTCCCAACGGCGCCGTCGTTGCTGGGCGATATCCGCACGCTGATCGAATCCGCTCGGCAGCAGACGGCTCGTGCCGTCAATTCGACGCTGGTGATGGTGTACTGGCAGATCGGGCGACGGATTCGGCAGGACGTGCTGGGAAATGAACGGGCGGAGTACGGAAACGAAATTCTTCAGACACTGTCTGAAAGATTGGCCGAAGAGTACGGTCGTGGATTCAGCAGGGCAAATCTTTCCTACATGCTGCGATTCGCCGAAGCCTTTCCCGATGACCGAATCGTGCAGACACTGTCTGCACAATTGAGCTGGAGTCACTTCGTCGAGCTGATCCCGTTCGACGACCAGCTCAAACGCGAATTCTACGCCGAGATGTGTCGCGTCGAACGGTGGAGCGTTCGGACGCTGAGACACAAAATCGCGCACCTGCTGTTCGAACGCACGGCTGTGGCGAAAAAGCCGGACGAGTTGATTCAACAAGATATCGCTCTTCTGCGGGGCGAAGACCGACTGACACCGGACATGGTGTTCCGCGATCCGTACTTCCTGGATTTTCTGGGACTCAGCGGACAACACTCGAAAAAGGATGTAGAAGGGGCGATCCTCAGGGAACTGGAGGCATTCATCAATGAAAGCAAGCTCAACACCACTGGACGTTCGCCGCGAACTGGTCGAAGCATTGCAGTTGGATCTGGTCGGGCCGACGGGGGCGCTGGGGAATCATCACGAGGTTTTTGCCGCAGGCGCCGTCGCCCTGGTATCTGACCGGTTTTCTGGTCCCCACGGACGCGGACGAAGAACAGCGAAGTGATCCGACAACGAATGATGAACTGGACCAGGCTGCCGAACCGGCGGGGATCGACGATGATGATTTGCCCGAAAAACCTGCTGCTTCAACTGATCCTGACCGACCGCGCAGGCAGGCAACGCGGCGAGCCTTGCATCGACTTGGTCATCTCCGGTCCGGAAGCCCCGGGGATCACGGACCGAGATACGTCCGTTGTGGTGCGCGAGCTGTTTCGCCATGCCGATCGTTCAGTCCTGGTGATTGGCTATGGGAAGCGGGGCAGGAGCGAAACATCGAAGTGGGACTTGATATCGAGAGCCGGCGGCTGGCCAAACGGATCATCTCTCATTTCCAGCTTCTCTATGACCATGGTCTGGCCATGCGGGCCTTTTGATGATGTGCCCACCTGCGGATTTCTCTCGGCTCGCAGTGGTTGCTGAGTCGATGGGGCGTTAGAATGGCGGGCGTGATTCGATGGGCTTTCTGACGGCGATTGTCCGGAACTGATCATCGTTTCCGGAGTTCAATCTGTACATGGGGGTTCCTTTTGGTCGCGCGTGGAGTGCGATGAAAAGGGACCCTTGTACCCAACTTTATTGAGAGGAACGAACCATGCGACGTGCCTACCTTGCGATCGTAACCACCAGCTTTGCGGCCATGCTCGTCCTAACTGCCGTGGCTCAACCCCCTCGCGGCCAGGACCGTCCGGCGGCGGGTGGCGCTTTGCCTGCAGTGTATGCAACTGCCCCGAAACCGAGGGATGACGTCGAAAAGCATATTCTTGAAACGCTGGAGGAAATGCGACGTGGGCCGCGTTTCGCCAATGTGCCGGTGACGGACGGTCGACTGTTGTGGCTGTTGGCAGAGTCGATCGGGGCGCAGCGCGTGGTCGAGGTGGGTACATCGACGGGCGAATCGGCTGTCTGGCTCAGCTTGGCTCTGCGCCGCACCGGCGGCCATCTTTGGACGCACGAGATCCATGAGGGACGCGCCAAAATCGCTCAGGCCAACTTCGAACGGGCACGCGTCGACGATCTGATCACGCTGGTTTTGGGGGATGCCCACACAACCGTGGACATGCACAGTGAGATTCACTCGGAACCGATCGACATGGTCTTCCTGGACGCCGACAAGGACGGATACATCCTCTATCTGGAAAAGCTGCTTCCCGTGGTGCGTCCCGGCGGTTTGATTGTCGCCCACAACATGAATCCCCGCCAAGCCGATCCCCGGTACCTGGAAGCCATCACCCAGGACCCGGGGCTCGAGACAGCGTTTCTGTACATGGACGCTGCCGGTGTCGGCGTGACCATGAAGAAGCGGTAGTTTCACACAGCTTCTGGAGATCGTGCTTTAGCCTCGAAGTGCGGACACCACGGAATTCATGCCTTCGTCGCGGTGGGTCCACGCCACCTGGACGAAGCCGGCGGCCTCCAGGTCGTCTCGGATCTCCGACAGGGTATAGCAGTTGCCGCCCTGGGTATGGACCAGCATGTTGACGGCGAACAAGGCGCCCGCCAACGGTTCCGTGCGCGAGGGCTCCATCACAATGTCACGGATCAGCAGACGCCCGCCGGGTTCCAAAGCGGCGGCGATGCGATGATACAAGGATCGGTTCTGCTCCGGTGAGTTCTGGTGGATGATCGCGCTGAGCCACACCAGATCCGCACCGCGAGGAAGTGGATCGCAGTGGTAATCGCCGGGGATCAGTGTCACTCGCTGGGAAATCCCGAGTGTGTCCAGTCGTTTCTGAGCCATGGGAATCACGTCGGGTAGATCGAACAAGATGGCTCGCGCGGCCGGTTCCGCTTTGCACCAGGCGGCCGTCCACGTGCCCGAGCCGCCGCCGATGTCCAAGACGCACTGGAAGCTTTCGGGTCGGACCGCGGCGATCAAGGGTTTGGCCACCGTCTTGGAAACCACGTGCATCGCTTCGATAAACGACTGCTGATCGGCGTCGGGACCACGAATGCTGTTGTCATCTTCGACCGATTCCCCCGCTTGAACGATCCAAGGCAAGCGAGCCCAATGACGCAGGCAATTCGCCTGATGCCGGAGCATGGCCGATACGCTCTGGGGTGCGTCGTCCAGCAGAAACGGCGCCACTGCCGGCGCCAACGAGTACTGGTCCTGGCTTTTCACCAGCATACCGATGGCGGACAAGGCGTCCAGCAAGACGGTGATCGCCGACTCGTTTGCGCTCAAACGGTCGGCTATCATCCGGGCGTTCTGCGGCGCTGTGGCCAACAGATGGAACAGATCCAAGTCTGCGGCTGCGGCCAGCACGCAAGGTATCTGGTATCCTCGCATCAATTCCAGCAACTGATCGGCGGTGCGTAGTTCCATTATTTTGCTCTCTATGGGGCTGAGGACTTGGTCAACAATAACTTCCTGTGCACACAGCACTAGTGCGTTGTCCAGGCGAAATCTTGGGGTCGCGACGAGTGAGCGGCACGGCGCTAGCCGCCGGTCCCACCTCGACAAGCATCCCCGTGCATGCTCCCATGTCGCGATGAATGAGCGGCACGGCGCTAGCCGCCGTTGGCGCACAGCACCGGCGGCTAGCGCCGTGCCGCTCACAATCCGCATTTTTCGCCTAGACAGCGCACTAGCCGCCGTTTTCTTCCGCGCGCACGCGATAAGCCAATAGCCGATCGTCGTACCGCAGGTACAATCGGCCACCGATGACCACGGGATGAGCCCAACTCGCTCCCTGTCCGCCCGGGGGCAAGCGGAACTCGCTGATCAACTCGAACTCGTCCGGCGTCGCCCGGGCCAAGCCGACTCGACTGCGTTCGCTGAACAGGTACAGCATTCCATCGGCATAGGTCAGCGAGCCGCGGCCGACACCCCGCTCACCCCATTGCAACTCGCCCGTTTCCCAATCCAAGCAGACCCACCGAGCCCCGCTGAACTGGTGCGCGGACCCGTACAGGTATCCGTCCACCAGGATGACGCCCCCGTGTTGATTGTCCAGTTCGTCGGATTCCCAGACATGCCGGACCGATACCGTGGGTCCGCTAACCTCCAGTTGCAGCAGACGCGAGCCGATGCCACCGTAGCCGGTGCTGACGAACACGCGACCATCGTGGAACAAAGGCATAAAGGCGTTGACATAATGCTCGGTCTCCCAGGGATCGCGAAACAGCAAGCGACCCGAGTCCGCGTCGACGCCAATGACGGCCTTGGCGTTCATGGTGACAATGATTCGCAACCCCTCGTGTTCCACCAGGACCGGCGAAGCGTAACCGGCTTGGTCACCCGTGGGTTCGGTAATCCAGACGATCTCGCCCGTATGCTTGTTCAACGCGGCCATGCTGGCCAAATTTCCTCCGGGGGACGTGATGACGTGGTCGCCATCGATCAGCAACGATTCGGCCAAAGCCCAAGTGATATTCTCGGCATCGAAGGCTTCCAAGGTGTTCATCGCCCACACCGGTTCGCCCGTTGTTGCGACGATGCAAATCAAGTTGCCCAACGGACTTTGATGATACAGTCGGTCTCCATCGATCGTTGGGGTGCCACGGGTTCCAGCATAAGATGCCTCCCAAGCCTGCCCGTTTTCCACCTGCCAACGAATCTGTCCGTCCAGATCGATCGCCGAAATGACCGTCATGCCGTCCAGATTTCCCGCCGTGTAGATCAGTCCATGAGCCAGGGAGACGCTCGAGTAACCGTTTCCGATCCCTTCAGCCGTCCACTCCAACGGCGGTCCGTCGTCGGGCCATTGCTTCATCAGCCCGGTGTCCGGCGAAAGATTGTCTCCCGTCGGTCCGTGAAAACGGGGCCAGTACGGAGCTTCCGATTCCGTGAGATCCACGGGTTGACGCGGCTCGGTAACCTGGGGAGCCAACTCTTGCTCGATAACCGCTGACTCGGGGGGATCGGTTGCTTCGGGAGGCGTCAATGTCGGCGGCTCCACGACCATATTCGATTCCGCTTCCAACGCGTCTTCCGGTGTGATTTCTTCCTCAACTATAGTCGTATCTGGCACTTGCAGTGATTCTTCCAGATCCGTCGTCGCTGGATCATCGTCGGGTGTGGCCAACGGTTCCACCACGTCAGCGGGTGGTTCCGGTTCCGCTGTTGGTTGGGGTGGTTGGCCGGAACAACCGACCAATAGACCTAGTAAAAGGCCAAAACTAGCGAACGGGTACACTCTCGATTTCATTTCAAGACCTCCTTGGTTGTTACTTCAAGCATACCAAATCCGTTCCCTCTTGCCACCTTGACCTGTCGGGCGGTGTGCTGGACGACCTTCAAGGTGCCTTTACGTCGGGGCAAAGTTCCATTACGTTGGACCGGCGGATCGGGTATTCTGCCCGAGGATCGCCGTTTCTTCCCTGGATACAATCGAGCCTGCATGCATTACAACAACGTTTGCATCGAGTCCTTCGGATATACGCTACCGGACCAGATCGTCACCAGCGACGAGATCGAACGGCGATTAGAACCGCTGTACCGGCGATTGCGATTGCCCGAAGGACGCTTGGAGTTGATGACAGGCATCGGGCAGCGTCGATTCTGGTCTCAGGATTCGCTGCCCAGCGATCACAGCATCACCAGTGCGCGGCACGCGTTGACCGCCGCCGACGTCGATCTGTCCATGGTGGGAGCGTTGATCCACGGTTCTGTGTGCCGAGATTACTTGGAACCGGCCACCGCTTGTCGAGTACACCACGCGTTGGGATTGTCGCCGGACTGCATGATCTACGATGTCTCGAACGCCTGTCTGGGTTTGATCAACGGAATGCTGCAAGCGGCCAACATGATCGAGTTGGGCCAGATTCGCGCGGCGTTGGTGGTCGGTACGGAAAATGGCCGCCCGCTGGTCGAAACCACGATTGCATCGCTGAACGCCAACCAGTCGCTCACTCGTCAGCAAGTCAAGTATGCGGTGGCCTCGCTGACGATCGGATCCGGTAGTTGCGCGGTGTTATTGACCGACCGCGAACTCAGCCGCACCGGCAATCGGTTGCTGGCTGCCGGGGTGCGTGCCAGCACGGATCATCATCAGCTATGCCAGAGCGATCGAGACGAGGCGATCGGTTCGGGCATGCACCCGTTGATGCAGACCGATTCCGAGCAACTTATGCAGCAGGGTATCGCTACGGGAGTGGCGACGTTCGAACGGTTCCTGGCCCATGCTCGCTGGGAATTGGAGGACATCGACAAGACGTTCTGCCATCAGGTGGGCAGCGCGCACCGCAAACTGATGCTGGATTCCCTGGGCATCTCGACCGCCATCGACTTTGCCACTTTTCCGTGGCTGGGCAACACGGGATCGGTCGCTTTACCGATCACGATGGCGATCGGCCTGGAATGCGGGCACGTTCGCCGGGACGAGAACGTCGCCCTGTTAGGCATCGGGTCGGGCATCAACAGCCTGATGTTGGCAGTGAATTGGCAACATTCCATCGTTGCCGGAAGCGGCCACTATGAACGTCAGGCGCTGAAAGGGGAACCTCAAGTCGCGATGGCGACTCTTTGATATCCGAACTTCAAAACACGCCCGCCATTCGAGCATGCGCATGCACCTGGGCAATGATATCTTGTCATTCCAGGTAACTTTGTACGGGTGAGCGGGCGGGTCCCGCGCCAAATAGGTAACAAGACTGTTCGGCGCGGGTCTCCGACCCCGCCGGAACCGCCGACCGCAGGTCTCCCACGCCAGTTTTGTTACGAAGTTCAGAACTCCTGACATAGCCCCCCTCCGCCTTGGGCTCTTGGGGTTTTTCCAGGCTCGGGCAATTACGAAAATATTGGGCGGTTTTCGGGAATAAGACAGGTCGCAAGTGCGTCTCTATAGGTAAGGAAAGTATCCCTTGCCAAGGAGACGCATGAAGGATGGATACCTCGCAAGACTTTTCCGGCCTATTCAGTGAGAGCGAGCCCTGGGAACAAGCAGTTGAGAACGGCCGAATCCGAATCAACGGGACGCTGACAATCGTCGATGAGGAAGGCGTGAGAGTGATCTTTCAGCGGTATGAGCCGCTCTTCCGATTTGCCCTTTCGGATTGCTTAAGCCTTCGATACGTTGCGGTTCAGCTTCGCTTGGGAAATCTGGCCACCCAAGCAGAAATCGGTCAAGCCTTCGGGCATTCCGTGGCAACTCAGCGCCGCTGGGAAACACGCTTTCTCGCGGAAGGCTTGGAAGGTC
>SKKK01000076.1 GCA_007121535.1 Planctomycetaceae bacterium | reverse complement strand
GTCACGCCGAGATCTCCCAGCGCACGATTGAAATCGATGACCAAGGCGAAGTGACCGGTGACCAAACCCTGATCTTCGGCCACGACGGCCACGGCAGCGTGCGGGTATTGACCGACCTGGCTGCCGCCGCCGTGCAATTCTACGCCTTCGACGCCTACGGCCAGATGCTCGCCATCTGGAACGCCCCCGGCCAGCTCCTGAGCGGCGGCTCGGGCCAGTATGCCAACGCGGCCATGGCCGCCACCACCTTGTTATACGCCGGCGAGCAATTCGACCCCCGCATCGGCCACCAATACATCCGAGCCCGCTACTACGACCCCACCACCGCCCGCTTCACCCGCCTGGACCCGTTCTTTGGAAGGTTGAATGATCCGCTGAGTCTCCATAAATATCTATACGTGCACGCGGATCCGGTGAATGGATATGACCCAACTGGGCTTGCCTTTTCCGCTACGGCGCAGCTAGCGGTCACTGGCATTTCAGGCGTCGTCGGCGCAACGGTGGGTAGCATTGTGTTTGGCAAGTCGGGACGGAGTCCGGGTTACGGTGCTCTTACGGGATTCGTGGGTGGAACATCGCTCACGATTGCGTTTTTTACTGGCAAGTTCGCTCCTGTCTTTCTGGAATCCGCTATCTCGGGGATCTTCGCAGGCGGATTGTCAGCACTAATCGATGTTGCGAACGGCGACGATCCGACCAATTACGGAAAATACCTGACAAACGGTATGGAGGCTTTCTCGTGGACAGTTTTCTTTGCGCAATGGTACACAGTGGCTGACGGACTTGATATGACACAGTCAGACGGGCTGGACAGGTTCGTCATGGGCGTCTGGCTTAAGGATATGCAGATATTGACACAGTTTGCTGCCGTGTTCACCGGAGCCATGATCGACTTGGCCACCTACGGAGCAAAGCTTTTCACTGTGGGCCTTACCCCAAGAGAGAAAGAGAGCTTTCGTTCTGCCGTAAGGGACTCCACACAAAACGTCATTAATGTATGCATCGGAACGATTCCACAATTGATCATTGCGGGGACGTTTTCATCGCTCTGGGGAGTTCGTTTTATGCCTGCACGGCTGCAAGGCGAGCTTGCACAAGGGGTACTTGATGCGGCGAATTTTGGAGCGGCAGTTGCTGTCGACGCGATTGCTGACAACATTGCAGACTCGATTACGGATGCGATTCTCGGTGGCGCAGCTAGGTAGTGCGGCGTCCCTTACGGAGAAGTTTTCTGCAAGTCCATGATGAAATTGCCGTGGCAGATTATATCACCAGAGATCATCGACCCGTAAGAGTGGCGGAGGCGCGTTAGATGAATTCGGAACTCAAGTACCATGAAACAATGTTGAATCGTGTTGCCGTGGAAGGCTGGTGTGCCGTCGTGCTGATTCCTGCCTTGAAGGCTGGCCTAGTATGGGCAATTCTACTTATCGCGTTGTTCTTGGTGGCGAG
The DNA here is from genome assembly GCA_007121535.1 of Planctomycetaceae bacterium. Classification (GTDB taxonomy): domain Bacteria; phylum Planctomycetota; class Planctomycetia; order Pirellulales; family Pirellulaceae; genus SKKK01. The sequence continues at coordinate 2,734 of SKKK01000076.1, read as the reverse complement.
CTTGAACCGACCAATCTCTGCAACCATGTTTATTGTCGCACCCTTGGTCGGTTTTGGCTTCGGACTCTTGGGGACAGTTGCGCGGATCTGGTGCGGGCGAGACCTAACCGTTCGTAGAGGCTGGCACGTGTCGATCACAGAACAGGGAAGACTGGGAATTCACAAGGCACTTACAAGTGTAGCCTCCGTGGAAATTCTAGATGGTCCGTCGAACCACGTTACAATCCAGATTGCGTTCACTGAACCAACACAGCTTTCCGTACGCTTCACAACCTCCTGTACATCATCACAACAGGAGGAGCTGATTGCAGCGCTAAAATCTGGTAAAAGGAACGACGCTTGATTTGCTGGTGAGAGACGTTTTGCTGATCGTGTTTCGTCTTGGAAAGATTGGAAAAGACAGCGAAAATCGGAGAGCATATGCCTCTCTGGAGCCTGGGCGGCCGGAGACGACAGCCGACTGCCAGGAAGAGGTGATCGGCGGGGTCCACAAGGTATGGAGCGGGCCCGATGCCAGTGATCGTGAAACCCAAACGAGGGAAGCCAATTAGAGGGGGCAGGCGTCTTTGATGAGATGGTTGGCCGTGATTGCTTATGATTTTCGGGTCTTCGGGAGCAAAGCACATGCGACGACGGCCTCGGGTCGGCGAACCAGGAGCGTATTACCTCGCCCTGAACCCGTTCAGAAAACGGTTTCGCTTCCCCAAAGTGGAGATCAAAAAGGTCTGAACTATTCTCCTGATGCGAAAGGCCCGAACCATTCTCCTGCCGTCCAGTTGCCCGGCATCTATGACGCGGCCGCCAGCCAGATCGAGTCACCGCGTTACGAATACGGGTACGACGCGCAAGGCAATCAGACGCTGGTCCGCGATCCGTTGGGACGCGAAACCTGGTTCAGCTTCGATGCGCGAAACCACCAGCTCTCGCGCACGCTGCCCCTGGGCTTCGGCGACGACGGCATCCGTGGCACCGGCGACGACCCCGTAGGTTGGGACTCCCGTCCCGACCAGCCACCGCCCGACATGCCCTTCACCCAGCGGATGACCTACGACGCGCTGGGCCGTCAGCATCTGCACATCTCGTTCGAGGGGATTGTCACCGAGCACGTTTACAAGGATACTACGGGTCGCTTGATCGAAGAACGGTTCTTTGACAATTTGCTTCAATACGACAACGGCGCCGGGAACGCTGGCGAAGTCTGGACGTACACCCACGACGCCTTCCGGCGCGTTAGCCACGTGGTCGCATCTGTCCGAGTCGCGGGGACCGGGTTCCTCGAACCTACCCCGTCCGAAACCACCACCTACGACTACAACACTTCCGGCATCCGCGTCAGCGCCCTGACGGAAGCCGACGCCAACGGCAACGGCACGGTCGACGGCCGCCTCTTTACCGAATTCCTGAACGACGCCAACAACCACACCGGCTACAGCCAGGTGTTACGCGAGTCGCATTACGCCCTCGTAGACGAGGCTTCCAGCCTCGTTCGCACCATCGACTACACCTTCGGCCACGCCGAGATCTCCCAGCGCACGATCGAAACCGATGACCAAGGCGAAGTGACCGCTGACCAAACCCTAATCTTCGCCCACGACGGCCACGGCAGCGTGCGGGTATTGACCGACCTGGCCGCCGCCGCCGTCCAGTTCTACGCCTTCGACGCCTACGGCCAGATGCTCGCCATCTGGAACGCCGCTGCCCAGCGAATCAGCGGCGGCTCTGGCAAATACGCCGACCCGTCCGTGGCCCAGACCAACCTGCTCTACGCCGGCGAGCAATTCGACCCCCGCATCGGCCACCAATACCTCCGAGCCCGCTACTACGACCCCACCACCGCCCGCTTCACCCGCCTGGACCCCTTCTTCGGAAACCTGCAGGACCCGCTGAGCTTCCATAAGTACTTATACGTCCATGCCGATCCGGTGAACGGGTTGGACCCCAGTGGTGCTTGGAAAGTATCGGGCCTGGTAACAGCCATGGCGATCGGCGCGAGTATTGGTGGAGTCAGCTTTCACATGCTCGACATCGGCCCGTGGTGGGCCGGCGCGCTCGTTGGTGCCGGAGCGGGTGCCTTTTTCTTCTTTGGCGGCGGCCCCTACCTCTTAAAAGCGCTCGTTGGCCTCGCCTTCAATACGGCAATAGGATTTGATCTCAGCCAGCAAATCATCAAGCCCATCCCACAAGAACAGTTGGAGCGGGACAGAGTATACGCCGAATTGGCCGCCGCGGCGTACAAGAAGGATGTGCCAGACCCTGTTCCACTTGATTGGATTCAGATTGGGCAGCCGTTCCAGGATGCACGGCATAGCGGATACTTCGCCCGGTTTTTTGTCAACCAAGTAACACACGAAAGGGTCCTAGCCTACGCAGGTACCGATGACTGGCCGAACTGGCGCACAAACATCGTTCAAGGCTTGGGGCTGGGAGGGATTGAGTACCAGATAGGCTTAGAACATGCGCAAGAGGTTGTCGACCAATTACAACCTGGCATGACGCTTAGGTTTGTCGGCCACTCCCTTGGTGGTGGCATGGCTACAGCCGCTGCTGCGATTCACCAGCGGCGTGCCACGACATTCAATGCGGCGGGTGTCCATCCCTGGACAGTTCATGCCCATAATGCGACGTTAAACAATATTGATCATTTGGTTGATGCGTATCGAGTTCAGGGTGAAATACTCAGTACACTGCAGGACTCTAGAAGTATTATTGGGTTCCTGATGCCCAATGGTAACGG
>SKKK01000157.1 GCA_007121535.1 Planctomycetaceae bacterium | reverse complement strand
TTTGATAGCGGCGTCCGTTGCAACCAGCAATCTAACCGTGGTCTCGTCAAATTCAGTGCCTAGCCGCAATGGCGTCTTCGTAGGCATGCCGCTGTTGCGTTGTGTCGCCAAACGGCATGACAATGTACGTAAAGTTTTCGGTGGAAAGCTTCAACGGTAGGGCTTTGTCGGGGATTGACAAGAAAACCCGTTCATTGTGCTGAACCACGGCGAGGCCGTCTCTGAGCAGTTGCACATCCAAGGTCACGGGGCTGCTTTCTGCCCAAGAAGCGACATCGATATGGCACCTCGATTCGCCAAACTCTGGAGTGCGCATTTCAGACCAGAGACGCTGTCGACCAATCGACAGCCGTAGAACTTGGTGGTCCTTCGTCGACATCACAGAAGTCAGCGATAGCAGCGCAGCAAGATCGCTGGCCGTCAGTTTGACTGTTTCGTAGTGATCCATTTCGCTAGTGAAGGTGGCGAAGACTGCATCCAACTTCGGGAACGAACCCGAGGCCACCGGTACTGTAGCCGAGGCTGAATCGCCAAGTCCAAACATCGCAAAAGTGTCGTCTTTGACGCACATCTTCACAGTAGAATCGCGGGTCAGGTGGCCTAGCCGCATCAGAAGATCTGGGGCAATGAGCACCGAACTGAATACGCTCTCAAGGGGCTCGTTGGTGACGTCAGCAGCGTAGCGAGCGACCTTCGTTCCATCCGTTGCAGTGAACATCAATTTTTTCCCAGAGACGGCGATATGAACGGATCGCAACGCAAAATTGGTGGTGTTAAGGAAACGAAAGGTAGCGAACGCTGTCGATCGGATGGCTCGACGAAACTGCCGTGCGCTCACCTCTACGTGGGCGTCATCCATCACAATCGGGGCCGGTTCTGGATACATTTGAGGGTCGGGCGTCCGCAGGGAAAAAGACGCCCTGCCTCCTGAGATCTGCACCGCGTTTTCGAGCAGGCACAGTGATACGTCCTCCGTTTCCATTGCAGAGAGGACACGTCGCACTCGCCACGGCAGTAGGGCATTTGGACCGAATTTGCACGGCGCTTTCACCGCAGTCTGGATCACCATCCCTCTATTGGTGCCTGTCAGCAGAAAGCGACCATCTCGCGGAGCAAGCAACACGTGCCCCAGTACGCCTGCGTCACCTCGAAGAAGAATGGAAGACGCCGTCACCAAGGCGTTTCGGAACTTGCTGCGATCGACTGTGAATTCCATCGGCATGATCCCGTCGCAGCCTCGCTAACGTACAGTCCCGGCCGCGGCGTCGACTGGCGGATAACACATGATGCCCCAGTCCTCGTCGGCCCCGTGGTCGATCCAGACCAACAGCAGAGTCGGTATCAGCTTCGCCATCAGGGTCGTACAGTGCTTTACCGCCGTACGGTTCATCCGGCTTCGCAGGGTCGCCGCTCCGTGGACCAACTGGCAGCGGAGCAGGTAGATCCGATCGACTGTCTTCTCCAGTATTACCCCCCACTGCTGCTGCGCATACCAGCCTTCCGCCTTGTGACGCCCGCCTCGGCCGGCCTTGCCAGCGTTTTCGCCGCACGGGTCATGCCAGAAGTAGGTGTTCAGGTAGGCGTTTCCCAAAATCGTCAAAACGAGACGATGATCTTCTTGGAGCAACGTCACGAGGTGCCCAGACGCATCCAGGCCCAACATGCGGGTCAGGAAGACCTGCCAGCTTAGCCGATCCGGGAGCGGCTCGTGTCGGTCCAGATCCCACTGGCCGTACAAGGCGTTGAACGCCGTCCATTGAAAGATCAAGATGTGATCGGCCTGATCCTGGGCATCGAGCCGCTCTGCTTCCTCCAGCCAGCTACACGCTCGGTGGAACCGGACTGCCGTGGGGTGTCCGCTGCCGGTGCTGTTGAGACGCTGCTTGTGTGGTAGCCAGCGTTCCCGCAGTTCGGAAACGCTCGCCGGTCTAGATCTCACGGTTGTCGTCATAGTTGGTCCCCAGTCTGCTCGAACATCTCTGGTATCGCTGCCAACCGCTCCGTCAAGTCACGGCCTTCCGCTGTGATTACTTACTCCTGCGTGCCGTCGCCATGGCTTTTCCCAGTCTAGCCGCACACGTTGCAGACAGTCGCCTATTCCCCAAACCCGCTCGACACCTTCTCCAGCAATTCCCTATGCTCTACGCTCCCCCGTCTCGAAACGGCCTGTCCGAGTATTCGAGTTCAGTCGGATGAGAACGGGCAGGGGACTTGCCTGCCGCTGCCTGTCACGCCAACCTCGCATGAAAGAGTCTTCTCTATTCAGTATCTGTGCCGCTCTGGCTTTCTCAACAGCTTTTTGTCAATCGGTCCGTCGCCGATTTCATGTATCGTCTCCTCAAGTGTCCCGATCCGCGAGATAAATACACAATCCTGCATTCTCTCTTCAACTAGAAGAGAGACATCATTGGGTAACTCGCATAGGTTGACTCTACCTTTGTGTGGAATAGGTTTCGAAAAAAGTCTTGCGTTCTGAAGGAGAAAGCAATATGGTCCTTCAGCCCAGGGGCGATCAGAAACTTCTAAGTACGGAACGACGTTTGCGAGGTCGCACACTCCAATAATTGCCCCGAATGTGAACAACGTCTTATCTACTAGAGGTGAAGTAAGTAAATCGACGGCTTTGCGGTAACTACTCGCATGTACGGCAACGGTCCCTCTGTGTGTTGTTGACCAGGACCGGTTTTCAATGGGCTTCACCCCGGCGCAGACGAGAAATGCCCACGGCTGCCTAATGGATAAGCATCTCATATACCACCTACAAGCTCAAATTGTTTCTATACAAGTCACAGTGATTGAGATCCAAGTCTTCTATCTCACATCGTTCAGTTGAATGACTCTTCTCTCACGTCTCCTGCATCGCCTTAAGAGCGGATTGTGCAGGGTCGGTGTAGAAGTCTACTCGGACCTCATCGAACAGCTCTGGAGGAATCGCACCGAGTTCGGCGAAACCACCCGTGGCACCGTCCAGGCCACACGAGCGTCATGTGCGGTCGTTGGTAGTGGGGGACAACCTCGATGTGCCGATCCACGTTCCAGCCGATTTTACCACACCGGTGGGCCTTGTCCATGTACCGGTCATCGTTGCTGGCCTCGAAGTTGTCCCGGTCCTTGGTCAGCACATCCAGCGTGATGACGGACGGATCGTTGTCCAGTAGGTACAGCAACGGAGACTTGCGTGCCAGTGACGGTGGCGTACCGTGGCGTTCATGGGCGAACTTCGGGCTAGTTCGGCAAGAAACCGCGTTTCCCCCGCTTCCGAAGCATCGGGAGTTGTTGACGCTGGAGTGGTTTGGTAAGCTTGCTACAGCTCAGGCCCAACAGGTACCAGTGGATACCGAATAGAAGTGGTTTGCGATGCCCAAGTTGGATCAGTTCTTGAGAATACGTGAAGCTGCGGAGTACCTCGGGGTGTGCCCGAACACGCTCCGTAACTGGTGTCGGCAGGGCAAGGTGCCCGAGTACCGACACCCGGTCAATAACTACCGTCTGTTCAAAGTGGGCGATTTGGACAGCCTTTTACGGGGGACAGATCAGGCAGTAAACAGCTCGATCAGTTGTTCGCCACCCGGAAAACCCAGGTGAGCCTCCTTTCACCAGCCATGAATCGTAATGCCGTGAAACACAACCCGAGAACTGGCTGTTTGGATGCGCCCTCGCTGGCGCTCCGCGATGCCGGGCCGTATAGCACGCGCAATACGGCCAAGGGCGCGTTGATTACCGAAGCCGGGCAGGTCGTGGCGGCGCTGGCCGGGGGAATGACGATCGATCAAGTCCGCGATGCAGTCCTGGGCGGGAGCCTGCTGCCCCAACGCTCGATCAACAGCCGCAAGGGGATATGGGACCGGATTCATTACCGCTATCTGACGCACCGCATCGGCTGGGTCATCGCAGCGCTGATCGAGGCGCACCAGCATGGTGACCGAAGCGACGAATTCGTGTCGATGCTGTACCTGCACTACGCCCTTCGTGACCGCCTGACCTACGACTTTGTGACCGGGATGCTGTGGCACAAAAACGGCCGAAATCGGGTTCCGGTGTCTCGCAACGAAGTTCTCGATCTGTTGGACGCCAAAGCCCCAGATCATCCGGAGATCGAGCGTTGGACGGAGAGTTCCCGGGTCAAGCTGGGCGGCAACATGCTTTCGGCCCTCCGCGACTTTCGAGTCCTGGAAGGGATTCAGAAGAAGTTCATGGCTCGTC
>SKKK01000265.1 GCA_007121535.1 Planctomycetaceae bacterium | reverse complement strand
CCGATCACAGCGCCGTACAGGACGAACAAGGCCACAGCGGTTGTAAGCAAACGTGTCATAGATCCACCTTTCATTACATCATTCGGGGTTGTCTCGATTCATAGTCCCTGCCCCAACGCGGTTTCCTGCCGCCATCACGTAGACGCGGCCTCCGGCCGCGTTTAGAGTAGAACAAAATTCATTCCGTTCGACAAGACGCGGACACAGGCCAAGCAACTTGCGCCCGACGACTCTACGCGACTCGCCGCCGGGTGCTTACGCACGTGCCGCAGCCATCTCGTGATTGCAGGAGTTCGATTTCCGGATTTTTCCTTGGGTTGCGGCCGGAAGCCGCGTTCGGATATGCTTGATGGATCGTCGATCCGTCGGTCGCCTCCCGCGAACGACCGCCGCAGATGATCGTGAACCTGCCACGTGGCCCGCTTGGAAAAGGATTTGTGATGCCCTTCCCGAAAGAATCGCTTGTGATCCCGACTCGATACGCTTGTGTCGCGCTGTTGTCGGTTGCGTGCGTGGTCATTTCCGGCACTGCGCTGTACGCCGAACCCGTACCGATCATCTTGGACGTGGACATGGAGAGCGACGTGGACGATGTCGGGGCGCTGGCGCTGCTGCATGCGTTAGCGGATCGGGGGGAAGCGAAGATCTTGGCCGTCATGGTCTCGGCGGCCAATCCGTACAGCGCGCCGTGTGCCGATCGCATCAACACGTACTATGGCCGCGGCGACTTGCCGATCGGCAACGTCCGCGGCGAACCTATCGCTCGGCCGACTGGTCCCGGACAAGCGGTGCTCAGGAACTCGCGATACGCGCGTCAGATCGCCGAAGAGTTCCCGGGATCACTCGCCAGCGGCAACGATGCTCGCGAAGCAACCGACCTGTATCGCGAAATCCTGGCTTCCCAACCCGATCGTAGCGTCGTGATCGTCACCATCGGCTACAAGACCAATTTGCGGAATCTGTTGGACAGCGGCGCCGACCGGCACAGCGAGCTGAACGGCATGGACTTGGTGCGACAAAAGGTCGCCAAATGGGTCTGTATGGGCGGGCATTTCGATCGGCCGCGAAGCGAAGCCAATCTGGTCTGGGACTCGCCGGCTTCCACCGACGCAATCGACCGTTGGCCCACTGCAATCATCTTCAGCGGTTGGGAGATCGGAGCCAGGATCCTGACCGGGGCCAAGCTGGCCGACGTCTCCGATGCCAACCCGGTGCGCCGGGCATACCAGTTGTACCGGGGGCAAATCGGAGGGACTCGCGAGAGCTGGGACCAGTCGGCTGTGCTGCTGGCCGTACGCGGCGTGGGCGAATACTGGTCGCTGTCGCCACCGGGTCGAGTGCGATCGGAGGACGGCATCAGCCGCTTTCAGCCGGACCCGGACGGATCGCATCGATACTTGATCGAAAAAGCCGATCCCAAGCAAATCGCCGCCGAACTGGACGAACTGATGTCCCTTCCGCCCAAAGCTCGCGATTGATCGGGGCCGGCGAAACAGCGTGCATTCCACCTTGATTGACAAAGACTCGGTCCCGGGTGCTCAATGAGATGGAAACTGTTCTTCATGACTGCCTCCATTGCGATGTTCTTTCTCACGTTCGGCGTTGGACTCGCTCGACCGATGAGTCTGGCGTCAGCGATCGCACCGCGCTTGGCTGCGGAACTCGATGCCGACGAGCGTGAAGTAATGAGCCACCTTCAGACCACCTTGCTGGAAGACAGCGTTTGGCGAGCTTTGGTGGAAAGCGCTCCATGGGCACTGTTGAGTGTCATCCTGATCGGGAGGGTCGTTGCTGACCTGGCCGGTGATTTCTTGAGCGGGTGGCGTGGTGAAGACAAAGGACCGGCCAAAGAATAGCTGAAGTTCAGTTGAGGTAGATGAACTCCTTCATATTGAACAACACATGCGCCAAGTCCGCCCAGATTCGCAGTTCATCTTCAGCGGCGCCGTACAGTTCCGCTTGCTGTGTCAGAAACTGTTGAATCCGTTCGATCTGAACGGGGCTGGGCGGCTTGCCGAATGCCTGGTGAAACATCACCTCGATTCGTGAATCGGCCGTCGCATGTTCGGCCAACACTCGTTGCGCCCAGTGCTGTGCCTGGCCGATGACGAAAGGGTCGTTCATCAGGATCAGCGATTGCGCGGGTACGTTGGAGATGCTGCGCCGTCCCATCGTGCTGAACGGACTGGGCATGTCGAACGTCAGCATCATGGGCGACAGGAAGTTCCGACTTACCGAAATGTAGACGCTTCGCCGCCCGTCGCCGTCCAGCGGCCCGCTCTGCGGCCTGCCGCGGCCCTCCATGAACGCGGTCAGATGGACCGGCACGCTCGGACCGTACAGGGCAGGGTCCAGACGGCCGGAAACGGCCAGCATGGCATCGCGAATCGATTCGGCTGGCAAACGGCGTCGGGGCATGCGATACAGCAACTGGTTCTCAGGATCCCGTTCGATCGCCATCGCGTGATCATCCGTCGCCTGGCTGGACATGCGATACGTGCTGGACATGACCATTTGCCGGATGGCGTGCTTGATCGACCAGCCGTGTTGCTGGAAATCGGCTGCCAGCCAATCGAGCAACTCGCCGTGCGTCGGCGCTTGGCCCATGACGCCAAAATCGTCGACGGTGGGGACAATTCCACGTCCGAACAGATGGTGCCATAACCGGTTGACCAGCACGCGAGCCGGAAAGGGATTGTCGGCAGCAACGATGCGCTGCGCCAGTTCGAGCCGGCCGCTACCGTTGTCGATCCGTGAATGCTGCTCGCCACCCAAGGCCGTCAACAAGCGTCTTGGGACAGGATCCCCCAGATTCAAGTGGCTGCCGCGGATATGCAAACGATCATCCAAACCGTTCCCGTCGGTTGCCGCCAATACGTAAGTCGGCGCGGGGATGGCGGCTTCGATTTGTTCCATGCGTGCGGAACGTTCCGCCGTGGCGGCAGACAGATCGATCAAACCGTGCCGAGCGGCCCACGCCAGCATGGCCGTGTGCTCGGTGTCCGCCGTCGCCTGCCGCCAATGCCGTAGGCTCTCCGACCAGATGGCGCCAACAGCTTGTGCCAGACCAACGATGCTGTCGGCTCGATCGTCGGTCAACGCCCGATGTCCCAGATGGCTGGGCGGATCGGTCGGCGCCGGGCCTTCAGAAAAGCGGATCTCGTCCACCGCCGCAAAGCCATCGCCGCGATCGATGATCTCGATATATGCCCGATGCCCCATATACCGCCGCAAATCACCGGCCTGGGTCTTCCAAACGAACTGACCTTCGGTGTCGATGTCCTTCCGTTCGAAGCCACCGAACAACAGGCCGTTGAACGGGAACATGAAGTATCCGTCGACGATCAGCCGAATCGTGACATTTCTGGCGTTCAACCGGTAATGGATCGCGGGATGGTTCAACGTAAAGGTGGGCGAGCGCAGCACGCCGTGCAATTTCGGGGACGTCAAACCGCCGTGCATCACGCCTGGCATGACCGGCAGATCGGATCGTGACGCGGCATCCCACTGCCGCGTTCCGGTCGGTTGCGAGCCGAATGCCTGGCCCTCGACGAACCAGCCATGATCGTCACAGCCAGGCTGGAAGTCCACAAGAAGGTCCGTCGGGTCTCGGCTCGACTCCGCACGCCGAGCCTGATCCTCCCAAGCCGAATTCACAGCCGTCCGCAGCTCGTCCCACGTGGGGTTCTCGCCGTCCTTCGCGTCCGCCATGCGGCGGAAGGCGGCCAGCGGATGCGATAGTTCCTCCAGCGCCGAATCCTGCAACGCCGCGACCCATCGATGGACCTGGTCGACATCCAAATCATGTTTTTGGGCCGCAGCAGCCACGGCGGCCTGGTCCGGCGATGCGGCGTCGTCACCCGCACCGGTCGCCAAAACATCGCGAGCGGCCATCAGCCCCGCGGCAAAACGCTCGGCATCCAGGCCGGTCGCGTCGATCGCCGCGGCCAACGCTCGGTCGCCCTCGGCGCGAAGCTCCTGCAAGGCATCCACCGCCTCGGCAATCTGACCGCCGGGATCCAGGATCTTTTCATTGCGCCGAGTGCTCTTCAAGAAGCCGGACAACGAGTAATAGTCGTCGATCGAGATGGGGTCGAACTTGTGGTCGTGGCACCGGGCACAGGCGACCGTCAGCCCCAGAAACGCCTTGGTCATGACGTCGATCTGATTCTCGATGCGAATCGCCTCGTCGCCCCCAACGTCCGTCGG
>SKKK01000138.1 GCA_007121535.1 Planctomycetaceae bacterium | reverse complement strand
CAGATCACCGCCGGCGCGCTGGTCGACGGCGACGAGTTCCAAGGCGCATTGACTCGGCAGGACGGCGAAGATGTCGGCGACTACGCGATCCTGCAGGGGACGCTGACCGCCGGCGACAACTACGACCTGACTTTCGTCGGCGCGAATTTGACGATCACCCGGGCGGCGTTGACCGTCACGGCCGACGCCAAGACGAAGGTTTACGGCACGGCCGATCCGGCATTGACCTATCAAGTCAACGGTCTGCAATGGGACGACCAGGTGGAGGATGTGCTGAGCGGAGCGTTGACCCGCGATGCGGGCGAGGACGTGGGCACGTATGCGATTACACAGGGCACGCTGGCCGCCAATGCCAATTACACGATCGCTTACACCGAGAATCTGCTGACCCTCACGGCGGCCGAGTTGACGGTGACGGCCGATGCGCAAAGTAAGATCTACGGATCAGACGATCCGGCATTGACCTATCAGGTCAACGGTCTGCAATGGGACGACCAGGTGGAGGATGTGCTGAGTGGAGCGTTGGCTCGCGATGCGGGCGAGGACGTGGGCACGTATGCGATTACAAAGGGCACGCTGGCCGCCAATGCCAACTACACGATCGCTTACACCGACAATCTGCTGACCATCACGGCGGCCGAGTTGACCGTCACCGGTATCACGGCGGCGGATAAGGTTTACGATGGCACAACGGAAGCGACGCTGGATGTCAGTCAGGCGGTCTTGGTGGGGGTAGTCGGTAGCGATGATGTGGTGCTGGACACATCGGAAGCCGTAGGAGCATTTGCCGACCCGGACGTTGGTTCAGACAAGACGGTGTTCGTGTCGGGGTTGGTGGTCAGCGGGGACGACGCTGGCAATTATTCGTTGATTCCGCCGACCACGACGGCCAGCATCCTGGCGATCGAGGGAGCGCGGGTTGACATCACGATCGTCCGCGAGTCCAGCGCGACCGGAAACAACGGAGTCGTGTCGGCGTTGCCGGTCAGTGTGGATTGGGTGCACGAGTGGGAGTCGTTTTGGGTCGAGATCTGGCTTAGCACGCCGGACACGACGACGCTGGGGATTGCCGCAGCGACGGTAGACTTGCAGTATTATTCGAACTATCTGACGGCCCTGGAAATCGAATACGGCCCGGCTTTCACGTCGAGCCAGATTGAATCGATCGACGACACGCTGGGCATCGTCAGCGGCATCGAGGGTACGACAGAATCGAACGACGTGGGCGTCGACGGCCATGTGCTGTTGGCTCGAGTTCGCTTTGCTTCGACCGGCGACGATCAGGTTCCGGTGGACGAAGCGGGACGCCATATCGGTCCGTACGACATGCAAATAGCGCTGGTCGGCGGCCACATCGAGCTGGTGGATGCCGGGGCGGTTGTGCCGGAGTTGGGGGCATCGCCGGGGACCGAGTTGTGGGCGGTGATGTACGACATCGACGACAACGACCAGATCGACTTCGGGGACTTTTCGTTCTTTGCGGCGGCGTTCGGCCAAACAGTGGGAGGCCTCACGGCTGACCCACCCTATGTCTGGTGGGCGGACTTCGACAAGTCGGGACGAGTCGATTTCGGCGATCTGGCGTTCTTTGCACCCAATTTCGGCAAGACCCGCGCGGCAGTGCAATCGGGCGAACAGACGCTGGTCTTTCCGTCCAACTTCCCGGACGTTTGGCGCGGCCAATCTGCCCCTGACGATGACGGCGAAGCCGAAGGTTCGGGGTTCGCTCTCGGATCGAGTTCAACGCATCGCACACAGGACACGTCATGGGACAAGGCGGAAGCCGAGGACGATTGGCGGTGGATGGTGGAAGGCGAAGCAGCGGGCTGGACAGTGGCAGAGGCCTTCAGTGTGGGCATCCAGGCCGTGGCCGTGCAGACGCCTTCACCCGGAAACTCGAAACAACTTCCGTCAGGCTTGGAAAGCGTCCCACGGGGAAGTACGTACTTCGTCGAAATCTGGGTACAGGATCGCGTCGACCCAGGAGTCGGAATTTCGGGCGGAACGGTCGACGTGAACTATTTGCCGTCGCTGGTTCAGGCAGAAGGATTGGTCAACTTGGATTTCAACCTGTTTTCGAGCGGCACCATCGACTCGGCCGACGGAGTCGTGCGCAATTTGGGCGGGGGTCTGCTGCAAGCCAACCAGGGAGTCGCTCCGGATTGGGCGCGATTGGCGTATATCGAAATCCTGGCGGCCAGTTCGGGCGAAGCATCGTTTCAAGTGAGTCCCGGAGCGGGGCAGTTCAGCCGTTACGGCCAGGGGAACGTGGCTTGGGATCTGGTCGACCCGGGTAGCCCGATCGTGGTCCAGCAGATCGGTGGCCACTGGCAGAACCCCAGCTATCCGTACGACGTGAACGATGACGGTCTGATTACCCCTATGGATGTCTTGGTCATGATCAACGAGATCAATCAGAACGGCACCCGGGAATTGCCGGTTCCCGACCCCACATCCCAGCAACCGCCCCCGTACTTCGACGTCTCCGGCGACGATTGGTTGACGCCTCAGGACGTATTGCTGGTGATCAACTATCTGAATCTCCATGGCTCAGGCCCCGTTCCGGTTGGTTCCAACCTTGCCCCGCTTGCTGCCGCCGACGGCACGGTCGACGGTTCTTTGGGAGAAGGAGAATCACCGTCGGACCTGGCGATCCTTGCCGGCACCCCAAATTCTTTGTTCTTTGCCGACCTGCAGCCAGCGGACCGCACGACTACCCGGGAAGCTGATTTCGTCCGTGAAGCGGTGGACATCGACGATTTCCATTTCCAGCCCGAATTCCACGACCATCGGCTGGCCGAAGTCTCCCGTACCGCGACTGCGCAGCGCACGTTCACCACTCCTGATACTCAGTCGCTTGACGAACTGCTGGACCTTCTGGCGGACCGATCCACATTAGGGTCGCAGCACGACAACCCGGCTCCGCACGACGCCCTATTCACCGCCATGGGCCGCTGACGCTGCCGTCCGGTACAGGCCGGCTGCCCCCACCTTGGCCCAGTGAATGGTGAACAGTGAACAGGGAACAGCTACCACTGACTAATGACCACTGACTAATGACCACTGACCAATGACCACTGACCACTGACCACTGACCACTGACCACTGACCACTGACCACTGACCACTGACCACTGACCACTGACTACTGACCAATGACCAATGACCAATGACCAATGATAATGAACATGCCAAATTGCAGGAAACGCTGGAGCGCTCGATGCAGAACGAAGATCTTCGAGAGGATGTGATTGAAATGGAAAGTCGATGGCAGATGTATTGATGGAAAGAGGATGGACGGAAGGTTGGACGAAAGCGGAGGTCAAAACCCGCCAGCAGACTCTGTTCCGTCAGCTCCGCAAGCGTTTCGGCAAGGTCCCCCGCGGCGTGGTGCGGGCGGTCGAGTCCACGAGCGACGTGGCCAAACTGGACGACTGGCTCGACCGTCTGGTCGTCGCCGACAAGCTGGACGACCTGGGAATTCCGGTTGGAAAGTGAGATCGATCGGTTCTTGGACGCGACCACTCACAGCGAATCAATAGACAAACGCGCCAGCACGAACCCCTCGGCAAAGCCATCCTGCGCTTCCAAGCCATCGAGGATCTGGAAGTTTGGTTGGAAGCAAACCACTGGACCACTGACAGACACCCTTAAACCACAGAGAGCACAGAGCGCACAGAGCATGTCACGGAGATCAAGTCCTCCGTGCCCAATAAATTGAAATCCTTCACCCCTTCGCGTGAGCCATCCCCGTTTTTCGTATCCCAGAACGGCGCTCACGTAAAGCCGACCACCGACCACCGACCACCGACTTCCGCCCACTGCCCACCGACCACCGACCACTGACCACCGACCTCCGACAACTGCCCACTGACCACTGCCAACTGCCCACTGCCCAACAATTACGTGCTTTTACCAGGCCCACGCCAAGGCATTCAACGGAACGCCAGGAAATTCATTCGAGAAAAAGAGCCGAAAACGCAGATATCCCTGATTGACATCCCAACCAAGACGGGTTCCAATCAACCTTATCCCCCGCTTCTGCGGAGAATTAGAACTCGCCATCGTCAGGGCTAACGCCGGCGCAGCGCTGTCTGCGATAGGCTTGGTCATGGTTCAGCACGGCGGACCTCGGATCACCGGTCGCGCCGGAGCAATCAACGATGCGCACCGATCTACATCTCTATTGACCAGGCCGGCAGCGCAGCAACTCGTTCAACGGCATCGACACAGGTCGCCAAACGCGAGGGTAATTTTTTCCACACAAAATGATCGCTCTCCACCCCGCGGCCAAGACGCAACTGGCATCAAACATCCAAGGCGCCCACGACGGCGCCCCGTCCATCGAGGATTCGCCCCATGCTTCGCCCCTCGACCGTCGTCACAGAAACCAACCGCAAACGTTCCAACAAATCCACCCAACAACGCCGCCAAAAGCGCCACCGACGCCTGATCATCGAACCCCTGGAAGACCGACGGGTGCTGTCGATCGTGCTGTCGCCGAGTTGGGAGTACGAGACTCCCAGCGGCTACTCGGTTGCGGTCTCGGAGACCGGGGACTACGTCGCCATCGGTGCCTCGGATGGTCTTCACTTCTTGGACGGCCAGGGGAATCCGCTTTGGACGTACAGCACGGCCAATCATGTGATTGACCTGGCGATATATGCGGATGCCAGCCGAATCGCCGCGGTGATTCGTGGCGGTTCGTCATCGGGCAGTGCGGGCCCAGTGAACGTTTTCGACCAGGACGGCAACCGATTGTCGGTGATCTCCGGCAATTATTCATCAGTCTCCTACTCTCCAGACGGGGAATACTACGCGGTCAGCTACCAAGACTTCACGGGTTGGTACGATCAAGCCGCACTCTGGAAACGCGGCCATAATTGGTTGTGGACGAACAAAACGATTGGCGGGTCTGGATCGGGTTCGGTCTCGGTGGCTGCCAATGGAATCACTGCGACGGGAGCGAGGCGGGGCGGAGGCGGACCGCAGGCCGGTGTTCGCGTGTTCGCCGAATCCGGGAGCCTTTCATGGACGTATTTGATCTACGACGGCCCCTTCGCCGATGCCGACTTCTCCGTGGCGTTCACGACAGATGGAAAATACATCGCCGCGGGAAACAACAGGAATCCGCACCTGCACGTTCTGGACGTAGCCAACAAACAGCTCTTGTGGCAATACAACACGGGGAACATCCAAGGCGTAGCCGTATCGGCCGATGGACAGTACATCCTAGCCGGCGCCACCAACACGGTGTATCTGTTCGACATTTCCGGAAGCCTTCTTTGGACTCAGGAAATCGCGGGAGTTCGAGACGTCGGACTTTCCGCCGACGCGTCGAAGCTTGTCGTGGCCACGGCGAGTGGGACGGCTTACGGATTTGACATGATAAGCGATTCGGGCGACACGCTGGCAACGGCAGTCGATCTGGGGATCTTGGCCCCAGACACTCCTGTGATTCGGCACAGCCTGATCGGCGGCAGCCCCAATGGAGCCAAGGATGTGGACCTGTACCGATTCAGCCTCGGATCGGAGGCGACTGTTGCGCTGGAAGTGGATGCAGAGGTGATCGGGTCGTCGCTGGACGCCTATCTCCGGCTATTCGACAGCATGGGGCGCGAAATCGCCAGCAATGACGATTCTGATGGAAGCGATCCTCATTTGTCGCTCGTGCTTGCGGCAGGAACTTACTATGTGGGTGTGTCGGGCTTTCCCAATCGTGTATATGACCCTGCGCATACTGGTAGTCGCACGGCAAGCCTGACAACGGGCTCCTACGCGTTGAAACTCCTAGCCACAAGCGACGTGCCACCCTCAGAAACCACTAGAACCGCTGGTCAGTTGACCATTCGCGCGGCGGGGTTCAGCCGTAACGTGCGGGGGCAATGGGTCACCCAGGGCGATGTTTGGATCAACGACCTGATCCAGGTCGAGGGCAGCCTGATTTTCGACGACACCACTGTGTCGGGTGCCGGCAGACTATGGATGCGGAACCTCCCGGTTCTCGAAGACGTGAAATTGTATGAAGGCGATTTCCAGTTCAATGCCTCGCAAGCTGCCACCGACGGTTTGAACGAGTTGCTGAGCGGCCTGAAGGTGGTGGGACTCGATGTGCAGGTTGGTCGAATTTGGCTGGCCGAAGGGCAGGTACGTTTGCAAGGGAGAATCGTCCTGCCTAACGAACTGGGTGGATTGCATGTCGCGGTCGATGGCAGCGACTTCATCGGCCTGTCTCCTTCTGAGGGCTTGACTTTTTCGGGAGTGACGATCAGCATCCCGGACGCCAAGGATTTGAGTCTGTTCGGGATTCCGTTCCAAAGCACCGGGGCATTGTTGCGCGTTGCGGCATCGGAAGTCCAGGTACGCGGCCGGTTGGTGCTACCCAGCGTACTGGGCGGAACGACCATCGACCTGCTTACCGACAATCGCCACCTATCGATCACGCGCGGAGACGACGGAAGACCGAAGTTACATGTCGTCGGCTCGCTTGAGGTCGATGGCCCAATTCTCGTGGGTCCGGGCTTCGAACTGTACGGTCTTACTCTTCAGGTAGACACGACGACCCGTGAGTTCCGGGGAAACGGGAGTCTGAAGGTGCCTGCCGGTTTTAGTATCGACGTCGGCTTGGGCTTCAAGGAGGGCTGGCCTGACTACGTGAGCGTCGGCGTGAACAACCTGAACCAACCGATTATTGTCGCGGGGGGTGTACCGGTGGTGGTGTGGCAGGATGTCGCCGCATACTTGGACCATTTGGCGCCCCAACCTCCGCCGGTAGTGCTCGGCGGCAGCATGAGGTTCACGGCGGGCCCGGAGATCACGTTGGGCAGTCAGTCTTACAATTTGCTAGGCTTGGATCTGACGGCTCAGTACGACACTGCGGGACGATTCACGGGAACGGGGCGGGTTTCGGTCGGTGGGGGAGAAGATCCGTTCGAGTTCGCCAGTGCGCGCGTGATTATTGACAAAGACTACGGCTTGTACGCTGACGGGCGGATGACCTGGGGGAATCCCGACGGCTTTTTGAACATGGGCTATATCAGCCTTGAGGGGGCGCTGAAGCTCGGGCGAAATAGAACTTTCCAGGGGGCATTTGAAGCGTCCGTGTATGCGCCGAGCTTTCCGTTCGGAGGATATCAATTGGCATCAGCCCAAGCATACGCGCAGTACATCTGGGATTCGGACTACAGTAACGATTATGTGATTGTCAGCGGTCGAGTGGGGCCAATTCGGCGAACCGTGTCCGTGGACTTAAACACCGGGAAGGCATACTGGTTCGCGGGGTATACTACACTTCAGGAGATCCACATCAAGCCGCCCAGCGGCGCCCAGGCATTTGGACTATCGGACCTCGCAGGACCGAACGATTCCGGGCACGAGTTGCTCCTGCCCCTGGGGCTGGAGGCGGCTCTGTTCAGCGTCGAATGGGACGAGGGGGACACGGATGTTCACCTTGTGGACCCTGTTGGCAACGTCTACACGCCTGAAAACGTGGACGAGCATCCGGACGTGGCGTACGCCAAGAACCCCGAAGGCGGCGAGGCTTACTACGAAGTGTTCAATCCGCCTGGAGGGACCTGGCAATTGGTTGTTATCAACGCCGGCGGAATCGGTAGCTACACGATTCAGTCGCGGCGACTGACCGACGCGCCGCTGATTTTGCTGTCTGAGCCGGCTCAGGATGTCGCTGATGGTCCCGTGACCATCTCGTGGACGGCCGAGCCGGGCGACATGGACCCGACAATCAGCCTCTACTACGACACGGATCGTGAGGGCGCGAACGGGATACTCATCGCCGACGACATCCCGGCAGCGGTGGGACCTGGCGAGTACATCTGGGACACCGCCGAGCTGGCCACGGGCGAATACTACGTGTACGCCGTCATCAGCGATGGAATGAACCTGCCTGGGATCAGCTATGGCACTGGGCGGGTCAGCGTGATCGAAACGGACTCGCCGGCGCCGGTCGATGGACTCGCAGCCTGGGCCGGGACTGAAACGGCAGCCGAACTAGCTTGGGAGCCCGTCACCGACGCGGAGTACTATTTGGTGCATCTGGCCGAAGACGCTACGGGAGAGTTCTATCGGCAGACCTTCGTGGCCCTGGACTCAGAGTGGACGCTGACCGGACTGGTCGAGGGCGATGCGTATCGGGTGGCGGTGGCAGCGGTCGATGCCGAAGGTCGTAAGAGCCCGAAGAGCGAGCCGATTGTCGTGGTGGCCGGCGGAACGTACACGGCGGTGCTTGAGGAACATGAGTGGACCGTCTTCGCAGAACCTGGCGAACGGTACGAGGCCCAGATCAGCTTCGATACTGGGGAGTTGGCCACGCTGGTGGCGGCACCGGTGGGAGCATCGCTCGACCAGCAAGGGCTATTCACATGGCACGTGCCCGGCGACGCCGATGGCTGGTATCAGGCGCTGATCCATGTTGTGTCGGCTGACGGTCGAATACGCGTCTATCGGTATTGGCTGCTTGCCGACGCTCAGACACCGCAATGGCATTCTGACGCAATCCAAGGGGACGGAATTAGCCCCGAGTCCGTTCGTGTTGAGGCGCCGCGAGGCGTCGATGCCTCCGGGGTGTTGCAGTACCAGTGGGAACGTAATGGGACAGTGCTACCCCAGTGGCAAATCACTCCCATCCTTGTCGATGCCGGCCTGCAACCTAACTCGACCTACGAGTACCGTGCGCGGCTCAAGGACAGTTCACCGGCGGGGCATTTGTCGGAATGGTCGTCGCCAGTTTCCGTTACGACGCTCGCCCAACTGCCCGATGCTCCGGTGCTGGGCGCGTCTACCCAGTCAACGATTGTCTTGGATTCGGTGCCTTTCGAGGCGAATCCTGCCGAGACCGAATACGCGATCTTCAATGCGACAAGCGGGGAATGGCTTGCCGCCGACGGAACCGCGAGCGCCTCGCCGGTCTGGCAAATAGCCTCAAACTGGGCTGACTGTCTGGTTTCCGGCTTGGATAAAGACACGCGTTATGTTTTCCAGGCGATGGCCCGAAACTTCGATCTGATTGAAACTGACCTAGGGCCAGAAGCAATTGCTTACACCGCGCGTGAGAGTGAGCCACCCACGGTTCACACGGCAGTATACGATAACGAAGCGAGAACATTGACGATTGAATTCTCCGAGCCGGTTGTGATTAGCTTAAAAGAGCTGTCCGTGACCGACAGCGGCGGGCAAGCCGTGGACCTTTCGTCGGCCATTTTGACACACGTACCGGGTAGTTCGGCAATGGTCTTGGATTTATCCGATGTGCTGTTGCTGGATTCCTACTTGTTCGTAATAAGCGGGGCCACCGTGCAGGATCTAGCGGGTAATCTCTTGGATGGTGATGGGAATGGAACGTCTGGGAGTGATTTCAAAATGCCGTTTGAGGTGGAAAATGCCCGACCCAGCCTCACTGTGATCTCCCCGCTGGCAGGAGCAGTTGGGGGCGAACCTTTTCTGATCTCCTACGAGTTCTTGTTAGCGGCTTCGGATGCGAGTGATCCGGATGGCGATGCGATCAGTTTTCGGGTCGAGACGGTGACCAGCGGTGTCCTGACAATGAACGGCGAACCGGTGACGCCGGGAGAAACGCTGCTGAGTGCGGCAGAAACTTGGGTCTGGACTCCGGCGGATGGGCCGAGCGGTATTGTGGAAGCGTTCACGGTTGTCGCTTGGGATGGCGAGTTGTCATCCAGTCCCGCCGTGGCCGTGCAGATTATCGTCGATCTTACGCTAAACGGCGAACTCATCGATGGTACGCTCAGCATCGTGGACATCCATCCGGACGGGAAACCGAACAGCATGACCGTTCGCCTGGACGGTCCAGATCTGGTGATCACCGATGCCAACGAGGCATTTGCTTTCGTACCTGCGGGTGGGGAACTCAGCAACAACGATCGAACGCTTACCATTTCACTGGCTTTGATCAGCAGTTTGATGATCGACTTGGCGGGTGGCGATGATACCCTCACCATCGACTTGCTCGATGGCGACATAGGCCTGCCGATCGAGTTTCGTGGGGGTGACGGGATTGACGCGTTAGTGCTAGACGGTGGCAGCACCCAGGCTGTCACGTACACCTATGCGAATAGCAGCGACGGCAGTGTAACGCTCGATCCAGACGGACACGAACCACTTGAGTCGTGGACGATAACGTACAGCGGGGCGGCCTTGACCACTTCGGCCATAGCCAGCAACGTGGTAGAACTGATCTACACCGGAGAACACGAGACGATCGCGATCAGCGACGCCGGCAATGGACAGACCATTGCCGCCAGTACGCTGGGCCAACTGACCAAATTCACCAATCCCACCGCACTGCTGCGGGTCGTGGCGACCAACGGCACGGACACGATTGACATGGGGACGTTCCCACCGAGTTACGCTTCCATTCAGATCGAGGGTCAGGACGCCATCGAGTTAGTGAATTTCCACGGTGCGATTGCTTTCGCCCCGGATCACGGGCTGACAATCGCGAATGTCGGCAGCGTGAACCTTCCCAACACCACCAGCAACATTACCGCCAGCGGGAATGGGGTGGTTAGTATCGCGGCTCTGAAAAACATCGCCTTCGCTTCGGGCGCGGCTATTACTTCGGAGAATGGGGATATCATCTTGTCGGCCAATCAAGCAGAGATTCCCTCGACAGGATCGTTCGTGGGTATCTGGCTAAACGGTGCGACAGTTTCCACCACCGGCGGCGGGGCAATCACGATTTTGGGTAGGGGAGGTACGGCGGTTCAGAACAATCACGGTGTGCGGATTTCTAGTGGGGCGTCAGTCACGGGCGGCGGTAGTGGTGTTGTCAATGTACAGGGTATCGGCGGTGCTGGAGCCAACTACAATTACGGTGTCTGGGTCGGCGGTACCGGCTCGCAGATTACCTCGATTGGCGCCGATGTCAAGATTATCGGACAAGGTGGGAACGCGACGGGGGCTTACAACTACGGTGTGTATGTCTCGGCAACCGGCCAAATCACCTCCGGTGGCAACGGCGTCGTGCTGGTTCAGGGGACTGGAGGCACGGGAACGGAACGCAACCATGGAGTCTGGGTTTATGGACCAGGAGCACGAATCAGTTCCAACGCGGGAAATGTTCAGGTGACAGGCCGGGGCGGTCACAGCACCGGAAATCGCAACTACGGCGTATTTGTGTCCGAGGCTGGCGAGATCGACTCAGGTGCCGACGGCCATGTCACGGTGGACGGCACTGGTGGGCAGGGTACCGACCGGAGCTACGGGGTGATGCTGCAAGGCGTCGGCTCGCGCATCTCTTCAGGAGGTGGCGACGTTCATGTCGTCGGCCAAGGAGGCTATGGCTCTGGAGAAAGAAACGATGGGATCTTTGTATATGACCGTGCGACGATCACTTCCGGCGCGGACGGTAACGTTAGCTTGACCGGCCAAGGCGGCAATGGCCCGGGAAGCAGCAACTACGGTGTCCTTGTTTCATGGGCTGCTCAGATCAGCTCTGGTGGCTGGGGTACAGTCATGATCGAAGGCACCGGCGGTAGCGGCGTAGAATTCAACTACGGGGTGCGAGTCTCAAGTGATAATGCTCGGATTACTTCTGGTGGTGGGAACGTCCAAGTAATGGGATATGGTGGCAATGCCTCTGGAAACGGCAACTATGGGGTCGCCGTTCAATCGAGTGGCGAGATTACTGCCGGAGCAGGCGGGAGCGTCAAGGTCCAAGGGAACGGTGGTACCGGTACTCACTCTAACGATGGCGTATGGGTTACCGACAGCGGCTCACGGATCTCTTCTGGCGGGGGACACATTAAGGTGATTGGCGCGGCGGGCACGGGAACGTCGAGTTTCGGCATCCAACTGGAAACGGACGGTGGGATAATCGGGCCGACAGAAGCCGCCGGCATCACTCTCTCGGGTGATTCGATGAATCTGACCTCCAGCAATTCGGTTGTTGCGGATGGGAACGAAGTTGTTCTGCGGCCTGCCAGCGTCGGAACGTTGATTAATCTAGGTGGGAACGATGTACTCACGGGAAGTCCATTGACCCTGGGGTTGACCAGCGATGAACTCGCGCGGATTACGGCCGGAGCCTTGACGATTGGCGCGCGCGACAGCGGCGAGATGCGGATCACGGCCACCGTGGTTCGCACGGCCTCGACGGATGTGACATTGGTCAGCGGCGGCGGGATAGTATTCGATCCTGGTTCGATCGACACAGGCGGCGGGACGCTGATGCTCGACCCGGGCACGGCGGTCCAGCCGCTCACGGTGGGGATCGACCTAACGGCCAGTAGCGTCTCGTTTGCCGACGGGACCGATTTGGAGATTGAGATCGATGGGACCACGGTCGATACCGAATACTCTCAGTTGAACGTACTAGGCATCGTGGATTTGACCGGCGCTTCACTCGCGTTCAGCGGTTCCTACACGCCCGCTGTCGGCGACACGTTCACGATCGTCAAAAACGATGGCAGCGCTCCGATCCTGGGCACGTTTGCCGGCCTGCCTGAAGGAGCCGTGATCCCGGATTTCCTGGGCAGCGGGTTCATTGCGAGGATCACCTACGCCGGTGGTGATGGCAACGACGTAGTCTTAAACGTCGAGATCGTCGAAACGCGGATCGGGATGACGGTTGTCGTAGAACCTAGCGATACGGATAACAACGGCGAAGTGCCGGAGTTGCCGGAAAATGAAGCTTGGGTTCACGAATGGCAGTCGTTCTGGGTCGAGATCTGGGTCAGCACGCCGGAGACGACAACGTTCGGGGTTGCCGAAGCAAGAGTGGATCTGCAATACCAAAGCGACTACCTGACCGCTCAGGATATCGTCTACGAGTCGGCGTGGGATCATGCGGATGTTCAGATCGATGACCAAGCGAATTTTGTTACGATTCATGGTTGGACGGAACGAACCGATTTGGGTGACAACGCTTACGTTCTGCTGGCGCGGGTCCGGCTCGCTTCGACCGGTGAGGATGACGTGCCGGTGGACCAGGCGTCTGGGATCATCGGCCCGTACGACATGCAGTTGGTGTTGAGTAACGGCCAGGCCCGAGTGCTGGGCGCCGCTGAGCTTGCTGCGGCAGCGTTGGGCGAATCACCCGAGACCGAACTGTGGGCGGTGGTTTACGACATCGAGGACAACAACCAGATCGACTTCGGGGACTTTTCGTTCTTTGCGGCGGCGTTCGGCCGAACAGTGGGAGACCTCGCGGCTGAGCCACCCTATGTCTGGTGGGCGGACTTCGACAAATCGGGACGGGTCGATTTCGGCGACTTGGCGTTCTTTGCGCCCAATTTCGGTAAGACTCGCCAGGCGGTGCAAGCGGGCGCCCAGACGCTGGTCTTCCCAGCCAACTTCCCAGACGACTGGCGCGACCAAGCACACGGTGGCGGCGAGGGAGAAGCGGTTGACGGTGCTTGGATGCTGGCAGGCTCAGACGGACCGTACCGTTCATCGCCAGCGACGGCGGATGTGACTTTCGGACCGCAGACAACTCTTGGAACGCTGTTGCAGCGGCAAGATTGGGGCATGTTCGATACGCCGTTGTGGCTCGCGGACGCTGGACGCGAGTCGTCGGCCGACGAAACCATCGGTGGGTACACTCGCCATCGCCTTGCCGACAACCGCGGCGACCGTTTCGAAGTGGAACGCGGGGATCCTTTGGAAGACGTCCTGTCCCTCTTGGCCGAATCAAAGTCCGTAAAGTCGCCGCTCGATGCTCTGGCCCCGCATGATTTCTTGTTCGCGAAATTAGGTCGATAAGTGGGTCGTGATAGTGACCTTGGGAAATGCTGGCGTAGGATCTGTGCCTACCGGGGTTGCAAAGAATTGGGGCAGGCACTGCAGGACGCCCCACGAAAGATCGGACGTAGGGTCTCGGCGACGCCAAAATATTTTCGGCGACAGACGACTGGTAATGCTGCAGCACCAGATGATGACGATGGGCGCTGCTGACGAGGCTGAACAACTGAAGACGCGCGGAGGCGGCTGCCGGGTGGCCCAGAAACAACCAGTTGTTGCGACCGATCGGCAACGGGCGGACGCGTTGTTCCGAATGATCGTTGTCGATCGGTATTCGATTGTCCGTCAGATAGACTTGCAAAGCCGACCACTGATTCCGCAGGTAGCCCAGCGCCTCGCTTTTCCACCTCGTACAACTGCCGGTCTGGCACCTCCTGAACCTAAGGGTGAAAAACAAACACACGCCCAAGCTACCCCGCCTGTCAAGAATGCCTAACTCGGACGCTTACTCTTTTTCTGTGTCTGGGATGGTTGCGTGAGGAATTTGCCTCGATTATGCTACTGCCTGCGGGGGTGCATTGGTGCCATCAGCCGGATGGCTGAATCGCTTTTTCACGCTGATCATGGCGGTTCGTATTTGGGCATCACTGTCAATAACCTGGATTGGTGGGATTTCGGTATGACTGGGGCTCTAATTGATCCTGGAAGCATCGTGAGTGGGCCGAATCTGCCGGAGCCGGTCGAGGTGCTGGTGGTAACGCCGATGGGCCAGTCGATGAAGATCATTGGCCGTGGGCGGCAGACGGGCCAGACGT
>SKKK01000403.1 GCA_007121535.1 Planctomycetaceae bacterium | reverse complement strand
TTCCTCAGCATCCTCGGCCCAGCCGCCGAATGACTGCCGCAATCCCGCAGGCACGCGTGCATACTGTCGAATTGCCTCCAAGTCCGCCGGCGTTAGTTCCGGGTGAAGCTGGCTCAGTTCCTTCTTGGATTCTCGAAACGGTCGCGGGCCCTGTTGCAGTCGCAGTACCGCCTGCCAAAATAGACCGGTAACGTGTCTTTTATCGTAAACCGTATTACGAGTCGACGATTGGTGCGATGCCCACGAAGATTCAAGAATGAAAACGAGCGACCGATATCACAAGTGGGTTGAATGGAGCGACGAAGACGAGGCGTACCTTGGCAAATGCCCCGATCTGATAACAGCGATTCATGGGGACGATCCCAAGAAAGTATACGCGGATCTGTGCGAAGTGGTCGAAGACGTGATCGCCCATTTCGAGTCCCAAGGCCGTAGCTTACCCGCCGCCGAGGTGAGGCCGATGCAGCAGGTGGTGTAGCCCTGCCAGCGGGCCGGAGGGTCAGACGTTCCCCCGACTCGGGTCTCGGAGCGCCTGGGCCGCGTCGCTACTTGTCCCGAGGTACAAACGGCGGGAAGTCGGCCTTGTCTTGGTGCGTGCCCCTGAGCATTGCGCCGAATTCTTCAAGATCACCGGTCTCTGACAGGAACGTGACGGCGCCGGAACGTTGCCCGAACATTGCGCAGCCCGGATGATGGCTGGCGATGTCCTCGGCGCTTGCCGGTGGAAAATAATGGCTGCCATGCTGCTGGATGCCCTCTTCGGCACGCGACTGCGGGATCTCTGCCGGAGCCATCCAGCAGACCGGTTCGCCGCGTTCGACCAGCAGGATCATGTCGTCGCTGTGAGGCCCGAAATCCGCCAGCCGCTTGCCCTCTCCGGCTTCGAACGGCATGTCCGGCCCGATGACCACCGAATACGTGGCCTGACCCGCGCGTGCTGCCGGGTCGCTGGGACAGCGATAGAACGTCACCGTCTGGTCATGGAACTGCCGGTTGTGCCGGCTGTCCCACGGCTCGTCGAGCCGGATCTTGCTGTACAGCGCCTCGTGCCCCAAATACGGCAATAACAGCACTCGCCAACTGTGCAGCGGCATGCCGTCCGCATCGACCGTGTAGGCTGGCGGCAGGGTCCCATGATCGCGCTCGTAGATCAACATGGCCAACGTAATACGCTTCATCTGATGCGTACAGACGTTGCGACGCGTTGCTTCACGCCAGGCTTCCAAGGGGCGAAGGAACAAGTGGGCCAATGTCTCGGCCATACGCTCGGACCTGGCGCGCCGTGAGACGGACAACTCAAGGGGATTGACAGACGCAGCCGGTACATCGCTGCCTGTCGTGAACATCGCGTCAAAGTGCTGGTTGAATCGTCTTGCGACGACATTCCAGTCGTAAGCAGAAGTCGTGGAGTCGCGGATCTTCGAACTATTCCTCGCCAGTTCGCTCATTACATCCTCATTGCCGCTGGCCAGCGATTGGATGAAATCCAACGCCTCGAAACGCCCCACCAACAACATCAGGGCTAGATCGCCCGGGGGCGGAAGGTTCTCCGTTTGCTCGACAAGCCTCCGGAACTGCTCCACCGTGGGCAGGTGTTCGAAGGAACTAGCGATGCCGATCGCATCCGCGATCTGCTCGCTCGCGATCCCGACCGACATGTGGATGCCAAACGCGCCGTGCCCGACATGCCGCCCAAGCCGTTTGCACGCGATGATGTCATCGATAGCGCCGTCGATGTCGCCCGTACCGATGCGGAAATTGGCTCGGGCGCTCAAGCCGCGAGCAAGCGATCGCATCCATTGGACCTCGGGCAGTCGCATGCTCAACACCAGTTCGTCTTCACTTCGGCGTACCAGCGGGATGTAGAACACGGGCTTCTGCACCGCACGGCCGATCAAATCAAGCGCCGGGCCATTCGCCCGGAGCCAGGCATCCATCATCGGCAGATCGTCCAGCGTCCAGGGCCGGTGGGGCCGCTGACTCAAGGCCTCCCGCAGCTTCCAGGCCGACTGTTCGCGGAGCTGGTCGACGAACGCCGAGTCCCCGTCTGCGCTGGCGATGTGGGCATCCATGAAATCGAGCAGATCTTCAAAGACCATGTCTGGCTGGATCCCATCAGCGACAAGCCCGAGCTTCCTGCAAAGCGTCTCGAAATGTTCAGCATTGCTGTCGGGGCTTTTACCCAAATGTTGCACAAGCAACCGGAATCCATTGTCGTCGGTAGCGGCGTTTTCGGGCCGTATCCGCTGCCGGATCGCCGCGAAGAAATCGATACGCTTTCCATCGGGCGTCAACGGCTCGGTAATGAACGTTGTCTCGGTCGATATTTGCAACGGCGGGGAAACGTTTGGGTTCGCCAGCAGCGAGGCTGCCAAAACGCCCCCAACCAGTAACGAGCAAAAGAGAACAAGGGTTCCCCCCATCAGCAGACGAACCGCTGTCCGCGCACCCTTGTCGGGCGAATGGCCATCGACACGTTCGGGCGCCTGTTGATCTTCGCTCACGTGAATCGTGCCCTTTCATCATCCGAGGTGCAAGGTTCGTGCCCGCATCTGGGAGAACCCCCACGTTGCATTAAGTCCCCGCGTTGGACGGATTGCCGATCCAAACTTTTTGTGCAACCATGAGGTGAACACTCTGGTGATTGTACGCTTCCGCCGCCGGCGTAGCAACCGCTCGTGCCAACTCGCGTCGAACCCCGTTTCTGTGCGAACGTCGATCGGTTCCATCGTGGATGCAGATACCAATTAGCCCATCGCGGCCAGGCGTGGAGAACGGACTGCCGACGCACGCTGGTCCGAGTGTTGGGAGTTTTCCTGGCATTGACATTGGCAAATGTTATGGTAGGCTCATGCCCAGACGGAGAGTTCGTGTCAGGAAGACGGTTTCAGCGATTGGAAACAATGCATTGGGGGCGAGAGGGGCCTCGGGGGAGGCGAGCATGACGACAACACTAACAGTGGACAAGGCGGGGCGCGTGGTGATTCCCAAGCCGATTCGCGAGAAGATGCATTTGCAAGAAGGTTCGCGGTTGCGCGTGGAACTGGTGGGGGATCGGTTGGAATTGACTCACGAACCCAGCGAAGTGCAACTGGAGCGACGCGGACGACGGCGCGTGATCGTGGGCTGGGAAGGCTTTGACGCCGCGCAGGCGGTTCACGATGCGCGCGAGGATCACATGGAGCGACTGGCCGTCGTGCGTCGGGAGACTTGATTGTGGATTTCATCGACACCACCGTACTGGTCGCTGCGTCGGTCGCGGCCGAGACGCACCATGCAGCCTGCAGTCGGTTGCTGGATCGCGGCGGACTCGGCTTTTACGTTCACGGCTTGGCCGAATTCTTCAGCACGCTGACGGGCGGGCGCAAGTCATTCCGCCTCAGTCCCCAACAGGCAGCGGAGATCCTGGAAGAGGACTATGTTCCTCTACTGCAGATCACAACGCTGACACCCGGCGAAACGCTCCGCAGCCTGCGCGAATGCCAATCCCGGGGCGTGCAGGGGGGAGCAATTTTCGACTATCTGCACCTAGTCGCGGCGCGCAAGGGCAAGGCGAGTCGGTTCTACACGCTCAACGGCTCGAACTTTCGCGCGTTTCAGCGCGACGGCGATCCAGAGATCCTCAGCCCGTGATCGAGGTCGGGCGAAGCCGTCGATGAACAGCGTTGTCTACTCGGGCGGGTGGGCCTCGAAGAGCAGGTCGTCCACGTAGAAGGTCGCCTGCTGGACCCCTTGGGCGACCAGGACGATGCGCTCGGCCCGTTGGTAGCCGCCGCCCGATTCGAGTCCGGGGAATATCCGCTCCGTGCCATCGGCAAGGACAATGCGCAGATCGAAACGCTCGGCTCCGGGGATGCCGCTGGCGGCGGAGAGTTCGCAGCGGATCCACTGGCCCAAGGGCAGAGTCGCCAGTTCCCGCTCGCGCACATCGACCAAACGTCCCCCCGGCAGAATGCGCACCGTCGGCCCTTGGGCGAAGGGCCTGTTCTGCCGCAACTGGCCGTAGAAGTCGGTGGCTTCGTCCAGCCGGATGGAAAAGCCGAAACGGACTCGGCTGGGGATCGACTTCAGATCCCAATGGACGTAGGGCAGAAAGGACTGATGGCCCGCAGGCGGCGGGCCGTCCCGGAATTCCAGACTGCGCCCGCCGGAAACCGCTTGCTCGTCGCTGACGCGAACCGTCTGGCCGGCCTCCACCGCTTCGAACACGCGGGCGCCGCCGGGCGGGTCCCCCACCC
>SKKK01000429.1 GCA_007121535.1 Planctomycetaceae bacterium | reverse complement strand
TCAGTTGGCCCTGCGGCCGGACCGGTTGCCGCGTTTCATTCAGACGCCCGTTGATGCCGCGTACGGATGTTCCGTTTTCTCGTCGTCACCGGAGTTGACGTCTGTCTGGCGAACCGACTCGTCTTCGCGTTCCATCCAGACACAGGTTGACGCCGTGAACGGACGTTCCGTTTTTTTGTCGCCATCAGGATTGACGTTCGCGCCCGGACCAGCCCGTCCCGCCGCCATGCCGACGTTCGTCGCCCGGCCCAAAGTCCTTCGGTTTCGGCCCCGTCGACGAGCGTTCGATTCTCGATGTGGCGACCGAGTTTGGATCGTAACGACTACGATCACCGGGGCGGGGCCGATGACGCCGCCACACAGCGCGACGTCTCCCCCGCCTCCGGTGCATCGGATGGTTACCTGTCGGCTACGATTACGGTCGCCCCGATCTTCTTCGCCCAATGCTGCATGATCCGCGCTTTCTTTCGCATTGCTATAATGTCCATTGGGAAATTGGTATCTTTCGCACCGACGAATTGTTCCAAGAAATCTGCACCGGATGAGTCATCCGGCACATTTTCGATCGTGACCGATTGTTTCTCGAATTCTTCCCCAGTTTTCAGGGAGTTCCACAATTCGCATAGATAATCCGGATCAGCATTCGCCATGATGGTATCTGAGACAAAAACCGAGATCATATCACAACAAATCAGCTCGAACTGTGCGAGCATTGCGTCCGCCAAAATTAGCTCGCGTTTGAGCACCAGCGGTATCGCTCGCTTCAGAGTATCGCTCGCATGATCAATTGATGTTCCAAGCACCCGCTGGTACGCTCGGAGATGGCGCGAACGGATAGGCCGGAAACTGCGGTCAATAACGACGATGGAAAACGCTTCCGTTGTAGCTCGTGCAAACTTCTCTGGTGGCACTCTCCGAAGTACCGCCTGAGTCTCAGTATCTAGCCATGCGTGATTCATGAAAGCGGCTCAGTTTTGATCCAGCGAACGACGATGTTGACCGGGCGGCGACGAGTCAACCTGACCATTTTCGAAGACCGTAACCGCCGCTCCGGTCCAACATTTGGTTCGGCTCAGTAGTCCCCTTGCCATCCGGCTCGGTTGCTAAACGTCTCGTAGCTTACAGGCGTCACATGATCGAGTTCCTGACCCGTCTTCCGCTCGTGTGCTGATGAGCCGACTGACAGGATCGCTTCAAACTCCATATCCTTCGGCATCTGTGCCGGATCAGCGAGAACCGACGCATGGAACTCACGTCCATTTGCCACGACGGCACAGCGTTCGTATAAAAACCAGTCGACCGAGAAGTGCTTTCCTGGCTGAAATGCCTCCTCGCCGATCTCTCGCGCGTGAGCTTCGGTGTCCAATGCGTATAGTTTTTCGGCGAGGATCTCTTCGAATTGCTCGATGTCGGCTACGTCCATCTGCACCAATGCCGCAACCGCCGGTTCAATCACCGCTTCGTCATCGCCCAGTTTCTTCCAGTTGAACAAACTGATGATTCTCCAAAAGACGTCGTCTGACATGGCCATCGTGGACCAATCCGGCTTGACATACTCCGGTACTGCATCAAGAGGTCCTTCGATATATCCCTTCTTGAGCTTCGAGGCGACTTGTTTCTCCAGTTCGCGCTGAGCGGCGTCCTGGGTGGGAAATTCCTTCCGCGTTTCTCGTGGCCTCGAGCCGATTCTCCCATGCGTCGTGATGCACGTCCTGTCGGCGACTTCAATCGTCCAAAACTTGTTGGAGCGGTCGTCCTGGTAGTAGAAATCCCGTCGCATGCGCACGATACCTCATGGCAAAGCCGAACGTTCTGGATGACCGAAGCGGCGACGAGACAGAGCGACCATTTTGGACGGGCTTACCGCCGCTTCGGTCCATCCGATGGTTCGTGGGCTGGGCTCGTCTGCCACCAGTTCGGCGCTGGACGACCGCCGCCCAGCCAAGCGACCGTCATCCTACCACACCACGGCAGCCGTGGCAAGCATTTTTTCTCGTCCCACGTCCCGAGATCCGATCCGGCCAGCCATCGCTGTGACGATTCGGGTTCGCGACACGAGCCGCACGTTTCTTCGCGATCCCCGTGATTGCGATCCCGGGAAGATCCGATCGAAATCCAGCGGCCACCCAAACCGGTGGAGCTTCCAACGTGTTTTTTCGTCGGAGGCGGTAACGACCACTCCAACCACCAGCGGCCTGCACGCCGAAGAAGCCTGCCAATGGGAAATGCGATAGCGGACCGGGCCGACCAAAGCCAACGACGTCCAGAACAGGAAAGGCCGACCAGCCAAGTTGTCGGCGGTCCCCGGCGTTTTTCCACGAACGATTGGGATCACGGGGCCGGGACCGTAGACTTTCCATTCTGAAACCGCGGGCAAGCCCGGCTCCCGTGCATCCCGTGGTTATGCGGTTCAGTCAATTTACACGGCGCTACGATTAGCCATAATACCAGGTTGTGGCCGCACGTCAATTCGGCAAGACGTCCTACTTCACCTCGCTAGGGCCCGATTATTTCGCAGTTCGGCAACGCCTCCTGCAGTTCTCTGATGGCTTCATCAGAAATCTTCTTTCGCCGGTCGGCTTGATACAAGCAGCAAATGAACAGTGTCTCCAGATTGGTCATGCTCTTGAGGTGTTTCAGCCCCGCTTCGGTGACTTGAGTGTGGGAAATGTTGAGCCATTTCAGGTTGTTCATCCCCTGGAGATGCTCCATTCCCGCGTCCGTTACTCCCCTGCAGCCATCGACATCAAGTTGTGTGAGAGTTGTCAGCTCCTTGAGCTTTTCTAACTCAGCGTCGCCCCAATTCGACCGCCCCATAACGTAAACCGGCTTGCCAAGATTAACACCAAAAAAGCCGTATTCGTATCCCACATATCCATCGACCTCCAAGACGGCGTTCACCGTCTCTCGATGCTTCCTCGCCTCGTGGAACTCCCGGGTGAGCCAACACAGTGCCAAAACCAGCGCGAAAAGTACTAGAATCAGCAACGTACGTAGCCTGAAGTGATACCAGCGGCGATTGGGCTTCCCCTCGGTCATACTTCTATTTCAGATGCTTCCAGATTGAGGACATTGCCGTAGCGCCTCTAGCGCTTGGTCGACGTTGTTGAGATCACCTCGGACTACCTTGTCGTCCGTGGCCTGTTGAACCACGACAGTCTTAGGCTTTGATGGACGTTCTCCGGCCCACTTCAGAGGACAAAACTAGGCATTGCTCGCCAATTCGTCGAGGATGGTGATGCTTTGTTCTATGAACGCATAACGACTGGGTTCAGCGGGCACGAGGAGTTGAGCAACCATCGCCCAAGCGGCTTATCGAGTGCTCCGTTGCAACCCTTTGTTAGCCGGTAAATCAACTAGATCTTGTTGTGAGAGAACGCTTGTAACATTTGCGACTCGGCTGCTGCGACGTTTTGCTGGAGTCTCGCGATGTCGGACTCCGCTTGCGTCTTGATTTTCATTGAAGCTTTGTACGCAGTTGCATCGCTTCCGTACAGATATAAGTCAACGTCCTTTTCTTTATAGGCAACAACAACTGAAGCCCAGAAGGAGGGATTCCACGGTCCAAGTGAGTGACGCACGTAGAACTTGAAGTCTTTCTTAGGCGCCGTTGGCGTCGGAATCGCGAGTGTGGCTACACCTGCGTAAAGCAGAGCGCGATCATCTAGGAGCCACCTCATTGCTTCTTTTGAACTCATTTCGACTCCTTTGGCACCCTGACGCACAAGGAAGCCAATCCCGACCGCCGTGCTTGCCAGCAAATTGGCTGCGTCAATAAGCATGAGGAACTCGTCAAGCTCTTTCTTGCTATGCATCTGTTCGTTGATTAGCTTGGTCGCGTTCTTCGCGACTTCGCTTATCAAATGCTTGCATGTAGCGACGTACTTCTGAAGCAGATCTCTTCGCCAAGGAATTAGGAACTTTTCGTTCGGGTAGATCAAGTTAGGGGATTTTCCGCGAAATCGAGCCAAGTTTGGGCCGTAAGCTACAATCGGACCTGGATTGGAAAAGCCGAACTCCTTGCCGATCTTCGTGAGATTGTCTCCACGTTTGACCGTGTATGTATCGTGAAATTCCATGCATAGCTCCCGAATCTGTCGAGTACGTCTTCTTCCGGCTAACGTTACCGTTCACCGGGCCGCGCCGAACGACGTTGAATTCAAAACCCGCGCGACCCGCGGCTCCGTGTGCAACGGTTTGTTACGTGCTCGCTTTGGCGCACGACGCATGAGCATTCCGG
>SKKK01000358.1 GCA_007121535.1 Planctomycetaceae bacterium | reverse complement strand
GCTTCGACCGAGTCAAAGGAATACGGAACCTCGGCTTTCGAACAGCCTGCCCGACGAGATCGAGCACCGGGTCGTTCTGTGCCAGCCAGGGCTCCATCATCGGCAGATCGTCCAGTGTCCAAAACTCATGGACCTTGCTGTACAATTCGCGGGTACGCTTT
This sequence comes from Planctomycetaceae bacterium, assembly GCA_007121535.1. Taxonomy (GTDB): domain Bacteria; phylum Planctomycetota; class Planctomycetia; order Pirellulales; family Pirellulaceae; genus SKKK01. The sequence goes on along the minus strand of SKKK01000358.1, from coordinate 37,929 downwards.
TCATCGAAACCCTCGCGGTCAGCGTACTGTCGCAGGAACTGGTCGGGTTCCATGAACGTCATTGTGGGTTTCCCAGTTGGATCGAGGCCCAATTTCTCGTAGATCTGTGCGACTCGAGTTGGCTTCTCAACTCCTTCTTCTCGTTCTTCCGCCGAGTCGCCAGCGACACCCAGCGCACGCACGATCAGCCGGTAGCCGTTCTCGTCCGTTTTCATCTCTGGGGGGTACAGTTCCTGCTCCAAAGCCGCGAAATAATCGACTCGCGTGCCATCCGCCGTCAACGGCTGAGTGATGTAGGTGGTCTCTTTCGAGATCCTCAACGGCGGCGTTCGCAGAAGATTCCAATACAAGAATACGGCCAGCAGCACGAGCGGAACCACACCATACTTGGCGCAACCTGCCAAGCATCCGAAGCGCGATTTCGGCAGAACGGCCATCGCTTCCTTCACTTGCGCGACCGCCGAAGCGGCTTCGTCCGGGTCGATCGATGTCGGAACCTTCTCCTTCGAAGGCTGGGATGCCCCCTTATCGCTTTCGGTCATGACGGGACTCCTTGTCAGGATAATCGAGAATCGCTCGCTCCAAAGGAGTAAAGCGGCATGCGTCATTCGTCGGTCGGGTCCTCCGCTACCCAATTCAATCGTGCGATGCGGATGCCGTCGAGGTCCGCGTTCAGGGCTGCGATGTACCACTGCCCCTGGTGATAGATCAACTCGGGGGCGGCGACCGGCAGGTGACCGATGAAGTTGCTGTCGTCGTTGATGCCGAAATACGCTGGGTCGGCCGAGCGGTACACCGACGTCTGCTGCCGGCCAGGAGCGTAGTTCTGCGTACAGAACAAATAGAAGTACCCTCCGATGCGTACCACGTGGGGGCACTCGAAATTCCACCAGTGCTTGCCCGCCTGGCCACCGGTCAGCACGCGCACCGGCTGGCCGAAGTCCACCAGATCGGTCGATGTGCGAAGATAGATGCCGTGCCGATCGTCGCGATAGGCCGCGTAGTAGACGTGCCAGCGCGGCCCGACACGGATCAGCATCGGGTCGCGGGCCAGCGCCGTGGGGCCTTCGGTGAACAATCCCACCGTGCCGTGCGTCAGATGCCTTTCGAACGTCTTGCCGTCGCGGCTGAGTGCCAGGCAGATGAACCGCGAATCGCCGTAGTACATGCGGTACTGGTCGTCCACTCGGATCACGTGCGGCGCCTGCATGGCCCCCACCCGCTCGCCGATCGTCCCGTCACCGGTGAACGTGATTCCCTTAGGCTCCCAGTCGCTATCGGTCAAACGCTGGCCTTCCCAGACATAGAAGACGCGAGTGAACCCGGGATGTTTCGTGCCTCGAATGCAGGACCATAGCTGCCAGGTGCCGTCGGCGGCCATCCATACGGCGAAATCGACCGGCTCCTGACCTTCGTGCGTCCATTGTCCCAAGTCCGGATTCGCAGCCACCTGCCACCAATCGCCCTCGATGACCGGCCGCAACTTCACCGCCGCACCAGGAGGCTCATCGGCACGCGTCGCGGCGCCGCACAACACCAGGCTGCCCGCAGCCAAAAGCGTAGCGATCATGATCGGTTACCCCTTTCCTTCAGTAGGCCCAAGGTTGCCGGAGAAATGCCGGATTCATCGGCGGAAAACGGCGAACCCACTTGGAAATCATACCCTTCCGTTCACCAAAGTACTAGAAGGACATCGAGCATGGCTGCGTCTTCAGAAGGTGGATTCATGGCTCGTTCAGCTCGTAAGCCCCGCCGGGCATGTCTTGATGGACTCGGGCGAAAGGGGGTCGGGAGTCGTTTTCGGGTGACCCGCTTCCCATGTGGGCCCCGAGCTGGGGTCCGGCCGGGTCCCGCTCGGCGCTCGGGACCCACACAATCGTTGGCTGAAAACGACTCGCGACCCCGCTGCGTCCCCCATTTCCACCCCACCCGCCGACCGATCAACGATGCTGTCGGGCTTCCCCGCTTCGACGGGCTCGGTTAGAATCGGGACATGGGTATCGGACGGTTTGGGGCCTGGGTGCCGTGGCAACGCCAAATCATGGAGAAGCCGCGGCCTTAAGATCGTGCAAATGCTGGACGCAATCGAGTTCAGTTACCCACTGGTCTGGGAGACCTACGGTCGGCGGGGTCAGAGACCCTCGCCGAACCGTTTTGTTGCGGCCTCTAAGCATGGACGAAGCCCGGACGACGCACAGGTGACGTAATTGGTTGCGAGCGGGGGGACGAAGGAGATTTCGGGATGAGTTCCGTGATTCAAGTCAGCCAAGTGTACTATCCGGAGTCGGACGGCAAGCCGATGGGTGAAACAGACTATCATCGCAAGGAAATCATCCGGCAAATCGAATTGCTGGAGGACTATTACCGCGGGCAAAAGGTCTACGTATCGGGGGATTTGCTGGTGTACTACGTCCAGGGCGATCCTCGCAAGTTCGTCGTCCCTGATGCGTTTGTCGTCAAAGGCATCGTGCCCCGAGATCGCCGGATATACAAGATCTGGGTCGAGGGCAAAGCGCCCGATATGGTGATCGAGACCACCTCGCGGCGAACGCGTCGCAAGGACCGGCACATCAAACCGGAATTGTATGCCCAGTTGGGCGTCAAAGAGTACTTTTTGTTCGACCCGCTGGGCGAATACCTTGACCCGCCGCTGCAGGGTTATCGTTTGGACGGGAACCGGTATCAGCCCATCGAACCGGACGAAGACGGTGGTTTGGAAAGCCGCGAACTGCAACTGCGATTACGGCTGGCAGAAGGCCACCTGGACTTTGTGCGCATGGACACCGGCGAACGTCTGTTGACACGTGACGAGCGTCTGCGGGAAGAAACCGAAGCCCGGAAACGTGAAGCTGAAGCCCGGAAACGCGAAGCTGAACGGGCCGAACGGGAAGCTGCTGCGCGGCAGGCAGCGGAAGCCGAGGTGACTCGGTTGCTGGCCGAGTTGGCTCGGCGTCCGCCCGCGCCGGAGTAACGACTCTCGACCCCTTCCACCCGATTCCACTAAGAAATACCTGGCCGGGTGCTCACTTCGACAGAAGCGGGGACTGGCATTCCGCCAGTTTTTCGCTAAGCTAGGGATTCATACCAGTACGCTCTTGGATGAACACATGCATCCGCAGGGAAAACAGAAAGGACCTCGTTTCATGGGACGTGTAGGAATCGGTTTGAACCTGGAGGCGGTGCGGACATCGCACAAGTCGTTTGAATGGGGCGTCCAGTTCGCAGCAGAACTGGGCTACGAGTACATCGAGCCCATGGTGCATTGGGGACGCGAATTGCTGAGTGAAGCGAGATACTTCCACAGCGTCTCGATGTTGGACGATCCCTGGCGCATCCGCGACCAGGTGGAAAAGCACGGCTTGAAGCTGTCGGCGTTCTCCTCGCACAGCCAGGCTTCGAAGCCGGAGATCGCGGTCGAGTACTTGAAACAGGCCGCTCGATTCGCAGCCGAGGCGGGCGCCCCGATCATCAACACGCACGAGGGGCATAAGCAGCCGTGGACCACTCAGGAAGAGGACTTCGTGTTGATCCGCTATTCGCTGATGGAAGCCCTGAAAGTCTGCGAGCGACGCGGCATCAAGATCGGCTTCGAAATGCACCAAACGTATTCGCTGAAACCGGAACTGTATGACAAATGTCTGAATCTGGTCGATTCGCCAAACCTGGGCGCGAACTTCGATACGGGCAACGCGTATCTGGGCGGCGAGGAACCGCACGAGTGGTTCGAGCGGGTCAAGCATCGTGTGATCCACATCCATGCGAAAGATATTTCGATCGAGCAATCCGAGGCCGAACGCGGCAAGGTGATGGGCACGGCTGTCGGTTGCGCGTGCGGGGATGGCGTGATCGATTGGAAACGGATCATCGACACCTGCCGCTCGGTGCCTCAGGACCTTGTATTGAGCGTCGAATGTGGCACGTTGGAACAAGCCGAACGCAGCATTCAACATTTGAAATCGATTCGGGATCAGCAACCCTAGCACCAAGGTTGGAACGTAGGAGTTTGTTCTGCTTGACATGTTACGCATTTTGCCTCCCCACCGGTCCTGCACCGGTGGAGGGAGGTTTGGAAACGAAGAGCCGTCCACCCTGAACTTTACTTCCCCTTGGCGCGGGGGACCATTGGTTTCCAAACCCGTTCCCACCGGCGCGGGGCCGGTGGGGACAAGAATCGTTTCCACCGGCGCGGGGAAGGCCGGTGGGGACGAAAATCGTTCGATTCCAAAGTGATTGCCTTCACCCGGGAGAATATCATGGGGTATGCGATAAGATACGCGTCGATCGCCGGCGCCATTCTGCTGACGATTGTTGGCAACGTTCACGCGAATACAGACGATCAGCGAATCGCGATCCAAATCGACGACCAGGCCAAGACGCTGAACGTGGTGATCGATCAGCAGATCGCTTTCGTCTATCGCTTCGGTCCGGACGTCGACCTGCCGCACTTCGATCCTTTCCTCAGCCCCAGCGGGCGGCCGATGACCGTGGCGATCACCGATCCGTTCCCTCATCACCGATCGTTTTGGGTCGGCGACGAACGTGTCCAACTGGCGGGGCGATCCGGCCAAACGAACGTCTATTCGGCACTGTATTCGGGTGTCGTCGACAAAGAGAAGTCTCCTTGGCCGGTGGCGCCGTACACTCGACGATCGGCCCACGTCGAGTTTTCGAATAGGAAGATCCATGGCGACACGGCCGAATTCGATGAGAAGCTGACTTGGATCGACGGCGACGTCAAGTTGTTGGACGAATTGCGAAACTATCGCGTGCGAGCGTTGGGTGATGGCGAATACTTTCTGGACTTTTCGTTCCGCCTTCGTGCGTCCTACGGCGACGTGACGATCACTCGCGATGTCTCGCACTACGCCATCCCCTATATCCGCATGAACGACACGTTCAATGTCGAATCGGGAGGCGGAAAGATCGTGAACGACCAGTCAGGCGTCAACCAATCAGGGACCAACAACCGCCCGGCCCATTGGGTCGACTATTCCGCTCCGTTGGCCGACCAAAGCGGCTGGGAAGGTCTGGCGTGCATGATCCATCCAGATGTGGGAACGCCTCGTCTCTGGCTGACTCGCGACTACGGCACCTGGGGGCCGCGCGGGGCCGATGGCTTCCACAACACGACCTTTACGATCGCCGAAGGCGAAAGCTATCGCCAGCGAGTCGGTTTGTTGGTTCACCATGGCGATGCCGAAACGGGGCAGGTCGCTGAACGCTACGAAGCCTACCGCGAAGGCCGACTGTGAGCGGCAACGCGTTTCTTCGCTCCCAGAATTCCGGAACCGGAAAACCCCAACTCGAACACTTGACCAAAGGTGCACCATGACCTGCTTCCCCTGGATTTTCTGTTGGAGTTTGGCCATCGTCGCCGCGGACCCGCAACCGGTGGGCGGCGATTACGGTCAGCCTCGGTTGCTGGTCCCCGCGCCCGCGACACCCGAGATCGCTCATCTTTCTTGGCCCAAGATCGTGGCTACCCCCAGCGGCGTGCTCGTCCTGGCGTACAGCGCCGGTATCGGTCATAACATCGGCGGATCGGGCCCGGCGGTGTCGATTTCGACCGACCAGGCAGCCACGTTCAGTTCGCCCAACGTGCTGGCCTATTTTCCCGACGATGATGCTCCCTACCGGGATTGCGGCAACATGGCACTGGGCGTCGCGAGCGACGGGGCGGTCGTGCTGCTGGCCATGGCCTATTCGGGCGATCGGCAGAACACGATCCTGGGATGGCGCAGCACCGACGACGGCAAGACGTGGCAGCCAGTCGATACCGCAACGCTGGCCGACAACAAGACGGGATCCGTTTACGGGCACATCCAGCAGGTGCCGGATATGGGGCTGGTCGTCTTCGGTCACTATCGGCGACCAAGTCAACCGAGTTCCGGGATCTGGATGGCGGTATCGGATGACGATGGTCAGAGCTGGGGACCGCCTCAGGTGGTGACCACGAACGCTTATTTCGAGCCCGCGTTCACGTTCACCCAAGGTAGATGGGTCGGACTACTTCGCTTGGCACGCGACGACGATACGCGACGTTACGATCAAGCGGTTTCCGACGATTTGGGCCGGAGCTGGAAGATCGAACCTGCCCGGTTGGCCATCCCCGATGGTTTGCCGGGCCGTCAACCCAGCCCGTTCATCACGGTCGATCCCACGGATGCTACCCGGTTGTACGCCATCCAATCGATTCGTGGCGACCACGATGGTACTCGTGGTCGCGCCTATCTCTGGACCGCAAACATTGAACGTTTGGACTGGAAACGCCAAGGTCGATTGGCGGCCATCCCGCAGAATGCCGCCAATCTATCGGACTGGTCGTACCCGTGGATGACGCCCATCGGCGATGATCGCTGGGTACTGGTCTTTTACGCGGGCGCCAACCGCGGCAGCAGTTCGCTGTACGGCATGATCTTCACGCCGTAAAACGGCCTGCGTCACCGGGAAGCGACTTGCGGTGGCAGGAAGTCGAACGAAAGCTGATGATCGCTGCCGGCAACCAGATCGATGGTCTTGACGCTTGTTTGCACTCGGCCATCCTGCTCGAATTCCACGACGACGCGATAATCTTCCCACCGCTGACCTTCGTTCAACTCGCGCGTGACGAACCTGCGCATCTGTCCCGTCACCTCGGTCGGTTGGCCTTCCAAGACGACGCGAGCCGATTCGGGCACGTGCAGCGTCAACGACGTGGCCGCGGAATCTCGTGCGGCGATCGTTGCCGATGGACGATCCATGCGGAACGCCAGCTCTTGGGAACCGCCGGCGCGGAGGTTCACGGTACGAACCTCGCTGATCGTACGGCCATCGCGTGCGACTTCGACGCGAACCTCGTACGTATAGTCGTTGCCGGGAACAAGGCCGCGCGAGACGTACTGGCGATACGTTCCCGTCGACCGCGTCGGGCGATCGTTCACGTACACCCGCGCATCGACGGGCACCCGAACCGTCAACGTCGCCTGGTCCAGCATCTCGCCTTGCCACGACTGATCGCCAGGCAGCAACGGCAATGGAGAATCAGGCTGCTCCGGGTCGGGCAGGGGCGGCGTCGGCAGATCGGGTAGTTCTGAATCGTCAGGTGCCATTTCTGGCAGGTCCGGCAGCCGAAATTCCGGCTCGGTATCCTCTGGTGCCGGATCATACGCAGGCGGCACTTCCGCCGGTGGCAGTTCGGGGGCTTCGTCGGCCGGAGTCGGCTCGTATTCATCCGATGGAACAACCGGCTTTTGCGTTTCGACAACAACGCCACCGCAGCTATACGGAGTCACCGTGTAGCAGTGCGGAACGGAGTAGCAGTGCGGGATGCCGCATCCCGACCAGCAACAGGAACTGCCGTACCAATAGTACGCGGGCACATGGTAGCTGTGACGCCAGTGGCCCCAACGAGCCCAACGGTGACCCAATAAGGGTCGATAGGCCCACGCATGATACCTGGGCGTCACCACCACGGTCGGGTAAACGGCTCGGTAGGAAACCGCGTAGGGATAGTAACCATAACCCCAGGTATGCCACTGGGCATCCGACCGGTCGGCTGCCGCGGCGGACATCAATGCGGCCATCAGGATTGCCACTGCAAGCTTTTTGCGGAACATCTTGTCGTTCTCCTATTAGTTTGGTCTTTCAGCCTCCCAAACAACCCTATTCAGCATAACGGTAAAACTGGAGAATTCAAGCAGTTTGAAGCTAGGAAAGCGAAAAGGACGCCTGAAGCAAGAAAAACACCCAAAAAAGCACGATGGTTTTACACCAAGGGAAGTAGAGTCGTTTGGAGTGCGGCGGCTTGACGCCGCTTTCCTTTTGCGTCCGCTTTCTGACAGAGCTTAGACGAAGACGCGAAACACGGAACACGCCACTCCCGACGCCCGGCCCCTGATTCGCGTTATGTATCATCCACACAAATCGGACACGGATTGTCTTTCGGGCTCGAGAGCACGGCAACAAGACTGTTTTGGGAGACCTTCGGTCGGCGGTTTCGGCGGGGTCAGAGACTCTCGCCGAACGGTCGACGGTTTCGGCGGGGGCGGGACCCTCGCGGCGCCTACGCAGATCGCCTGGTAGAAGTCGCGGTGACCTTTGGTTCAGCTTCCGGCGTGGGAGCCAGGACGGGGCCGTTCAGCACTCGCAAGATATAGGCCGCTGCGGTGCGCGAAGCGCCCGTGTCGACGTGCTGGCGTTTGAGGTCCAGCAAACGTTTCCGACGGCGTTGGTAAGCCATGTCGTCGTTCAACCACTGGACGATCCGATCCGCCATGGCTCGCGACGGGTCTTCGCTGGTCAGGTACTCGGGCAAGGGCACGTCTTCCGCACTGGCTGCCGTCAGATCGTACCGTTGTCCGGGCGGGAGGAACGGATCGCGAGCGGCCAGCAGGTTCACCAGTGTGATAAAGCGGACTTTGATGAACCAGCGTTTAGCGACGTTCAATCCGAAACGCTTGGCCCAATAAAGAATCAACGAGGGTTTGGCATAGAACAGCAATTCCAGGGAAACCGATCCGGAACAAGCCAGACAGCACTCGCTGGCCTGGATCAGTTCGGCCGTCCGCCCCACGTAGATTTCGGCGTCCAGTGTCGAGTCGACCACCATCCGACAAGCGATCTCCGCTTGACGTTCGTTGAAGCTGGCGATGGCAAAGCGAGCCTCGGGAACACGGCGTTGGATCAGTCCGGCCGTTTTCAAGAACCAGGGCAGGTTGCCCAGCACCTCTTGAGTGCGCGAGCCGGGAAGGATCGTGATCAGCGGCCCTGATTCTCGATCCAACTCGGACACAAACGCCTGGTCCAACACCTGTTCGGCCAATTGATCGAAGTAGGGATGGCCGACATAGGTCGCCTGGCAGCCGCGTTGTTGGAACCATTGAGCTTCGAAAGGCAGTTTGCATAAAACATGATCCACCAGGCGCCGCATCTTTCGGATTCGCCACGGCGCCCAAGCCCACATCTGCGGCACACCGTAGTAAAAGACCGGGATCTGGTGGCGTTTTGCCGCTCGAGCGATCCACCAGTTAAAGCCGGGATAATCGATCAGCACGACAGCATCGGGCCGATGATCTCGGAAAAAGCGCTTGGCCATCCGGTAGTAAAGCCAAAAGCGATGCAAGTTCAGGATCACGCGAAGGAACCACATGACGGCCAACTCAGTGAGATCGGCCAACAGATGACAGCCGGCCGCTGCCATGCGAGGCCCCCCAAAACCGGTGACTTGCACTTCAGGGGCCTGCTCCCGCAATCGGCGGATCAAATTGGCTCCGTGCAGATCGCCACTCGGTTCTCCGACCGAAAAAAAGATCTTCATCCGTGCATCCCTTCACTCGACGCCCCGAAATCCATTCGGGCTCACCAATGTTCGTCCTGCAGTTCGAGGTGAATAGCCGTCTGATCGACCAGCCTGCCCCCAACGCAAGGGGTTCGATTCGATTCTGGCGGCCACTCTCGACTGGCTGGCGAGTATCGCAAAATCGAAGCGGAACGAGTAGACCATTTCTTGAGCCACAAAAGGCCCTCGGGAAGAAAATGCATTTCTAGCAGAACAATTTAGGGAGGGAACAATGGACCAACATGGCGATTTTTGGGGCCTGGCGACCATCACTAGTGCGTTGTCCAGCAGAAACCTTGGGGTCGCGACGAGTGCTTACATGGGGTGCAGCCCGAGCACCAGCCGCAGCAGGACGGTGACCGAAAGGTACAGGCCGTAGTGTAAGGCTCCCATTCCAAAGTCAAAGTCCAAGCTAGCGTAGGCCGTAAACGCGCCTAATCCGATCAACACCGGGACCAAAAAAGCCATGTGGATCAGCTCCAACTGTTCCAATTGCAGCCCATACCCGGCGATCAATGGAACCAGTCCCCAAAGCAAGGCGTAGACCAGCGAACATGCTCCGACCCGTATCCATAGTTCGCGGTCGATAAAGGGCTCGTATTCGTCATCGCGCAAAAACGCATAGCCGGCCCAGACCAGCGGTGGAGCCAGGAAAATCGCACCGAGGACCAACAACCCCGTCGGCGCCCGGTCGCGAAACAGCACAGCGATCAGCAACACCAACAAGCTGGCCCCGGCGGCGACTCCCGCGATGACCGGGGAAAACTTGGTCTCCGTCCGCGCGATCGGCTTCAAGACCGCTCGCCCCTTCGTGTCCTTGGGCCCAAAACCCTCCGGTTCGTGAACGACGACTTCGTCGGCCTTCTCCGGGATCTTGATGACCGTCTTGCACTTGGGACATGGCCCCTGTTTGCCGGCAAATTTATCGTCGACCGAGAACCGCTTTTTGCAGCCCGGACAAACCACTTGGATCGTCATGATTGCTTGCCGTTACTCCTCGCTTCGTTCTGCCAGATCGATTTCGCTGATCAGCACAAATCGTTTGGTGTTCAGCGTTTCGAGAGCCAACTCGATGTTGTCGACCATCAGCGCTAGAACCGGCTGCTGGTGGGGATGTGCGATCAACGGATAGGTTTGCACGATATTGATCTCGGCCTGGATCAAAGCCGAGCAGATTTGCAGCAGAGGTTGCGGGTTCGAGGGCAATTCTACACAGATCAAATCGGTCTCGATAATTGGCAAACCCGCACGTTCAAGGATTTCACGCCCCTGTTCAGGGTGGCTCAAAATAAACCGGACGATGGCGCATTCGGTAGCATCGTTGATAGCCAAGCCGACAATCCGGACTTGGCTGCCTTCGAAACGTCGCACCACTTCCAGCAATTGGCCCACCCGATTTTCCAGGAAAACGGTAAACTGGCGAATCGTAGGATAGTCTCGACCACGAAGAGTCGCTAAGTCCAGCCCGGTACCTTCGCCAATACTCATGATGCTTCCGAGCCTTTCGACGCGATGATTTTGCGAGGGAGAAAAATTACAATCGCCTCAAGATAAAGGAAACCCGGGGCTTGGTCAATGTTTTTCGCTTCCAACCATGTCAAAAAATTGGCAGCCGACCTGTTCGGCTCGTCCGCTGACCGCGAAGCGTTCGTTCGATCGCTGGTCAGCCCTCCCATTTTCGACACGGCCGTGCTGTGGCTCGAACAGCGACCAACGCAGATGCCATTTCCCGTCCGCAGGGTAGATTTATGGCAACCCGAATTTGTGGATTGCGTGTCGATCGACCATCGACCGGGGAGGCAAATACTACATCAACAGGGGGCTTATTACTGCATGGACGTATCATCTGTGTTTGCGGCCTGCGTGCTGGAGACGATCGCGACACGGCCGGATCGGGTACTCGATCTATGCGCTTCGCCAGGGGGCAAGAGCGTTTTTGCCTGGCGGCGATTTCAACCCGGAATGCTGGTGGCCAACGAGGTGATCGGCAAGCGCACGGCGGCTTTGATCGCCAATCTCCGGCGGTGTCGAATCCGACCCTCGGTGGTGTTGACTCGGGACAGTTCGATCCTGGCCGATGCCTGTGCCGAAGCGTTCGATCTGGTGATCGTCGACGCGCCTTGTTCCGGCCAATCCCTGATCGCTCGCGGTAAACCATCCCCCGGTTGCTTTCATCCGGCGACGATCAACCGCAACGCGAACCGGCAGCGGCGAATCCTGGCGTGTGCTTCGCGAATCGTCGCCCCCGGCGGTTACCTGGCGTACCTGACCTGTACCTACGCTCGAAAGGAAAACGAAAACAACATCGCTTGGTTGATGAAAAAGACGCCCCAATTTCGCCCGATCGCCGTGGAAAAGCTGGCGGGGTTTCTCTCAACCTTGGCGGATTTTCCCTGCTATCGCCTATGGCCTCAACAAGCGATTGGCGCCGGGGCGTTCGCGGTTTTGCTGCAAAACCAGACCGGCGGCCGGCGGCGCCCGCTAAGACTGGAGCCGCTGAACCCGGCGTGGCGTTCGGAAGGACACTGATCGTCGCGATCTGCCGATCATTCGCGCCGCATGGTGCAACTGGCCTCCAGAATCTTGCCCGACAGGAAGAAACAGCCACGGTCACCAGACCATGGAAATCGCGTGAGAAACCGCTCGACCGCTTCATGCGCCGAGGCGTCTTCGCACCCGGTTCCGGCTCTGCTATGCTACGATCTTCGGATTTTTCGCACACTTAGCCAAACTCAGGAGCGACCCATGATCAGCAAGGGAACGATGGTATGTTTGATGGTTTCAGGCCTGGCTGCCGTATCGGCCGCCGTCGAACAGGACACGCGAGTGTTCGAGATGCGGACGTATTGGGCTCCGGAGGGTAAACTGGATGCGATGAACGCCCGTTTCCGCGAGCATACCCTCAAGCTGTTCGAGAAACACGGCATGGTGAACATCGGCTACTGGATGCCGATCGAGAATCCCGACAACATGATGATGTACGTCCTGGCCTACCCCAGCCGCGAAGCTCGCGAAGCATCCTGGAAAGCCTTTTTGGCCGACCCTGCCTGGCACGAGGTCCGCAAGACGACCGAGGCGGACGGACCGATCGTGGCGAAGATCGAGTCCGTGCTGCTGCGCGCTACCGATTACTCGCCGAAGACCGAACCCTCCGTCGACGAACCTCGCGTGTTCGAACTCAGAACCTACCTGGCTTCGGAGGGGAATCTGGAGAATCTGAACGCCCGCTTTCGCAACCATACGCTCAAGTTGTTCGAGAAGCACGGGATCAGCAACTTCGGCTATTGGGTTCCGCTGGAAGATCAGCCGGGTGCTGACGATACGTTGGTGTATCTGATCAGCCATCGAAGCGTCCAGGCAGCCAAGGAATCGTTCGACGCCTTTCGGCAGGATCCCGATTGGCTGTCGGCTCGCAAAGCGTCCGAAGAACGGGCCGGTGGTTCGCTGACCGCGCCGGGTGGCGTAAAGTCGCTGTTCCTGCAGGCGACCGATTATTCGCCAACGAAATGAATCGAGCACGGGCAAAGAGTGCTGGTGTCGATGCTAGCATCTCAACGACTCGCCGGGGCAGAACCTTTGCCGAATTTGCCCCGGATCGTCTTGAGGACGGGCAGTTCGTATTGGCACCCTGAGCGAGATTTGCTAATCTTTGGCGCAGTTGACATGGGTGGTCAACGACGATCGAAGACCGGCGTCTCGTGCGTACCTGAAGCATGGTTTTCGGTGATGGATCAGGCGGTTGAGGAAGGAGTCCGACATGCTTGCCCAGGGAAAAACCGATGTTTGCGTTCATATTCGCTGGATGATCCGCCGTGATATGCCAGAGGTGCTGCGGATCGAGACCGGCAGCTTTGAGTTCCCCTGGTGCGAAGACGACTTCATCCGGTGTCTTCGCCAAAGAAACTGCATCGGGATGGTTGCCGAGTACGACGAACGAGTGGTGGGGTTCATGATCTATGAACTGCACAAGAATCGGCTGCACATCCTGAACTTCGCGGTGCTCTCCGAATTCCGGCGTCGCGGCGTCGGGCAATCGATGGTTCGCAAGTTGGTCGGAAAACTGTCCCAGCAACGGCGAAATCGGATCATGCTCGAGATTCGCGAAACGAACCTGGCCGCTCAACTGTTCTTCCGCAATGCCGGATTCCGAGCCATTTCCGTGTTGCGCGACTTCTACGATGACACGACCGAAGACGCCTACTTGATGCAATACCGCTTCAGCGCGGCAGACGAACTTCCTGAGTACGCCGAACCCCAGATCACCCGTATGGCGGGGTAGCGCGCCGTTCAGGCCAGATCTTGGGCCAGGGGGGCTCAACGGCTGATCCCCGATGGGGCGGCCAGAGCCAGTTCTTTGAAACGCAAGACGGATTCGGAAGGCGTGGCGTATCCCAGGCGGTTCAGAGCCGCAACAGCAGCAGCATCGTCACGACACAGGCGACGCACAATCCCAAAAACACCAGGAAGCCTATCCAGCTCTCGCGAGTTGGTTTGACGATCCACAATCCGCCCCAAGTGATCCAGCGCTGCGAGGCGGGAACGGCTTGGTCCAGTCGCAGGTTCAATCGATCCTCTTGGCCGATGGGGGTGTAGATCTTGGTGAAAAAGCGTTCGATCACCTCGGGATCGGGTGGCCGCGTGAGCAGCGACCCGACGATGCCGCCGAGGATGCCTGCTGCGATCGGCGCGCCGATATTGACGGCTGGGCCATGATGGATCAGCAGGTACCAGAGGCTGTTCAATGACAGCCTTTCCGCCAGTTCGATCGCGCCGGGCATATCGAAGCGAGCATAAACGTAGACGCCCCCAGCCATGATCGTCGCGACATACATGCCGGTCTGGTTCATCCGCCGCCAAAGGATTCCCATCGCCGTCGAAATGCCGACCAGGGCCAAGATGGTGAAGTAGGCCATGATGGCGACCACCAAATTGCGCATCGCCATCGCCATCAGCAGCGAGACCAGTACATAGACCAGTCCCACCACCTTGGTGACCATCAACGCCTGATGATCGCTGGCGGTGGGGTGCAGGTAGCGCCGGTACAGATTTTCGCTGAACAACCCGGCCACGGTCACTTGAAAGGCGTTACCCGACGACATGGCGGCGGCCATGATACAGGCCAGCATCAGGCCTTGAGCGACGGGTGAAAGCAGCGCCCGGATCGAATCGCCGAACGCCGCGTCCGCCACCTGGTTATCGATCTCGACTCCCTGCTGGATCAGATGGGCCAGCCAGGCGAGTCCAAGAATGGCCCAGCCGATGGTGCAGATGCGTTTGAGCATGTTCCCGCCAGCGAAGCCCATTCGGCCCTCCCATTCGGTCCTGCCCGCGCCGCAGACCGTGATCAGATGCGGCAGCGCCATGGCACTTAACGGCGCCTGGATGCACAACAACAGCACGACCGCCCAATCGAAGCGGTTGGGATCGAAGATCGACAGCAGATTGTTTTCGCTGCCCTGCGAGGCCGCCGCCAACGTCTCTCGCATGCCGCTGAACCCGCCCACCGACGGCATGTTCAGCGCGGCCGGCACGGCCATGAACGACAGCACGATCATCATCAGACCTTGGATAAAGTCCGTTCGGATCGCCGCCACAATGCCGCCCCAGTAGCAGTAGATCGCGAAGGTGAGCGTCGAGACGATCAGGATGCCCAGGAACCAAGCATCGGCGTCGGGCGTGGTCGCGCGGCCCATCATGCCTTGCACCGTGCTGGTCGTCGCCAACAGCACGCTGGCCAGGCAGATGACCATCCCGACCGAAGCCACCAAGATGTACAACGCTGCGGCTCCCCGCCCGAATCGCTCCTCGAAATAGTCGGCCAGCGTCAGGCAGCGCATGCGGCGGACCAGCGGTGCGATCAGCCAATAGAAAGGCGTCCCGAACATCCACAACCACGAGACCCAGACGCCCGAGGCGCCGGTCTGGACGCTGCCACTGATCACTCCGGCAGCGTCGCCCGGGTTGGTGCCGGCTCCGAAGGCATGCATGACCATCATCGACGATCCGAATCGACGATCGCCTATCAAGTAGCCGCTCTGACTGCCCGCGCGCCGCCGGCTGTACCAGCCCAATCCCAGCATGCCCACCAGATACAACAGCAACACGATCCAAATCGTGACTTCCAGTCCCAACAGCATTGGACGGTCCTCCGTTGGTTCGGTTGTGTCGAGGTCAGACTCAGGCGGCGTCAATGACCACCGCTGCCGTCTGTCCGGTCTCGCTCTGATTCAAAATCAGCGCGCTACGGTTCTTGACCTGCTGCGGCTGACCGTGAATCACATGGATGGGGCACTGGGGGTCCGGTCGTGCGTAGTTCAAGGTGGGGGGTACAATGTCTTCGGCCACCGCCAACACGCTGGCCGCCATCTCGACCACGCCGCTGCCGGCGCCCAGGCACCCGAAGTAGCTCTTGGGGGCCATCACGGGCACATCCCCCAGACAGTCGCGGATCGCTTGAGCTTCCATCCGATCATGGTCGATGGTCGATTCGCCATGAGCATTCACGTGTCCGATATCGTCCGGCGTCAATTCGGACTGTCGCAAGGCGGTTTGGATCGAATGTCGCGTTGCATCCCCCGTCAACGGTCGGCCCGTGTTCGGACTCTCGAACCCCCGCCCAAAGCCACCGAGTCGAGCCAGAATCTTGGCTCCGCGTGCTTCCGCAAATTCGCGCCGCTCCAGGACCAAGACCCCAGCCCCCTCGCCGATCACGCCTCCGTCACGATCCGCATCGAACGGTCGGCAGGCGCCCGTCGGGTCTTCATGGCGATGCGACCAGTCGCGGTCACCCCGATACAGCATGCGCGTCAGATTGACTCGCGTCCCCACGCCACCAGCCAACATCACGTCGGCGGCGCCCCGTTGGATGGCACAGTTGGCTTCGATCACCGCCAACAGAGCCGAGACTTCGTCCAACGTGATCGTGTTGTTGGGGCCTCGAGCGTCCAAGGCGATGGCCGCGTGGCAACCGACCATGTTCGGCAGATACTTCAGCATCCACAAGGGGTACAGGTCGCTCATCGCACCCTCGCCCCACAATTCCGGACGGATCTGACCGTCCACCACGCACTTGCGATAGGCGTCGGCCAATTCATCCACGTCGCACGAAAACATCTCGCTGCCAAAAACAACCCCGATGCGATCGGGCGCGACATCGCCGGCCTTCAACCCCGCTTGGTCGACCGCTAGCATGCTGGCCGAATAGCCGACCTGGATCTCATGACACATCACCTTCAAGCTCTTTCGCGGCTTGACGAACTGTTTCGCGTCAAAATCCTTTAGTTGGCCGCCGAATTGCACGGGCAATCCCGTGCCTACCGCATGCGTCAGCGGAGCGATCCCGCTGCGTCCTTCCAAAAGAGAACGCCAATAGGCTTCGTGTCCGGTTCCGATCGGAGTTACCAATCCGAGTCCCGTGATGACGACCTCGCAGCTTTCCACCATGTCAGATCCGTTTCATTTGGCCACCGGCACGGCCGGCATGTCGTGTGAGGCGAGCGACTGAAACCCCCCTGCGGACTCATTATAGACAGGAATTCCATGCGATTGCCAGAGGATTCTTGCGAAACGCATTTCCATCGGTTTCTGCGCATTGGCGCAAAAATTGCTGCGATGGTCTGGCGAAGGAAGATTCGGACGATCTTCCCACATTGTGCCGGGCTTGATCGGGCGATTGAGGAAACTGGTCTTGTAAAGTTTTCAATTTCTCGGCAGGATTCGGCCCGGCTTTCCACCGCATTTTGATTCATCGACTTCCAGGGAGGGAAACGATGATCTCGACTCCGACGTTATTGCTCGCAACCCTGTTGGCAGGTTCCGGACAGACGATCCTGCTGAATTTTCACTCGGATTCCTGCGCCCCCTGTATTGCAATGGAGCCTGTCGTGCGGCGACTGGCTTCGGAGGGGTTCGATATCCGGCGCGTCGACGTCCAGCAGCAACAACAGTTGGTGCGGCGTTTCCAGATCAAGCAGGTACCCACCTTTGTGGCTGTTACCGATGGAAACGAAGTGGATCGTGTTGTGGGGCCGACCAACTACCAAAGGTTGCGTCAAATGCTCAGCCCGTCCGATTCGCGATCGACTTCCGTCGCCCCTTCGACGAATCAGACCCTGGCGACCGTGCCGCCGGGCGCGGCGCCGGTCAGCGGCCAATCCGACCGATTTGCATCGGGAATCGACGATCAAGCAAAGCAACGCGCGATGCAGGCCAGTGTCCGTTTGCGGGTCGAGGACCCGACGGGCAACAGCTTTGGAACGGGAACGATCATCGACAGCCGCGGTGAGGAAGCACTGGTCATCACGTGCGCCCATCTCTTTCGCGATTCCTCGGGCCAAGGCCGTATCCAAGTGGATCTGTTCGCACCCGGAGCGCGAAATCCGGTGCCCGGTAGGTTACTGTCCTACAATATGGAAAAAGACGTGGCGCTGGTCGCGATCTGGCCGGGCATGTCGATCACTCCGGTGCCGGTCGCGCCGGAGAACTACCCGATCCGACCAGGGGAACCGGTATTCAGCATCGGGTGTGACCGAGGCGCCGATGCGACGATCCGCGTCAGCCAGGTGAATTCCGTCAACAAATATCTGGGGCCGGCCAATATCCAGGTGGCGGGGCAACCGGTGATCGGTCGCAGTGGCGGCGGACTGTTTACGGCCGACGGCCAATTGATCGGCATCTGCAACTTGGCCGACCCGCAGGACGACGAAGGGATCTACGCGGCGCTGTCGGTGATCCACGATCACGTGGCGGCCAATCTGCCCCGGGGAATCCTGCAGCGCGACGCGCCGATGATCGCCGCGACCGGCGCGACAACAACGAACCCTGATTCCCCGTCCCAATCGTTACCTGCCAGCTCGCCGCCCCCAGCGATGCCTCGACAGATGCCGTCATCCCCACAGCCTTCGGATCAGGGCCGCGTTCCCCAGCGCTCCCCCGGGATGACCCCCGTTCCCGACGCCTTGGCAGCCATGTTGGGTGGTGTCGATGAAAACACCGAGGTAATCTGCATCATTCGTTCGAAAGACGACCCGGACTCGCAAGGCCAGTTGATCGTCTTCGACCGTCCCACTCGCGAACTGCTGGACTTCCTGGCCGAACAACACCGTACTCGGCAGTCCCGCACCACCGTGCTGGAAAGCAGCCAGCCAGCCGAATCGGTTGCCGAACTGCCGGACCGGAGCAATAGTTCCAGCCGAGGACCCGTGCTGCGCGGGCAATCGCAGTAACGCGGCGGACATCAGGACGTCGGTGATCGATGCCTCAGGTCAGCCCCAGGGCTTCGAAGGCTCGCGCCGTGATGGCCTGGGGCGTGCCGACGCCGTCGATCCTTCGCAACAGACCCCGCGACTCGTAGAATGGGATGATCGGCGCCGTTTCACTGTGATACTTGCCCAATCGGGCGCGGCAGGCCTGCTCCGTATCGTCTTTGCGGTGCTCCAGACGATCCGCGACCTCGGCCGGCGGCGGATTGAATTTCAAGTGATAGATGACTTTGGTGACCGGGTCCATCCGACGCCCCGTGATCCGCTCGACGATCAACTCGTCAGGCACTTCGATCAACAATACGGCGTCCAATTGAACCCCGGCGGCTTGCAACGCCGTGTCCAGCGCTTCGGCTTGAGGCCGCGTTCGGGGGAAACCATCCAGGATGAAACCGTTTTGGCAGTCCGGTTGCTGGATACGCTCGATCACGATCGGGATGACCAGGTCGTCCGGCACCAATCCCCCGGAACGCATGTGCCCGTCGGCTTGTTTGCCAAGCTCCGTGCCCTGAGACACGGCGGCCCGCAGCATGTCGCCCGTCGACAAGTGTTGAATCTGCAGCCGTGAGATCAGCTCCGCCGCTTGCGTCCCTTTGCCAGCTCCAGGGGGCCCCACCAAAATCAATCGCATCGTCGCATCTCCATAGAACAGGTTCCCGATCGGCCTGAGACCACTCAGCCCTCCTATCGGCCAGATTCTAAAGCAACCCGGAATTCCTTCCAAGTACGTCCATCAAAGAAACGGGGGGCCTGCAATTTGCGGCCCCCCGAAAAATGGCGTTTCGATAGCGACGGAATCGGTCTAATTGTTCGACCGATTGCGACCACGCTCGCCACGATCGCCACGGTCGCCACGGTCGCCACGGTCGCCACGGCCCGCACCCGCGCCACGCGCCGGTCCGTCGCCACGGGTCGTACCCTCGCCGCGGCCCAGACGCTGCTGCGGTCGTGCCATCGCTCTCTCGAATGCTTCGACCTGCTCCTCTGAGGTCAGCACTTCTTTGACCTTCTCGAGCAACTCCTCGACCTTCTCTTGCAGCGCCGCCGTTGCCTCCTTCTGCTCGGGCGTCAGCACGCTGGCAGCCGCTTCTTCGATCTTCTCGCGGGCTTGACCACGCTCGATCGAGCCGGCCCGCACCTCTGCCATTACCTCTCCCACCAACTCTCGGCGTTTCCGTTGCTGGTCCTCCGTCAACGCGGCCCGCCGGCCCAATTGTTGCAGCTCTTCGTCTTCGCGAGCCGACGCCATGACCGCGCGAACGTCGGTCCTCTGCTGCTCGGTCAACTCCAAACCGCGAAGCGCGGCCATCACGCCAGCCATCGGGCCGGCTGCACGCATCTGCCCGGCTTGCGGCCGCTCGGGTCGTTGCCGACCACCCTCAGGTTGTGCCATCGCTTGCCCCGCGACCATCACCGACAAGGCCAAAGCCACTGTCATCATCACCACTCGCTTCATTGCTCGACCCCCCACAAAGTGAAAGAACGCTCAGCCACAAGGGGTGACCACTGCTACAATTATTGGCAACGCTCGCCCCTATCCGCTCGGATGCTTGAACTGGACACCAAATCAAACCACGGAAATCGCCAAGAGTTTCGTCATCTGCTTCGAGGTCACACCATAAGTCCCCAGCCAGGAGTCACTTTCGAACGTACGAAACGGTTCGACCAGCATCCGTGATACGATCTTTGAGAAAATCACGTACCAAGGCTCGGTCGTCCGAGGTTGCTCGTCGATGTAGAGGATCTCGTCGTCCACCGGTTCGTCAAAACATACCAATTGACTGAGCGCGGCCCGCTGTGGTCGGGTCAATTGCCGTCCAAGTTCGACACACACGACGGCTTCCCAAGTGAGAAAACTCTTTCCGGTCATCGCCCAGATAAAATCGTCCAACGCCTCGTCCAGTCCCCGATCATCATCCGTGTCGTAGTGCTCGAAGAAATCTTCCGTGGGGATACCGTGATCGAACTTCCACGGAATCGGCTTGGGACGCTGAAGCGATTGGATTTTGGACCTCTTCTGGTTTCTCTTGGCCGTCTTACGTCTCTTCTTGGACATCGAAAGCCTCGTAGAAATACGGTAATTCGAACCACACGACAGCACTTAGAGCCGATGCGATAACAGCATCCTACGACGCGAAGCGAGGGCAAGCAATCGGATGGACGCGAAAGCATAATTTCATGATTGTCTTGAGTGGGTTTTCGGCTGATGAGATTGACAATTAGCCGGTGTTTGCGCATGGTCTACACTGAAATCACCATTGTGATAGTCAATAGTAATGGAATACTATAACCCGAAATAACCTATTTTTTGACGGGGCTTAGAGTCTTCAGTCGTAAGATGCGCGCACGGTGCGCGCATCTTTGTAGGTTGGGACTCTGTCCCGACCGGGTCGGGTCGGAGACCCAACCTACACTGGTTGCGGCCGAAGGCCGCGTTAGGTTCCCTGGGCTCGGAGGGGTCCCAACCGACCTTGCACTGGGCCAGGATTGCACTGCGCCAAGAAACCTGAGAACTCTCGCACGACAAGCGGGGAGGACCGTGGCAGCCATCGGGGCTGGCGACATGAATAGCGGCACGAATGCCGATCCCATCGTTTTCGCTCGCTGTCGCTGGCGGTCCGGTTAGCTGGATATTGCAGGGCGGAAGAAAATACCGCCGTAGGTCTGGTTTTTTTTCATCCATGAGGGTATCCTCTAAATAGTGCCCGTATCGTTTCCGTTTTGAGTGCTACTTTTAGTTCTGTTTTCAGGGGAGCAACCAGTGGCTATCCGTTTAATCCTGGCGGACGACCAGGAAGTGATTCGTAAGGGGTTGGTCTGCGTGCTGGCTGACCAAGATATGCAGATTGTCGCCCAGGCATCCACGTGCCAGGAGGCGATCGACGCGACAAAGGCGAACAAGCCCGACGTATTGTTGTTGGATGTGCTGATGCCCGACATGGATGGTTTGGACGCGTTGGAGTTGATTCGCAAGGAAGTGCCGGCGACCAACGTCGTTATGATCTCTGCCCACGACAACCTGAGCTACGTAGCTCGCGCCGTTGCGTTGGGGGCTCAAGACTTCCTGCTGAAGGACGTTGCCCCCGACGTGTTCAGGTCCACCATCCGACGCGTTGTCGGCGGCGAACCGGCGCCGCCCGATACGACGTTCAGTACGATCAAGGCCCGGCTTCAACAGCGGGCCGACCCGAAGGCGGACGACGTGCCGTTGACGCGCCGCGAATATCAGGTACTCAAACACCTGTCGTTTGGGTTGAGCAATCGCGAGATCGGTTATTCGATGAAGATCAGCGTCGAAACCGTTAAAGAACACGTTCAGAATGTTCTTCGCAAACTGAACATGCCCGACCGCACAGCAGCCGCCGTCTGGTTGGTCAAGCGAGAAATCGGCTGATCCACAGAACAGGGGTCACGTCTTGACATTTAACTTTTGTTGAGTCTACAGTCGGTTCTTGACATTCGGCTTTGTGCCGAGTCCCCATGCCGAAAAGTTAAATGTCAAGACCTGACCCCCACTCCCCCGGCTTTTTGGCCAATACGGCTGTGTGGCTCCAACGGACTTTGGGGTGGTCTTCGATCGACCAACCTTTCGCGGTGGCGTGTTCTAACATCCGGGCGAATGCGTTGGCGTTTACGTGCCCGACAGGTTCGACCAGGAGGAAACGGGCGCCGTCAACCAGCAGCGAGTGGATCTCGCCGAACAATCGCAGGTGGTCCGGCGCCTCGTGAGCCGAATAGAACGCCAAAGCGAAATCGAACGATTCGTCCAGCAGCAACCGGTCCGTTTGACATCGGTGAGTCCGGATCTGCGCTCCT
Organism: Planctomycetaceae bacterium; assembly: GCA_007121535.1. Lineage (GTDB taxonomy): Bacteria > Planctomycetota > Planctomycetia > Pirellulales > Pirellulaceae > SKKK01. The sequence goes on along the minus strand of SKKK01000358.1, from coordinate 15,537 downwards.
ACCCCTGCTCTGTCCGCCCGCTGCCGCAGGACATCCAGCATCCGCTGCTGCAGATCCGCGGCGACCACGCATCCCGAGTCGCCCATCAGTTGAGCTGCAGCGATGGAAAAGAATCCCATGCCGCATCCGAATTCCAGGACCTTCATCGACGGACGCAGGTAGGGCTGAAGAATCTGCTCCGGCGGGTGCAACCAGCGCCGAAAGCGATTGTCGATAAAATAACCACCCCACCAAGGGCAAACAAAAGGCGTCTTCTTTCCAAACATCTCTCATCCCGCAACAGCAACGGGGTCAGGTCTTGACATTTAACTTTTTGTTGAATCTACAGCCGGTTCTTGACATTCAGCTTTGTGGCGAGTCTCTATGCCAAAAAAGTTAAATGTCAAGACCTGACCCCTGCTCTCAAATGGTCGCAGATGGTGCGCAGCACTTTGATCCGGGCGAAATACTTGTCGTTGGCTTCGACCAGCGTCCATGGAGCGTGGGGGCGGCACGTCTGCTGGAACATGTCCTGGACGGCCGTCTCGTACTGCGGCCACTTCGATCGATTGCGGTAGTCTTCGTCGGTGATTTTGTATTGCTTATACGGAACCTGCTCGCGTTCGGCGAACCGCTTGGCCTGCTCGTCCAGATCGATATGCAGCCAGAACTTGACCAGCACGATCCCGTGCTCGCACAGCAGTTCCTCGAAGTCGCGAATCTCCTGATACGCGCGACGCCACTCCGGTTCGGTGGCGAATTGCTCGACTCGTTCCACCAGCACGCGGCCGTACCAACTGCGGTCGAAAACGGTCCAGTTCCCGGCCCGGGGCAGCCGACGCCAGAACCGCCACAGGTAGTGTCGCGCTCGTTCTTCGTCATTGGGCGCCGCGATCGGGACGACTTCATAGCGACGCGCGTCCAAGGCGGTCGTGACGCGGCGAATGGCACCGCCTTTCCCCGCTGCGTCCGCTCCCTCGAAGACCAAAACCACACCCGTGCGTTTCTTGTGCGCTTGACGGCTGAGCTTGTTCAATCTGCCCTGCCACTTGCGCAACTGACGGCGATAATGTGAACGCGAAATCTCTTGGTCCAAATCCAGTTGGCTCAACACGGTGGGACCGTCCGTTTCCACCTCCGAAGTGTGGACTGGCACCGGCGACGGCAGGGAAACCGTCGGAACGGTGTCCAAGCGCGAGCGGAGCGACTGCAAGAGATGCTCGCTCACGGTCAGTTCCCGGTAACGTCGATCGGTGCCATCGACCACCAGCCAGGGAGCTTGCGAGGAATGTGTCTCGTTCAGCAAACGCTCGCAAATCGGACGCAACCGGTCGTAATGACGCAGATTTCTCCAATCCAGGTCGGTAACGCGCCAAGCGCGATCGGGATCCGACGCGTACCTTTCGAGCCGCTTTTTCTGCAATTTCTTCGGGATATGGAACCAATACTTCACAAGCAGCGTCCCGTCATCCGTCAACTGCTGTTCGAAAGTACTCAGATGTCCCAAAGCCCGGGCAAAGTCGGTTTCGCTGAGTTCGCCCGCCAACATGGCTCGGATCACCTCGGAATACCACGAGCCCAGAAAGATGGCCATCCGGCCTTTCGCGGGCAACACGCGCCAGTAGCGCCACGCCAAAGGGCGCTCGGCCTGCTCATCACTTGGTTGATCGAAAGCGTGCGTCTGCACATACCGGGTGTCCAGCCACTGATGCAAACGGTTCACGGTTCGGCCTTTGCCCGCCGCATCACTGCCCGCCACCACGGCGACGACCGAAAAGTCCGCCGCCTGCCGCAACTGATTCTGAGCCAGCAGCAGTTCCGTACGCAGGCTCGGCACTCGCTCGTTAAAGACCTTCTTATCGATCTTCTGCCCCAGCTCGGCCGCACACAACATGGTCAACCTCTTTCCGCGATTTTCGCTTTGATGAATTTCACAAGATTTTCAACGTCATCGCTGCCGATTCGGATCACCCGGCCGCGCACTTCGAGTTTCACACAAGAGAATCCCCACAGGTTGTAGGTGTAGCCGCGACCGGGCACCCAGTGGATACCCCAACCGTCGATCCATGATGTTCGATCCGCTTGGACGGACGAGATGTCCGCGTAGGGAATCCGCCGTCGGAAGACGGGTAGCGGTCCAAATCGCACGGCCAAATACTCCCCCTCGTCGCTTACCGTCAAATGCTTGAACATCAGGGACAACAGGACAAAGATTCCCGCCAGGATCAACAATCCGATGACGAGTGTCGGTTCCTTCCAAGCGGTTCCCGCCATCGCAAAGACGACGATCGCCACGGCCACTGTGATCAGATACAACGCCCCACTCTGGGTGTGGTGGTACCGTTCTGGCAGCTCGTTCGGCATAGCAACAGCAACTCCGAAAAGGATCCGTACTCTTAGTTTACTCTACATCGACAAGGGTGGGGAGTCGTTTTCGGCCAACAATTCACGATCTCGCGTTTCTTCGTAAGACGGGAATAGCCGCCGCCGAAGATGCTTGGCATAATGAGTTCGGATCGAGGTGGGGAGACGGTGGGTTTTCCACTTTCAGGTGATTTTCCGGGATGCTTTCACAGATTCAATTCGTTTGCTTCGCAGCCAGTTACTTGGTAGCGCTGGCGTTGGAGATTTCACGGCTGTTTCTGCGTGTTCCCATCCGTAACATCGTTGCGATCGGGTTTACGGCAGCGGGGCTGCTTGCTCATACGATCTATCTGGTGATGCGCAGCGTTCGTGACCATGACCTCTCGCCTCCTCTTTCTAGCTGGTACGACTGGCTTCTTTTGGCGGGCTGGGGAGTTGCCTTTGTCTATCTGTTCACCGTGGCGCGTCGGCCTCACGCCGCCTTGGGAATTTTCATTCTGCCGGTTGTGTTGATTCTGGTGGGGGTTGCCTACCTATTTCAGGACGTCCCCCCTTTTCCGCGAGATCGCGCGATGTTGGCATGGGGGCTGGTCCATGGGGTCTTCCTCTTATTGGGCGTGGTTTCAGCAACGCTTGGTTTTGTGGCCGGAGTGATGTACTTGGTACATTCGTACCGATTGAAGCATAAACTGCCGCCTCGTCAGGGATTGCGGTTGCCTAGTTTGGAGTGGCTTCAACGTTCGAATCAAAGAGCTTCGATCATCTCGCCCTGTCTGCTGGGCGTAGGCCTGTTGTCGGGGGTCGTGATGAACATGCTGAAGTTCGATCAGGGCATGGCGTGGACCGATCCTGTGGTCTGGACTTCCGGCTTGCTGCTGGTTTGGCTGATCGCGGTGCTGGTTTTTGAAGTAACCTACAAACCGGCTCAACAGGGTCGCAAGGTCGCCTATTTGACGGTGGCCAGTTTTGTCTTCTTGGGATTTGTGTTGGCCATCGTACTTTGGGGCCCTTCGGGACATGCCAGTCCGAACGCCTACGCGCCGGAGACCATCGTCGATCCATCGGCTACCGATGGGGCACCGCCCCCGGGCGGCGGAGGTGGTCGATGAAATTGCAGATGGTTGGGTGTAGCCACCACCATTCGCCGATCGAGTTTCGAGAGCGTTTGGCCTTTCCTCCCGAGGAGATCCCGGCGGCGTTGAACCGCTTGCAGCGGCAGTTTCCCGAGTCGGAGGCGGTGCTGATCTCGACCTGCAACCGCGTCGAACTCTATTCGGCTTCACATATCGACACGGCTTGCCCGACCCACCACGATCTGGTGACGTATCTGGCTGAGATTCACGATTTGAAGACCGTCGATATCTTCGACGCTTTGTTCGAGCGGACGGGAGAAGATGTGGTGCGTCATCTGTTCATGGTGGCGTCCAGTCTGGACAGCATGGTGGTCGGCGAGGCCCAGGTGCTGGCTCAAGTCAAGCAGGCCTACGATCTGGCGCGTCAGGTGGACACCGCGGGGCCACTAACCAACGCGATGTTCCAGGCAGCGATTCACGTGGCCAAGCGAGTGGCGAACGAAACGGCGATCAACCAGCGGCGAGTCAGCATTCCGAGCGTGGCGGTGGCCGATTTCGCGGCTCAGATCTTCGAGCGTTTCGACGATAAACAGGTGCTGGTGATCGGAGCGGGCGAAATGGGTGAAGAGACGCTCAAGTACCTGCGAGCCGAAGGCGCCCGCAGGATCACCGTCTGCAACCGCAACACTCAGCGAGCGATGGATTTGGCAAAACGCGTCGGCGGCCATGCCAGGCCTTGGGAGGAATTGGAGCCGGAACTGGTTGCTGCGGATCTGGTGATCGGCACTACCGGCTCGAACGAACCTGTCTTGACAGCCGACCAGTATCGATCGATCCATCAGCAGCGACAGCAACGTCCCATCTTCATCCTCGATCTGGCCGTGCCCCGCGACTTCGATCCGACGATCGGGGATTTTTTGGGGGTCTACCTTTATTCGATCGACGACCTGAAACATGCCTGCGAAGCCAATCGTCGCCTGCGGGAAAAGGAGTGGCCCAAGGCCGAACGGATCATCGAGGCCGAGACGCAGCGGTTCATGGCGGATCTGAACCATCGTGCGACCGCCCCCGCCATCAAGCGTCTGCGCGACCAGGCCGATCGGCTGCGGCAGGAGGAGCTTCAGCGTCTGTGGAACAAGCTGGGAGATGTCGACCAACGGACTCAGCAGGAGATCTCCCGATCCTTCGATCGACTGGTCAACAAGCTGCTGCATCCGCCGCTGGAATCCTTGCGGGACGAGGCGCGGCAAGGTTCGTCCCATGGATTACGGGACGCCCTGATCCGACTATTTCAATTGAAGGACTAAGAGAGGCTCATCTGTGAAGAAAATTCTGGTGACCGGCGGCGCCGGATTTATCGGATCGCATCTGACCGAAGCGCTGCTGACGCGCGGGGATGCGGTGACGGTGGTCGACGATCTATCGACCGGTACGTTCGAAAACCTGGCGGCCGTGCAAGATCACCCCGCGCTGACCTGCGTCGAGGGAGATATCGGCGATCCGGAACTGGTCTCACGTCTGACGGCGGACGTCGACCAGGTGTATCATCTGGCCGCAGCGGTCGGGGTCGCCCTTGTGGCTCGACAGCCCAAGGAGACGATCGAGCGGAACATCCATCCCACCGAATTGCTGCTGGATGCCATGGTCGAACGTCATCGCGACGGTCAGCCGGTCAAGTTTTTCCTGGCCAGCACCAGTGAAGTCTACGGGAAGAACCCCAAGGAGACATTCCACGAAGAGGACGATCTGATTTTCGGCTCGACCACCCGCGCTCGCTGGTCGTATGGTGCGTCGAAAGCCATCGACGAATTCCTGGCCTTGGCCTGCCATCGCCAATACGGATTACCGGTGGTGATCGGGCGCTTCTTCAACGTCGTGGGCCCGAGGCAATCGGGAGCTTACGGGATGGTATTGCCTCGATTCGTCGACGCGGCGTTGGAAGGTCAACCGCTGGTCGTGCACGACGACGGCAGTCAGATCCGCTGCTTTGCACACGTCCAGGACGTCATCGTCGCGGTGACGCAGTTGATGGAAACCGCACAGGCAGAAGGCCGCGTCTTCAACATCGGCAGCGACCAACCGGTATCGATCGTCGACCTGGCGCATCGTGTGCTGGCCGCTACCGGCTCGACTTCGGCGATCCAGTACCAAAGCTACAGCCAGGCCTACGATGCCGACTTCGAAGATGTTCGACGCCGCGTCCCCGACCTGACCCGCTTGCACGAAACGATCCCCGTACGAAACCGCCATGACCTGGATGCGGTGATCCAGTCCGTGATCCGGGCAAGAAAGGGGTAATCGATGACTTGGCAGCATGCCAGGCATGTGGCATCATAAGGACCATGGCCGGGAAATCCTTGTTCGAAGACGCCGAGCAGCAGAACCTTCAGCGAGTTCAACCGTTGGCCGCTCGAATGCGGCCCACGCGACTGGATGAGTTTGTGGGCCAGCAACATTTTCTGGGCGAGGGAAAACTGCTCCGGCGATTGCTGTTGGCGGATCGCCTGGGTTCGGTAATCTTCTTCGGGCCTCCCGGGTCCGGCAAGACGACACTGGCCCGCATCCTGGCCACCGAGACGAAAGCGCGTTTCCGGCAGTTGAGCGCGGTGACCAGCGGAGTCAAGGACTTGCGGCAGATCCTGGACGAAGCGCGTGACCGGATCGCGACCGACGGCCAGAAGACGCTGTTGTTTGTGGACGAAATCCACCGTTTCAACAAGAGTCAACAAGACGCCTTGTTGCCGGACGTGGAAGAGGGCGTGGTGACGTTGGTGGGCGCGACGACTTCGAATCCTTTCTTCGCGGTCAACAGCGCACTGGTCAGTCGCAGCCAGATCTTCCAGTTGGAACCGTTATCGCCGGACGACATCAAGATCCTGTTGCGACGCGCTCTGGCCGACAGCCGTCGCGGACTGGGACATTATACGATTCGCATGGCCGAGGATGCTTTGAACTATTTGGCCGAGGTCTGTGACGGCGACGCGCGGCGGGCGTTGACCGCCTTGGAAATCGGCGTGTTATCCGGCGGTCAGCAGCCCATCGAATTCACCCGGCATCTGGCGGTGGAATCCGTGCAGCGCAAAGCGGTGCAGTACGACGCCGACGGCGATGCTCATTACGACACTTCCAGCGCGTTGATCAAGAGCATCCGTGGTTCGGACCCCGACGCGGCTCTGTACTGGCTGGCTCGGATGTTGGAGGGCGGTGAGGAGATTCGGTTCCTGTGCCGACGGCTGATCATTCTGGCCAGCGAGGACATCGGCAACGCCGATCCGCAGGCGTTGCCGTTGGCCGTGGCGGCCATGCAGGCCTGTGAGTTCATCGGGCTGCCCGAATGCCAACTGACGCTCAGCCAAGCCGTCACGTACTTGGCTTGTGCCCCCAAGTCGAATGCCGCCACCACGGCGATCTCGGAAGCGCGACGCGACATCCGGGAGTCTCGGCTGCTGCCGGTACCACGGCATCTGCGCGATTCGCATTATCGGGGAGCCGGCAAATTGGGCCATGGCGAGGGTTATCAATACTCCCATGACGAGGCCAGTGGTGTCGCGGCGCAAGACTATCTGGGCGTTGATCGCATCTACTACCGTCCGGTGCAGCGGGGCTTCGAAGCCGAATTGGCAAAACGACTGGAACAGATCCGTCGGCAATTGAAGGCCGGTGATCGAGAAGGGGAAGTGTTCGGTTCACCCGAAGACGAGCGGCGGCCTGATCGCGAGGCTTGATCGAACGTGGCGGATTGACGGAGTTGGTCGGCAGATTGACACTAGGGGCCGGGTGGGTAAGAATGCAGGCTTCCCGGAGCGTTCTCTGCCAGTGATCGCGGTGGCCGATTCATCGACGCCGGGTGCGGAGAACCTGGACGATCGAGCAAATAACTCAGCAGATGCGGAGGTGAGTGATGACGGAAATCAGTCGTATCGAGACTCTCTTGGGCGATGATGGAGCGTCCCTGTTGACCTTTCAGAACCCGAAAGTCGCCAAGGAACATCTGCACGTGCCCGGCCCGGACTGGGTCGAGCGGATTTTCGGTCCCTCGGATCGAACGATCCCGGTGTTGAACAACCTGCAGCGATTTTTTGGCCAAACGGGACGTTTGGCGGGCACAGGCTATCTGTCGCTGCTGCCGGTCGATCAGGGCATCGAGCATGCCGGGGGCGCATCGTTCGCGCCGAATCCCATCTACTTCGATTCGGAAAACATCGTTCGGCTGGCCATCGAAGGCGGCTGCAACGGTGTGGCTTCGACCCTGGGGGTCCTGGGCAGCGTGGCTCGAAAATACGCTCACAAGATCCCCTTTATCGTCAAGATCAATCATAACGAGCTGTTGACCTGTCCCAACAAATTCGATCAGGTCATGTTTGCCAACGTCCAGCAGGCTTGGGACATGGGTGCCGCTGCCGTGGGGGCGACCATCTACTTCGGTTCGGAGGAAAGCACGCGACAAATCGTCGAGGTCAGCGAGGCGTTTGCCTTAGCCCATGAACTGGGGATGGCGACCGTGCTGTGGTGCTACCTGCGCAACTCGGCTTTCAAAGTCGATGGCCAGGATCATCACACCAGCAGCGATCTGACGGGCCAGGCGAATCATCTTGGCGTGACCATCCAGGCCGACTTGATCAAGCAGAAGCTGCCCACCCAGGACGGAGGTTACAAGGCGCTGAACCAAAGCGGCAGTTACGGAAAGTTCAGCGAGAAGATGTATACCGACCTGAACAGCGAACATCCGATCGATCTGACCCGCTACCAAGTGGTCAACAACTACATGGGCCGCATGGGACTGATCAACAGCGGCGGACCGTCGGGCAAGGACGACATTGTCCAGGCCGTCAAGACCGCCGTGATCAACAAGCGAGCTGGCGGGATCGGGTTGATCAGCGGTCGAAAGGCGTTCCAGAAACCCATGGAGGAAGGGGTTGCCTTGTTGAACGCGATCCAGGATGTCTACCTGTGCGGGGACATCGGCGTGGCCTGATCCGTTCGGGTGCAAAGACGGCTCCCTGAGCGGCACGGCGCTAGCCGCCGGTTTCCCACCAACGACCGGCGGCTAGCGCCGTGCCGCTCACGAAACCACACAACGATAGCCGGGAAGTTGTCATTGATCACGTCGTAAGGTCCCTTGCGTCACGTTCGCTTGTCTGCGAAAGTTACGAACGAAGCGGCGGGGCACCGTGTGGAGTTCCGGGCGAACGGGGGTCGGGAGTCGTATTCGGGTAACGACCAACCACATGGTACATACTTTCTCCGAAAACGACTCCCGACCCCTTCCCACAAAACGCGAAAGTATTTCATTTGCCCATCCTGAGTTCGGAGATAAGGAAATCTGAATCGTGACGCTTTGGGAAATCGATATTCATCCCGCCCAGGGGCTACCGGACTCGGCGGGACAACGTGTCGCGGCCGACGCGGCCGATCTGGGGTTGGGCCGAAACTTGGCGATTCGAGCGGCCCACGGGTATCTGCTGCAAGGAGATTTGGATCGAGCGCAGGTCGAATGGTTGGCCAGCCAATTGTTTTCGGACTCGGTGGTCGAACGCACGGTGGTGGCTCCGGTCGGCGATGCGGTGCTGAGCCAGACGCCTGATCCCGCGGCGGGCTCGCCCAGCTTGATCCACGTGCTCCGCAAGCCGGGTGTGATGGACCCGGTGGCTCAAAGTGCGGCGCAAGCCATCGCGGACTTCAACGTGACCGTGGACGCGGTGCGGACGTTGCGCAAGTACTGGATCACGGGGCTCGATCCCGCGACGGTCCCGCAGTTCGGGTCGAAGATTCTGGCGAACGATTCGATCGAACAACTGGTCATGGGGCCGCTGGAGCTGACCGAACTGCACGTCGGCTCGCCCCACCAATTCCAATTGGTTACGGTCCCGATCCGAGAACTGCAGGACGACGCCTTGCTGCAGCTCAGCCGCGAGGGCCAGCTTTATCTGACGCTGGTGGAAATGCAGACGATCCGGCAGTTCTATCGCGATCTGGGTCGCGATCCTACGGATATCGAACTGGAGACGTTGGCGCAGACGTGGAGCGAGCACTGCAGCCACAAAACGCTGGCCGGACGGATCGCCTATCGGGACGACCGGGGCGAGCAGCATTTCGAGAACATGTTGAAAGAGACCATCTTCGCCGCGACGCAGGAGATTCGACGTCGCTTGGGAAAAGATGATTGGTGCGTCAGCGTCTTCAAGGACAACGCGGGCGTGGTTCGCTTTGACGACGACTATCACGTGGTATTCAAAGTCGAAACCCACAATCACCCATCGGCGTTGGAACCTTACGGAGGCGCCAACACGGGGATCGGCGGCGTCATTCGCGACCCGATGGGAACCGGGATGGGCGCCAAGCCGGTCTGCAACACGGACGTATTCTGCTTTGCGCCCCCCGATACGCCGGCCGATCAATTGCCGCCCGGCGTGCTTCATCCCCGCCGAGTGATGAAGGGCGTCGTGTCGGGCGTGCGGGACTATGGCAACCGCATGGGCATCCCGACGGTCAACGGGGCGATCTACTTCGATCCTCGGTACCTGGGCAATCCGTTGGTCTACTGTGGCAACGTGGGGTTGCTGCCGGCAGATAAAGCCGAAAAGCAGCCGCGCGCCGGGGACTGGATCGTCGCGATCGGAGGTCGCACCGGCCGCGATGGCATTCACGGCGCCACGTTCAGCTCGGCCGAATTGACCAGCGAGAGCGAAACCCTGTCGGGCGGAGCGGTCCAGATCGGCAACGCGATCACGGAAAAGATGGTGCTGGACGTGCTGATCCAAGCTCGCGACCGCGGCTTGTACCACGCGGTAACCGATTGCGGCGCCGGTGGTTTCTCCAGTGCCGTGGGCGAAATGGGCGAAGAGATCGGCGCCGAAGTATGGTTGGAACGCGCACCGCTGAAATATGAAGGCCTGACCTACACCGAGATCTGGATCTCCGAGGCGCAGGAGCGGATGGTGTTGTCGGTACCGCCCGAGCACTGGGAAGAATTCGCTGAATTGTGTCGATCCGAGGACGTCGAGGCGACGATCATCGGCCGTTTCGAGTCCACCGGCTGCCTTGAGTTGAAATACGACGGTCACACGGTGGGACAATTGTCCATGGAGTTCCTGCACGACGGCCGACCACCGGTGGTGCGCAGTGCGGTCTTCGAGCCCCCGCCAGTCCAACTCTTGACCGGCATCGACGGGGCTCCAAGGCCCGAACCCCAAGATGACGACGCGGCGTCGATCCTGCGGGCGATTCTCGGATCGTTGAATGTGGCCAGCAAAGAATGGGTGATCCGCCAGTACGATCACGAAGTGCAGGGTGGCAGCGTGATTAAACCGCTGGTCGGCGTCGCGAACGATGGCCCCAGCGACGCGGCCGTGTTGCGTCCGGTGATCTCGTCGCGGCGCGGCTTGGTCGTCGCATGTGGAATGAATCCGCACTACGGAGACCTGGACCCGTACCACATGGCCGCCAGTGCGATCGACGAGGCGGTTCGCAACGCGGTGGCCGTGGGCGCCGATCCGCAGCGGATCGCCCTCCTGGATAACTTCTGCTGGGGCTACACCGATCGGCCCGAGACTTTGGGCTCGTTGGTGCGAGCCGCGCTGGCCTGCCACGACGTGGCGGTGGCGTTGGGGACGCCTTTTGTCAGCGGCAAGGACAGTCTGAATAACGAGTTCAGCTACGAGGACGAACAGGGCAAACGGCAAACGATCTCGATCCCCCCTTCGCTGTTGATCAGCGCCCTGGGCCAGGTGGAAGACGTACGGCAATGCGTCACCATGGACCTGAAACAGCCGGGCAATTTGATCTATCTGGTCGGGACAACGCGAGACGAACTGGGTGGTTCGCATTTCGCATTGGTCGGCGGACTGACGGGCGGTCAAGTCCCGGTGCTCGATCCCCGGATGGCCGCGAAGACCTACGCCGCCATTCATGCGGCGATCCGGAACGGTTGGGTTCGCGCGTGTCATGACCTGAGCGAGGGCGGATTGGCCGTCGCATTGGCCGAGATGGCCTTTGCGGGCGGCTGCGGAGCGAGCATCGGGCTGGATGCGGCGCCGCATCAAGTCGAAGCGACCGCTGCGCCATCGTTGGAGACCGTGCTGATGTTCGCCGAGTCGAATTCGCGACTGTTGTGCGAAGTGTCGCCGGACGATCGACAAGCGTTCGAAGCGAGCCTGGATGGCGTACCGCACGCGCGGATCGGCCAGGTCACCGACGATGGCCGATTGACGATCCGGACGGCCGAGGACCCTCAGTCGCGGCTGATTCTTCAGGCTGATGTGTACGAGCTGAAAGAGGCTTGGCAGAAACCGTTGCGTTGGTAGATTCCCGATTCCCGTTTTTCCTTGGATACCCATGGCCATACCCCGCGTTTTGGTACTTCGAGCACCTGGCACCAACTGCGATCAGGAGACGGCGTTCGCTTTTGAACGGGCGGGCGGCCGTGCCGAAGTCGTTCACGTCAATCGCTTGTTGGACGACCCGCAGATACCTTGTGATTTCCAGGTTTTGTGCATCCCGGGTGGATTCAGCTTTGGCGACGACGTGGCTGCGGGCAAGATCCTCGCAAATCTGATCCGCCATCACCTGGGAGCCGTGTTGGCCGAGTTCAAGGCGGCGGGCAAGCTGATCCTGGGTATCTGCAACGGCTTTCAGGTTCTGATCAAATCGGGCCTGTTGTTGGACGATGGCAACTTGGGGCCGCCGGCGACGCTGATGTGGAACGATTCGGGCAAGTACGAAGATCGCTGGGTGCGGCTCTTGGCCGAGCCGGAAAAGTGCGTGTTTCTGCGTGGTATCGACGGCCTGGAGTTACCCGTGGCCCATGCCGAAGGCAAATTCGTCGCCCGCGATCCGGCGGCCTTGGCGCGGTTGCAGGATCAGCAGCAGTTGTGCTTGCGCTACGCCGGGAGCGAGAATGGCAGCCCTCTGTCCTACCCCGACAACCCCAACGGCTCGCAAGCCGACGTGGCCGGAGTCTGCGATCCGTCGGGCCGCGTCTTCGGGATGATGCCGCATCCGGAGCGTCATATCGATCCAACTCACCATCCCCAATGGACCCGCCGCCCCCCAGCCGAATCAGGCGACGGCCTACAGATCTTCCGCAACGCCATCGCCTATTTCCAGTAAGCGGTAAGGCGCTGTTACCCGCCGCTGCAGGATCGGCGGTGAACCGGGGAAAAGGTGGGACGTGGGGTGGACCGGGCTAGCCGACCAGCCATTGATCCGCCGACACGGGGTCGGCGGTGAGTTGTACGCGGGTTCCGTTGCTCACCGCCGACCCTGCGTCGGCGGAAGCTTGACTGGTCCGCTAGACCGCGTTTGCACGCACGGTCTCGCTCACCGCCGACCCCGTGTCGGCGGAAGCCTGATTGGTCAGCTAGACCGCGTTTGCACGCACGGTCTCGCTCACCGCCGACCCTGCGTCGGCGGAAGCTTGATTGGCCCGCTAGACCGCGTTCGCACACACGGTCCCGCTCACCGCCGACCCTGTGTCGGCGGGAGCATGATTGGTCCGCTAGACCAGCCTCCCACGCGCACCCAGCCATCCCAACCCCGTGTCGACGGATCTTTGATTGGCCCTCAAAACCGCGTCATCCAGCGGAGGTCCCAGACCTTCGCACGGCGTTCATGTCGTATTCGCCGAACGTGCCGACGAAGTATCCGTATTGATACACCGGACGCAAGCCATGAGCGTACGCCAAGTTGTTCAGATAACTGAGCGCAATCTCCTGAGGTGAACACTCATAAGGTGCTTTCAAGGTCATATGCAGATGATCCGCCAGAATCGCCAGATGCGATAGTTCGTGCCCCTTTTTTCGAGCTACTTTGAGTACCATGTCTCGCGTCGCGTCAAGGAATTCCACGCTCACATCACTTGACCGCTCCGAGAGGACGAACACAAGATGCAGGTTGTACACGTAGCGCCCGTGATCGCTGAAGACGGGCTGTGAAAGATCGGCATCGGGAAACGCCAGTTGGTATCGAGCGAGCCGAGCCTGAATTCGCGCGTCCGCCATCCGATGATGGCCCAGTTGATCTGATACGTACTGTTCGACGCTGGCACGGTTGGCATCGCCCAGGCTGCTAAGCGAAAAATTTCGACGAAAGGCCTTTGGGTGAGTGTGACGCACAAGGTTTTGCAATCGGCCCTTGACCGATTTGATGACTTGCGGCGGCGCTACGTTTGGTTGGGTCGAGACCAAGAACTGCCACACGTCGGAAGCTCGCCGACGGTATTCGAGCACGCGGACTCCGTCGCCTTCGGTCCCACGTTTCAGACCGTCGATCCACGAATCGGGGCTGGGTAGCTCTGCGTAAGGAAACAGGGCCAACGACCAACGCAGTTGAAACGCCGGCTTGCAATTGCTCGGCGTGTAGAGGGGTTCGAGCATCAAGGCGGCCTTTCATGGTCGAAAATGTGGGACGTGCATCGGTCATTCTACCGCCGACGCGGCGCCGGTGGCAGATGGGGAAAGATGGGACGCCAGATGAGCGTCTAGCTGACCAGCCATGAATCCGCCGACACGGGGTCGGCGGTGAACGGGAAAGAAGGTGGGATGCAGGGTGGAACGGGCTAGCTGACCAGCCATGAATCCGCCGACACGGGGTCGGCGGTGAACGGGAAAGAAGGTGGGATGCGGGGTGGAACGGTCTAGCTGACCAGCCATGAATCCGCCGACACGGGGTCGGCGGTGAACGGGAAAGAAGGTGGGATGCAGGGTGGAACGGGCTAGCTGACCAGCCATGAATCCGCCGACGCGGGGTCGGCGGTGAAACGGGAAAGGTGGGATGCACGGTGGAACGGGCTAGCTGACCAGCCATGAATCCGCCGACACGGGGTCGGCGGTGAATCGGGGAAGAAGGTGGACGCGGGGTGGAACGGGCTAGCTGACCAGCCATGAATCCGCCGACGCGGGGTCGGCGGTGAAACGGGGGAGAAGGTGGACGCGGGGTGGAACGGCTAGCTGGCCAGTCATAGATCCGCCGACGCGGGCTCGGCGGGGAGTCTTGCGCGGTTGGGGTCCGTTTCAGATGCTCACCGCCGACCCCGTGTCGGCGGAAGCTTGACTGGTCAGCTAGACCGCGTTCGCACGCGCGGTCCCGCTCACCGCCGACCCTGTGTCGGCGGGAGCATGATTGATTGGCTACTCACGCGCAACAACTCGCACCTCGCGCCGCCCTCGCACCCCAACGACCTCGCACAATACCACGCTTACTCAACGGTAAACCGGTGGATCGTGATGTGATGGTAGGTGTCGCCGGGACGCAGGATCGTGCTGGGGAAATCCGGCTGGTTGGGTGAATCGGGGAAATGCTGCGTCTCCAGACAGAAACCTTCGTACTGTTGGTAACCGCCGTTGGCATCCGAACCGTCCAGGAAGTTGCCGCTGTAGAATTGCAGTCCGGGTTGGGTGGTGTGGATCTCCATCACGCGGCCCGTTTGGGGATCTTTCACTCGAGCGGCCAACTTCATCTGACCGATCTCGCCGCGTAAGACATAGCAGTGATCGTAGCCCACCGGGTCCGCCTGGATCTGATCCAGTCGCGCGCCGATCTTCTCCGGTTGAGTAAAATCCAGCGGTGTATCGGCGACTTCGGCCAACTCGCCGGTTGGGATCAGGCCTTCGTCGACAGGCAGGTAGCGATCCGCAGGGATCTCCAAGACATGATCGCGGATCGTTCCCGAACCCGCGCCGGCCAGGTTCCAGTAATTGTGGTTCGTCAAGTTGACCGGCGTCGCTTTGTCCGTCGCCGCTGTGAACTCGACCAAAAGCTGGTCGTCATTGGTCAATAGGTAAACGGCGGTGACCGACAGGTTTCCCGGATAGCCTTCCTCGCCATCGGGGCTCAGGTACCTAAACCGCAGGCCCACTGCGGAATCGGTCATTACCGGTTCGGCTTTCCACACGACCTTGTTGAAACCCACGTCGCCACCGTGCAGATGATTGGCGTCATTGTTGGTCGCCAGCGTATACTCGTGGCCGTCCAAGGTAAATCGCCCCAAGGCGATCCGGTTGCAGTAGCGACCGACCGTGGCGCCGAAGTACGGATGATCGCCCAGGTAACCATCCAGCGATTCAAAGCCCAGCGTGATATTGGTGAGTTTTCCGTCTCGATCGGGAACCTTCAAAGCGACGGT
>SKKK01000659.1 GCA_007121535.1 Planctomycetaceae bacterium | reverse complement strand
GACCGGGCGTTACCGGGCCAAGTGGCAACTGGTGCGCAACCTGTACGATCTCGGGTATAATGCAGATGAGGTGCGCGAGATCTTTCGGCTGATCGACTGGATGATGAGCTTGCCGGAGGACCTGAGCCGAAAATTCGAAGAAGAACTGGTTGTTTTGGAGGAGAGCTTGGATATGCCCTACGTCACATCTGTGGAACGCATCGCCCAAGAGAGGGGAAAGCAAGAGGGGGCACAGTCCGTGCTTTTGGGGCTGTTGCCCCGGATCTGCGGGCCACTCCCGGACGACATCCGCCAGCGGCTAAATCGACTGCCCCTGCAACAATTAGAGGAACTGGGAGAGACACTTCTGGATCTTCGGTCGCTCGATGACCTGCGCGCTTGGCTGGACGCGCATGGGCGTTCCGCGGCCGATTGAGTCGCCAGCATAGGGGGCGGGTTGAGCCTTGGTACCCATGGGGCCATCGGGTACAGGGTGTCAAACAGACCGCCCGGGCCGTGCAGCTCAGTCCCGAACGGCTCGAACAGTGGTGCCAACAATTGGGACTGACCGGCCCTTTGATGCGCATCCTGGTGGCCACGCAGCCAGTGGACTTCCGCAAAGGGATCGACGGCTTGGCGGCCATCTGCCGACAGCAACTCCAAGAAGATCCCATGACCGGCTGTGCTTTCATTTTCCGTAACCGCCAAGGCACGGCGATCAAAGTCCTGCTGTACGACGGCCAGGGTTTTTTGGCTCGCCCACCTCGTCTGCTGCTGGTGTGGAGCACTACGGTCCTGGTCTTGCTGCGGGAGAAGAACCTGAGCATCCGGCGGTTGCGGCGGATGCTGTTCGGATCTCGGACCGAGCGAACCGATGATATGGTTGCCGCACAAGACACGAACGAGTCGGCTGCTGACAAACAGTCCCAGGAGAAGCCGTCAAAGCCCCGCACGTCATCTGGGAATAGCGATAAGCAACCTCGACGACGTTCGAAAGGACACGGGCGGACTCCCGTCGACCCATCCCCCATCCGACGCCCGGAAATCCAAGATTTTGCAGCGTTGCCGAAACGACACGGTATTCCGAATTCTGGCGAATTCGGCTACGGTCTTCTTGCACTGGCCTTTTCGCGTCAGAAAATACTTCACGGCGTTACGCTTCACGGCGAGTTCGTTAGGTTCACCGGCCGCATTGTTTCGGCGGTCCTCAGTCGACCAGCAGTTTTCCGCTGATCAACTGCAGGAACTCGGCATTGCTCTTGAAGCGTCCCAGTTGTTTGGTCAACTGTTCCATTGCATCCACCGGATGCATGGTGGTCAGCGTTCGTCGCAGCATCGTCACCGCGTGCAGCGTGTCGGCGTCGTGCAGCAGTTCTTCGCGGCGAGTGCCGGATTGCGTGATATCGATCGCCGGCCAGATCCGGCGATCCGACAGCTTGCGATCGAGCACCAATTCCATGTTGCCGGTGCCCTTGAATTCTTGAAAGATCAACTCGTCCATGCGGCTGCCCGTATCGATCAGCGCGGTGCCGACGATCGTCAGCGAGCCACCTTCTTCGAACGCCCGGGCGGTGGCAAACAGCTTTTTGGGCACGTCCATCGCCTTGATGTCCACACCACCACTCATCGTCCGGCCCGTGTTCCCCACCCACTTGTTGAAAGCGCGAGCCAAACGCGTGATGGAATCCATCAAAAGAAAAACGTCCCGCCCCATCTCGGCCAGGCGGCGGCATCGCTCGACGATCAACTGCGAAAGCCGCACGTGGCTTTCGACATCTTGATCCAGGCTGCTGGCGACCACTTCCCCATTGACATTGCGCCGCATGTCCGTGACTTCTTCGGGCCGTTCGTCGATCAGCAGCACGATCAATTTGACTTCGGGATAGTTCGATGCGATCCCTTGACTGATGTGTTGCAGCAGGATGGTCTTGCCTGTCCGAGGCGGCGCGACGATCAGGGCTCGTTGGCCGCGCCCCAACGGTGTCAGCAAATCCATCACTCGCGTGGTCAACGGTTGCTCGCCCACCTCCAGCCGATACCAGACTTCGGGATTGATCGGCGTCAGCGACTCGAACGTCTTGACTTGGCTGTACTCCTCCGGATCCATCCCGTCCACGTCGGTGATTTCCCGCAGCCGCGGCCCCTGTTGACGCCGCGCCTGTTGGACGGTCCCGGAGATCATCACTCCTTGACGCAAGCCGTACTTTTCGATCATCGTACTGGGCACGAACGGGTCCGTACGCTCGCGAGAATAATTGTTTTCCGGACTTCGCAAGAAACCGTAACCGTTGGGATGCATCTCCAGCAGCCCGACGCCCGGTTCGAGCGGGGCATCCGCGTCTTCTGCAAAATCCCGTTCGCGATCTGCTGCAGAGGGGCCGTCACTGGGCGCCGACCGCCGCCGTCGCCTGGGCCGCCCATTGTTGTTGGAAACCTTCCCGCCGGAACGTCCTCCGGACCTGGACCGTTGTCTCTTTTTTGTCATGGGACTCACCATTTACACAGCCGGCGCAAATGCCTTCCTGATGCCGGCATCCATTGGGATTCAACGATCGATCATCCACCGCCTCAAGCTTCCAGCCATGCCAGAAGTGAATTTCGCCGTGGAACGATCGAATTCCAAACCCGCCACACATAACTTGACGGCGGAAACGTAAGCGAGCGGCAAAATGCCTCGTCTCTCGGCCTTCCTCCACCTATCCGGCCACAATCCAGACACTCGATTTCAGGATCGAGCGAACATTGACTCAGACTGTCGAGGAAGCTGGCAGAACGATGCAGACCACTTGGCCTTGTCAGCAGAGCGGTCCAAATTCCCCCAAGGTTCTTTCCATTACCCTCACCAAGATCAACAACTTCTGAGGGGGGAAGGTTGCCGAATTCTCTTTCGAGCACATTCGACGCAACGGATTAGACTGCCAATTACGAGAATATTACAGATGTTTGCGGACCTGTCAACCGAGATCTGCAGGGGTTCGCAAAAACTTCCATAATTTTTCCGTCTTTTGCAGCCTTTTTTTGCCGTTCGAAAGCACGAAATATCGGTCACTTGGTCGTTACGTCGCTTGGTAGCCCCGAAAAATCCGAATAATCGGCAGATTTTGCCCAATTTCCGGCGGGGTTCCAGCCGATACAGCAACAGAAATGGCTCTTTTCGCCCCAAATCTTGAAAGAACGGTTGTTTCCATGCGTTTCATTTGCTTATCGATCGTCTGCGGCATGATGTCTTCTAGCCTGATTGGTGATGCCGTGGCAGCGGTTCCATGGTTGAGCGACATTCGCCAGGCGCAGCAGATCGCCCATGAGAGGCAGCAACTTGTTCTGCTTCACTTCTACGCCGATTGGTGCGGCCCTTGCCAGCGTTTGTCGCGCGAAGTCTACCCGCGCGAGGACGTGACGGCCGCCATTTCCCAGAACTACGTCCCCGTCAAAATCGACATCCAACGCTCGCCGGAAGTGGCGCGACACTATGGTGTCCAAAGCTTTCCCACCGACGTTTTCATTGAGCCGTCCGGACGGGTCGTGCATCAGATGACGACGCCGGTCGACCCGGGCGAGTACCTGCATGCGTTGAATCAATTGGCAGCCGGGCGGCACATGTCCCACCAGACCCCGTACGCGCAAGCACCACAGCAACAGCATCCCCAGTACGTCGACCCGACCGCGCGAGCCAATCCTGCGCCCTTTGCCGATCAGCAGCATGGTCACTTCACCAACTCTCGCGACCAACTGCCGACACATCGCGGCGAATCGCATGGGGCAGACCGTCACAGTTGGCAGCCTTTGACCGACCCTCCCGGACAGCCGGGGAACGATTCCTCCGAGGCGGAATTCAAATTGGCCTTGGAGGGCTTCTGCCCCGTCACGCTGACCGTGCGAGAGACCTGGGAGCAGGGCGACCCGCGTTGGGGAGCTTACCATCGCGGCCGGACCTACCTGTTCGTCTCGCCCGATTTGAAGCAACAATTCATGGCCGATCCCGATCGTTACAGCCCCGTCCTGGCAGGTTACGATCCGACGCGTTTCATCGATCACGGCGTTGCGATCGAGGGCCAGCGAAAACACGGCATGTGGTTCCGAGGCCAAATGTATCTGTTTGCCGAGGAAGCCAGCTTGGAGCGTTTCCAACGTTCGCCGGACTACTACGCTCAACGATCTCACGAGATCATGATGCGAGGACGACGTTAAAGCTGTAGTGCGTTGTCCAGGCTTGCGGTCGCGATAAATGAGCGGCACGGCGCTAGCCGCCGTTGGCGTCCATAACCGGCG
>SKKK01000450.1 GCA_007121535.1 Planctomycetaceae bacterium | reverse complement strand
CGTCAGGTGCCAAGGCGGCCATTGCCGCAGGAGCATCCTCGGCGTTTCGCGCGGACTGGGCCGCGGCAGACTTGGGAATTCGATTCTTCGCCATAAAGTCTTCTCCTATGGTAGTCTTACTAGCAACAAACGGTTGGAACGTCGGTGTATATTCTGCTTGACATGTTACGCATTTACCACCGCACCGGTGCGGGACCGGTGGGGACGTTGGTTTCCAAACGTTGGTTTCCAAACGACCTTTCCCGGCGGACAGCGACCGCGAACGATGCGCTTCCGGCCATGGAATCTCCCAAGGTACCTTTCGAGAATAAGCTTGTCCAGTACTAAGAGGCGATCACAAAACGGTTCGGCGCGGGTCTCTGACCCCGCTGGAACCGCCGACCGCAGGTCTCTCAGGCCAGTCTCGTTACCGCCTCTAAGCCTGCCCGGGGATTCGCATCCCCGGCTACGGTTACTCGCCCAAGGTGCTTTTGCGCCGCAGGATGTGATGGTAGTGCTGAGCGAAACGGTGCGCCTCGTCGCGGACGTATTGCAACAGCCTCAGTGCAAACGCATGGCGACTCAGACGCAGCGGTTCGGATCGGCCCGGCAGGAAGATTTCCTCTTCACGCTTCGCCAAAGCGACCAACGTCGGGGGCTGGATCCCGAGTTCCTCGAATGCCAGCAGCGCGGACTTCAACTGGCCTTTGCCGCCGTCGATCAGCAAGAGATCGGGAAACACCTGAGCCTCGTCGCTCATCCGCCGAAACCGTCGTGCGACAACTTCGTAGATGCTGCGATAGTCGTCGATTCCCGAGACTTCGCGGATCTTGTAGCGGCGATACCCCGGCTTGAAGGGCAGACCGTCGATGAATTGGACCAGGCTGGCCACCGTCTCGCCGCCTGCCAGATGCGCGATATCGACGCCCTCCAACGTGCGCGGGGTCTCGCGGAGGTTCAGGACCTTGCGCAATCCCGCCAGTCCCTTCTGCGGATCGACGTAGAAGACTTCGGGCTGGGCGTGCGTTTCCAGTTCGCCACGATCATCCAGCGTTTCCAGCATGTGGATCTCGTCGCGCAGCGCGGCGGCCCGTTCGAACTGCAAGGATTTCGACGCTTCCAGCATCTCGGCTCGCATCTGCTTCAACAGCGACGTACGTTTCCCATCCAAGAACATCTGCAAACGTTTGATATCGCGCCGATACTCTTCCCTGCCGATGCGCAGGTTGCAGGGCGCGGTACATTGCTGGATGCTGGCCAGCAAGCAGGGGCGAAACCACTTCCAACGCTCGTCCCCGTCCACGATATCCAGGCTGCAGGTCCGGAACTTGAAGATTCTCTGCAGGACCTGGATCGCGCCTCGCAATGCCCCCACGTTCGCAAAGGGCCCGTACAGTTTGACACCTCGATCCCTGGGCTCCCGAGTCACCTCGACGCGCGGGAAGTCTTCACGCGTGGTGATCATCAAGTAGGGGAAGGTCTTGTCGTCCTTCAGTTCCTTGTTGTGTTTCGGCTGGACATCCTTGATCAGCCTGGCTTCCATCAGCAACGCATCGACCTCGCTGTCGCATTCGACGAAGTCGATGTCAGCGATCTCGACCACCCAAGCCGTTCGCTGGTCCTCGGCGGCCCCTTTAAGAAAGTAGCTGCCGGCACGAGATCGCAGATTCTTCGCCTTGCCGACGTAGATCACGCGACCTGCGGCGTCCTTCATCAGATAAACACCCGGCTTTTGCGGAAACAGCTTGACCTTGGCCGCCGCCTGCTGGAAGTCGGACCCGACGGTCGCCAATTCGTCACTCATGGCCGGACGCTCGCTGCTCTGCCTTTCGCAGGATGTGCCTCAGTCAAAGATGCCCGCGCCAAAACTATCCTGATCATCCGACTCGCCACCGCTGGTCGAGGTGGATGGTCGAGCCGTGGGATGCGGCGGTCGCGGCGTCGATTCGGCGGGCTGGATGTGTCGGGACACTGCCCCACCCGCAGCCGAGCCGCGCGATACCGGCTCGTCGAAACGATCGTAATCGTCGTCGTCATCTTCGCCGTAGGAATCGTCGTACCGCGAGGTATACCCGGGCTGGTGCGACCGTCGCACTTCTTCCTCGTACTCGGCGATCACCCGCTCCTGAATCACCTCACGGCATTCGGAATTGATCGGATGAGCGATATCGGCGTACAGCTTGACGCGGCCCTCACCGTCGCGGACCGTACGGTTTTCGTCCAAACGTTTTCCACATTGGTTGCAGTACAAGGCGCGAAGATGGTTCTTCGCTCCGCAATGCGGGCAATGGCCCGTCAATTTTCGACTGGGCATCGCCACAAAGGGGCCGTTGGTCCCTTCGATGATTTTCAAGTCCCGGATGACAAAGCAATCGTCAAAGGTGATCGAACAAAAGGCTCGTAACCGATCATCCGAATTCTCCATGAGCTTGATGCGAACCTCGGTGATCTTCATGACGCTTCTCCTTCAAGCCACCCGCCCCCGTCAAGGCCCGATTCCTTGCGTCGCCGTGACGAAAACGGCTCCCAGATCCGCCGAACGCAACCGGCCAGCCAGCCGACGCGCATGACCTGCATGACGGCAGATCCCGAAATAACTACTCCCACTCCCACTCATCTGATGTCCCAAACAATCCGTGCTGCCAAAAAAGGATGCCAATCGCGCGATCCAAGGCGATTGACGTTCGGCCACAGACTGCAAACGGTTGAACAGTTGCCGAGCGACCGCTACCAAGTCGTCTCGAGCGGCCGCCTGGCATAACCCCGCCGCAGAACGCCGACCACCATCCATCCCGATGGCGCCCCCCGATGCGGGCCAGCGATCGCCATCGGCCGGCGAAGCCGTCGCCACGTGGCACTCTTGATACACCCGCGCCGTCGATAAACCGATCGGCGGGCGAACAACCACCAACCACCAACCCCGAAACCCGGTGATCGTCTCGACCTTCTCTCCGCGACCTCGACACACAGCGGCAGCTCCACGCAAGAAGAAGGGCACGTCGCTGCCCACCGCCGCCGCCAGGTTCGATAAACGCTCGATCGACCAATCCAGTTGCCAAAGCCGATTGGCCGCCATCAGAGCGGCCGCAGCATCGCTGGAGGCGCCACCAAGTCCGGCCGACGAAGGGATTCGTTTTTGGATCTCGACATCCATTCCCAAATTTGTCGCCGCCGCATCCTGCAGCCGACGCAAAGCTCGAAATACCAAATTGCCCTCACCCTCGGGCAATTCCTCCCAAACGCGACCACTGGAACCGCTCGCCGCCGCTCGAGCCGCTTGCAACCCGGACGCCCAACGACAATGCACGCGAAGCTCGCCATCCTGGCGAAGCACACAGTGCACAGAATCAGAAAGATCCAGCGGCACCATCAGCGTCTCGATCTCGTGAAAGCCATCCTCCCGCCGTCGCAAAACCTCCAAAAACAGGTTGACTTTGGCAGGGGCTCGAACTTCGATCAATCCATCATGGTGTCCAATCTGCATGCCCGACGCTGGTGTCCAGTACCGCAATCACTCGTCCTTCGCAATCCGTGCGACGTTTTGAAAAGAAATAAAGACAGCTCTTCACCGATTAAATTGTACGAAAAGGCTGCTAGCGGTCAAGCTCATTCCCCACGGGTTCCCGAGGCTGTGAAAGATATGGGACGGGGCTCCGAGCAGAAACGGCGAAAACCATGGAAAAACAGGGGGTGCCAAGATGCCTGTCCCAAGATTTTCACCGCCTCTTTCCGGGTCGATTGCCCGTGAGAAATCGCAAACGCTGTCACTCCGGGGCATCTGGGGAGAGTGCGTCGTCTTGAATGCTGATCCGAACCGTCAAGCTACCGTGATTGTCAGCCAGATCTGCCGCCGACTCGTTGATCTTCAAGAATAACGTGCCGCTGGACGTCGGGGTCCAAATTCGGGACAGCCCGACCGGTTCGGGCCGAGTCAAAGGGGACAGTTCGGTCAGCGGTTGCGATTCGTCCCGCACGGCACCCACGAGCAGGCCCAACGGCTGGCCCTGATGGTACTTGATGGTAATCCCGCCGGGTTCACACCACCAGATATCGCTAGTCTGGGCAACCTGATAGCGGCCAGTCGCCCTCAGATGATAGGTGCTGCCTGCGTCCAACCAGATGCCCGTTGATTGCCAGCCTCGGCTGGCATCGATCGAGACCGTTGCCCCGTCGACGGGTAACGGCTGGACCGGCCTGCGCACGACGGCCGCTCGCTGCAGGTCGTATCCGTAGTCCAAATCGACCACAAAGATCTGCCACTGTTCGTTCAGGTCAATCCAATCGGCTGCGAACAATTGCTGGCAGGCCAAAGTCAAATCGGTTTCGCCGATGCGATGGTGCAAGCTCCGAAACCGTTCCCGATAATCGGGGTGCCCATCAAGAAAAGCGGCGAAAGCCCACGACCAACCGTAGGGTTCGTTCTGCAAGTGAGCCTGGGGGCCATAGTTCATGATGCTGATGGGCATCATGCCTTGCCCGGCTCGCAACTGGTCTTGGACGATGCGAATGCGGCCCCAGCCAGGCGTTTCCCCACGATCTCGGGGCATGATCGCAACTTGCATCTGGCCATCTTGCCAGCGATGGGTGGCCAGATGTTCCGCCATGCCCTCCGCGTACCAAGGTGGCCCGATGCCGCCCAGGAATTGACTCATAAAGCCATGCACCCCCTCGTGCAACACCAGATGGCGACGGTAATAGTCATCCGCTTGCTCGTCGGCCCACAGGTACATGCCCTGTTGGTATCCGTTCAAGAAAGGCGGCAGATCGGCGGGCAAGAGACCAGCGGCCTCGAACCGCAGCCGGTCCTGCATCAGGAATCCGATCATCTGCCAATCGATCACGTGCAACGGATCGATGCCGAAATAGCTACACCAAGGCTCGACAGCGGCGGTGAAAGCCGCCGGTACATCGTCGACGGCCGAACTGGCCGGCACGTCGGTATACAGCTTCAAGTGCTGGCTGGTCAACTTCCGAATCCCCGCCGCCGCCACCTTGCCATCGTCGATCGCTATCTCCGGCCCCCGCGATGCTGGGGACGGTCGACTCGGGACCACGGGTGGAACAGGATACCCATCATCCGGCTGGTCCAATAAATCTGCCAACGAGCGGTGTTCCGGCAACGGAGCGACCGGATCGCCCGCCGGTTCGGATCCAGCACTGCGCGACGGCGAACGCTCGGACCGCTGCGGTTCCTGCGACCGCTCAGGTTTCGAAGCACTCGGCGCTGTCGCTTCGACCGTCGCCGCCGGCGGTGTGGAAGAGACCGCATCGGTAACCGGAGGCCCATCGCAACCGACCAGCACAAGCAGCCCCCACCCAACAACGAAGCTTCTTGAAAAGCGAGCCGCAAACCGTGCGGCCACTCCAACGGCAAGACCGAACCGAGACAACAATATCGGATGCATCACATCGCTCGAAAAATAACCTTCGAACCCATCGCCCTTATCTCATCGTTTTCCCCAACACCCCATTCGTCAAGCGATCTGCCAACGAACCTGGCCTTGGCATGTAAGCCGTTTGGCCACAAGTGGTTGCACCCATTTTACCCAAAGTGCCGCGCCGCGCATCGTAACCGAAGTTTGAGCGAAGAAATCGTGATCCTTGCAGACGAAATGAAAGATCTGTATATTCGCACTTATGAATGCAGGAAACAGCAGTGATCGCACTAACGAAACCACTCCTAAGTGTTATTCGGTAAGCACCGAAGAACTGAAATCCTTTGCGGATATCGTTGCTCACGATCTTAAGGAGCCTCTTCGTGGTATTCAAATGTACTTGGATTTAGTGGTAGAAGGCAGTCGAAATGACCTTCCAGCCGATGTGCGCGACTTGTTGATGGTCGTTCATCGAATGGCCAGGAGAATGACGGACCGGATCGACGCCTTGTATCATTACACGGTTTCCCATCGTATGGCTCCCGTTACGACGAAGGTCGATCCTCGTCAGGTGATCCGCGATGTGTTGCTGGATTTGCAGCCGTGGCTTGACGAACACTGTGCGCGGGTGACGATTGCTGGCCCTTGTCATCCGGTCGATTGCGATCCGGCGCTGTTGACCGAAATTCTTCACAACCTGATCACCAACGGTGTGAAGTACAACCGTCGTCGGGAGCCTTGTGTGCAAGTTGGTCGAAACGCGGAGGGGACCTTTTTCGTTCAGGACGACGGGATCGGTATCGGCCTCGAACACCAAAAGGTCATTTTCGAGATGTATCGACGGCTGCACGGTCAAGGGCAGTATGGCGGAGGAACCGGTGCTGGCTTGGCTATTGTCAAGCGTCTGATCGAACGTCACGGTGGCAGCATTTGGATGACCTCTAGATTGGGGGAAGGCTCTACCTTCTTTTTCACCTTGGGTGAATGTCTTGAGGATTAGCACGATAGAAAGATTACGAAAACCGTCCGTTCCCGTGAAAGAGGGTTGACGGATGCTCTAGGTTTGCTAGCTTTTACCTTATGGCTGTAGTATCACGTCATCCCCATTTCTACAGGAGGGCGTGTGATGCCCAGATCACCGATGCGGATTTTGATCGTCGATGACTGTGACGAAGATCGTGATCTATTCAAACGGATGCTCCTCCACGACACCGTGCACCAATACACCGTATTTGAGGCGGAAACAGGCCAACAAGGTTGTGGGTTGATTGTTCGTGAACAGCCGCATTGCATCTTGTTGGATTACCGTTTGCCGGACATGGACGGGTTACAGGTTCTAGACAAGATCCGAGAAAGTCATGCCGAGGTCGAGATGCCCGCGGTGGTGTTCCTGACCAGCCACGGCAACGAAAGCCTGGCGGTGGCTGCGATGCGCAAAGGCGCCATCGATTACCTGGCCAAAGCGACGATCACGGGCGAGGAGTTGCTTGGTTGCATTCGTCGCGTCGTTGCGCGAAAGAAGAACGTGCAACGAAGCAGAAGACATCAGGAAAAGACTCGCCGTGAACTGGACGCCACGATGCAGCAGTTGCGGGTGGCCGGGGAAATCCAAAGAGCCATGTTGCCTGGCCGGGCTCCCAGCGTGCCGGGCTTTGACTTCGCCGCCGGTTGCATTCCCGCCGCCGCGACGGGGGGAGATTTCTTCGATTACATCCCGATGATCGACGGCCGATGGGGGTTGGTGATGGGCGATGTGGTTGGCCATGGCTTGGGTCCCGCGTTATTGGCCACGGAAACTCGGGCCTATCTGCGCGCTTTTTCGCGGAACCTGACGAGTCCTGGCGCGGTGCTGGTGGCGACGAATCAATTGATTTACGAGGATACTTGCGGGCATCGCTTCGTCACCCTGTTCTTCGGAATCCTCGATCCGCCCCGACGTCAACTGCAGTTTTGCGGTGCGGGGCATCGTGCCTTTGTACTATGCTCGACGGGCGAGGTGCTTCAAATCGACAGCGAACAACCGCCGGTAGGACTGGATTTGGAATTCGTGCGAGACCGGAACCGCCAAATCACGTTGCAACCGGGGGATATTTTTCTGTTGATGACCGATGGAATCACAGAAAGCGCGCGGCAGGGCGAGCATTCTCCGTGGCCCAGGCGGATGTTTGGCCAGGCTCGAGCCATCGATTTCTTGGAGAAGAACCGTTATCAATCGGCCGAACAACTGGTTGCCGGGCTGTTCCAAAAGGTTCGGCAATACACGAAACGGTCCAGGCAAGACGACGATATGACGATGATGATTGTCAAGACGCTTGCGGACTGAATGTCCACCCCCCCTACAAAAACTGCCAAATCGCCGAGCCATTTGCCAGAGGACGACGATACGCCTAGAATCAGATACGCTGGCGCGGTCGATTATCGTTTTCGCTTCCCTCGGTTACAGAAGACACGACAGGCCATTCGCGGGTTCCTGGCGTCTCTTCGCTTGATGGATTCCAACCCATGAAAAACGTTTTCCCCCCCTACAAGCTAGGCCCATTTCGTCATCGGCACTCGGGTTCGGTCGTCTTGTTGATCGTGTTGGTGCTGGTGTTGATCGCGGGCGGCAGCGGTCTGGTATGGTATTACTACCGACAAAACGATGGCGACGGCGACGAGCGCATTCTGATGGCCGGGGTGACGCGTGGTCCTTTCGAGCAGATTGTTCTGGAACAAGGAGTCGTCGAGAGTTCCAGTAGTGTGGAAATCAAGTGTGAGGTCAAGTCGGGGGCGAGCAATACGACGGAGATCCTCTGGGTGATCGAAGAGGGCACCCATGTCGACAAGGGTGACAAATTGGTCGAACTGAGGACTTCGGCGTTGGAGCGGGACTTGGTCCAGCAGCAGATCGTCTGCAACACCAGTTACGCGCTGGTCGTCCAGGCCGAGAACACGCTCAGAGCAGCCGAGATCGCTCGAGTGGAATACCTGGAAGGCGCTTTCCGCCAGGAGGAACAGGCGGCGCTCAGCGAGATCTTCGTGGCAGAAGAGAACCTTCGGCGAGCCCAATTGGCGTTTCAATCCACCGAACGTCTGGCGGCACGCGGCATCGTGAGCGCGTTGCAGATGGAGGGCGATCAGTTCGCTGTCGAGAAGGCCAGGAACGAGCTGGACGCCGCGCAGACCAAGTTGGACGTACTGCGCAAATACACCCGGGCCAAGATGTTGAAACAGTTCGATAGCGACATCGCCACGGCTCAAGCTCGCTGGGATTCCGAGAAGCAAAGCCACGAGCTGGAGATGGAAAAACTGGAAGAGATCAAGGAGCAGATTGCCAATTGTACGATCCTCGCTCCCGAGGCCGGTCAGGTCGTTTACGCCAACACGTTTTCCGGGTTCGGCGGCGGTTCGGAATTTGTCGTCGAGGAAGGGGCGTTGGTCCGAGAAAACCAGGTGCTGATTCGTTTGCCCGATCCCACCAAGATGCAGGTCAAGGCGAACGTCAACGAATCGCGGATCTCGATGATCCGGGCTGGTATGCCGGTGTCGATCGAGTTCGATGCCATCCGCGGTCGAAAGTTCCGAGGTCGCGTGACGCGGGTCAACCAATATGCGGAACCGACCAGTTGGCGGAGCGGCAACATCCGAGAATACGCCACGTTTATTGAAATCTTCGATCCACCCGAGGATGTTCGTTCGGGGATGAGTGCCGAGGTCCGCATCCTGGCCGAACGGCACAGCGATGTCTTGCAGTTGCCCGTCCAGGCATTGTACGAGACCAGGGGCCGGTTCTTCTGCCTGCTGAAAGACGGCGACCGCTGGGAGACGCGTGAGATCCAAGTCGGATCCAGTAACGACAGCTACATGATCGTCGAAGCGGGGCTGGAAGAAGGAGACCGCGTCGTCTTGAATCCTCGCGCTTACGTTGACCGGCTCGAATTACCCGCCATGCAGGATGCCGATTCCGGCCCCGACCAGGAGGCATTGCCGGCGGAGCCGGGCGTGGAAGGGCCGGAAAGTGCGGGACCCGATCGACGGGGCGGTCCGCCAACGGACCTGCCAGGCGGTCCCGGGTCGGACGGACAGGACCGTGCCGACGGTTCCGGGAAAGACACATCCGCAAGAGGCGGCAGCAAACCGTCGGGGCAGCACGAAGGGAGCGGCCCATGACGACCACGACCGAGGCTGGCACCAGCATGGCCTGCCGATTGGTGGCCTTGAAAAAGGATTATGTGCTGAAGGGTGAAACGGTACGGGCATTGCGTGGCATTTCCCTGGAAGTGCCACAAGGCGATTACGTCGCCATCATGGGCGCCTCGGGGTCCGGAAAAAGCACGCTGCTGAATCTGCTGGGCTGCTTGGACAAGCCGACTTCGGGTTCGTACTATCTGGGCAACCTGGATGTGGCCCGCTTGAACGACCAGCAGCTTTCGATGATCCGAGCCAGCCGAATCGGCTTCGTTTTCCAATCGTACAACTTGATCCCGCAGTTGACGGTCGTCGAGAACATCGAAGTGCCTCTGTATTATCAGGGGCGAGTGAACCGGCAGACGCGTCGTCGCTGCCACAGCCTGGCAGCGATGGTCGGTCTGGCGGACCGCTTGGGGCATCGGCCGACGCAGCTTTCCGGTGGCCAGCAGCAGCGGGTCGCCATCGCCCGCAGCCTGGTGAACGACCCCTACTTTATTCTGGCCGACGAAGCGACCGGAAACCTGGACTCGAAGACCACCGCCGAAATCCTGGCGCTCTTCGATCGATTGAACCAGGAAGGCCGAACGATCATCATGGTCACCCATGAAGATGAGGTCGCAAGTCATGCGAAACGCGTCGTCCGGCTGCGCGACGGGTTGATGATCAGTGACGAGCGCAGTCCACGGGAGCCTGATCGACCAAGTCCTTTCGGCCAGTCCGCCGGGAGTTGCAGTCCATGGATTTTCTGAATCTCGCTGACAAGAACATCGTCGTTTTCGGTGTCGCCAACCGCAAGAGCGTGGCCTACCATATCGGAGCCACGTTGCAGCAGATCGGCGCTCGGCTGATCTACGTCGTTCAAGACAACGCGCGACGCGACCAGGTTGCCAAGCTGCTGGGCGGTGCGAAGTTGCACGTCTGCGACGTGCAATTCGAGGATCAGATCACCCGGTTGCGCGACGAGCTGGCCGCGGGGGAACTTCCCATCCATGGCCTGGTCCATTCGCTGGCCTTTGCCGATTATGCGGAAGGGATCAAGCCGTTTCACGAGACGGGCAAAGCTCAGTTCCTTCAGGCGATGGATATCTCGTGCTATTCGCTGATATCGCTGAGCAATGCGTTGAAGGACCTGCTGGATACGGATGCTTCGGTCGTCACCATTTCGATTTCCACGACCCGGATGGCCAGCGAAAGCTATGGGTACATGGCGCCGATCAAAGCCGCCTTGGATTCTTCGTTGGCTTTCTTGACCAAGTCGTTCAGTTCCTTTTCCCGCGTCCGTTTCAATGCGGTCGCGCCGGGACTGCTGAAAACCTCCGCATCGGCCGGAATCCCGGGCTACGTGGATTCATACCTTTACGCGGAACAGATCATTCCCCGCGGTCGAGCCGTTCAGACCCGCGAGGCCGCCGAAGTGGCTGTGTTTTTGCTCAGCCCACGATCCTCCGGCATCACCGCCCAGTCGATCGTGGTCGACGCCGGGATGTCGATCAATTATTTCGATCGGCGGATCGTCCAGCAAGCCATGCAGGGCCCAGCCGGTACCCATTCCGGTTGACGGCATGCCCAAACGGTAAGGGTGAAGGGGAAAATATCGTTCAGGCTTAAACCTTGGGTAGCCACGGTAGCCGCACTTGCCACGGTAGCCGTACTTGCCAAAGTACGGGTTCCCCCTGTAGCCGTACTTGCCAAAGTACGGGTTCCCCCTGTAGCCGTACTTGCCAAAGTACGGGTTCCCCCTGTAGCCGTACTTGCCAAAGTACGGGTTCCCCCGGTCCGGCAACCGTGGCTACTCAGAAATTCAGCCGGGACGGCGCACCAGGATGCCGTCACAAGCCCAACGGCAAATGTCAGGCGTTGCACATTCGTCCGTCGCAGGTTAGATTCAGGGCGTTCCAATCCCTTGGAGGTTAAATTCTATGCCAATCATCACGATCAGCCGAGGCTCGTTTGCCGGCGGTACGTCGGTTGCGCAAGCGCTGGCGAAACAATTGGGTTACCCCTGCTTGGGGCGGGAAGATGCTCTGGCCCAGGCCGCAGAGGAATATGGCATCGTCGAAGACGAGCTGAGGAGGGCGCTGAACGAATCCCCCCGTTTCTGGGAAGAAGTCCCGGGTAAGCGGTTGGCTTACGTCAAGTGCCTGAAGGCCGTGTTGTTGAATCAGGCTCGCGAAGGGAATCTGGTTTATCATGGGAACGTCGGACACCTGTTGGTCACCGGTATTCCTGATGCGCTGCGAGTCCGCGTGGTAGCCGATGTCAATTATCGAATCGAAGCCGCCATGCAGCACGCGTCTTTGACGCGCGAAAAGGCCGTCGCTTACATTCGGCAGGTCGATGAATCACGCCGCCGATGGGCACGTCTGTTGTACGATGTGGATTGCGACGACGCTACTCAGTACCACTTGGTGCTCAACCTTGGCCAAATCCGACTGGATAGCGCGGTCGCTGTGATCACCCGTTTGTGGGAGCAGCCTGAGTTTCGGCCGACTGAGGAGAGTCGACGGCTATTTGACGATATCCACTTGACTTCGCTGGTCTGGGCTGCCTTGGCCAAGAACCCGGTCACTCGCAGCGCGGGTATCCACGTCGAGGCTCAAAACGGTCATGTGAAGATCACCGGCAACGCTCCGTCGACGAAGAGTTTGGAACTGATTCCGAAAATCGCTGGGGAAGTCAAAGGAGTCACCGGCGTTGAATGCGACGCCGGAATGGGCTCGGATTGGTACTGGTAAATAACCGATACTAACGAAAACAGCATTGCCAATCGCCTTTTTCCCCTGTTTTCGATGCGGGAATCAGGAAATTATTTGGAATTTTCTCCCGTAGCGGTTATTCTTGATAGATAGGGGCATGCGCCAGGGTTGCGTCTACGGGACGCTATTGGCCAATCGCGAGAATCAAAGGGAGATGCAAATCATGTATTGCCTGACCATCGTCCAGCGACTTTTTCTTCTGGGTGCCGTGGGTGCACTGCTGGGGGTACCGAACGTTGCTTCGGCAGCCGATCCATCGCCGCCAGGCGATGCTGTCGAGTTCTTTGAAGCCATCCACGAGGGTCAAATCGAGGTAAAACTGATCCCTCGAAACGCAAAAGAAGCCAACGTGCTGATCGAAAACAAAGGCCAGCAACCGCTGTCGATCAGGCTGCCGGACGCTTTCGCCGGTGTTCCTGTGCTGGCTCAGTTCGGAATGGGCGGAATGGGCGGTATGGGAGGCATGGGTATGGGAGGTATGGGCGGCATGGGCGGTGGCGGTATGCAAGGTATCGGCGGCGGCATGGGAGGCATGGGTGGTATGGGAGGAATGGGTGGCATGGGAGGCATGGGTGGCATGTTCAATGTCGATCCCGGCAGGGTCAGAAGGGTCCGCGTACCCATCGTTTGCCTGGAACACGGCAAGACAGATCCCAACCCGCGAGTTCCCTACGAGATCCGTCCGATTGAATCGTTTACGGATGATCGGCAGGTAGCCGAAGTTTGTGCGATGCTGGGGCGTGGTGAAGTGCCCCAAAACGTCGCTCAAGCTGCCACTTGGCATCTGACGGACAACATGAGTTGGGAAGAACTGGCTCAGAAGAACCGCGTGCAGTTGAGCAACGGGTATACCGAGCGGTATTTCGCTCCGCAGGAACTGGCTGGAGCCATGCAGGTCGTGGTCCAGGCGCGCATCCGAGCCGAACAGGATGCTCCGAGCGCTTCGACGGATGAATACTCGCTGAGCCAGAACTAATGGAGTTTGGCATGTCGAAGGCCGTCTTTTTTTCTGGGACGGCCCTTTCGATTCCATGATCGGATAAACTTTGCTGGCCCATTGGTCGAAATAAGACGGGAAGGATTCTGTCGGGCAATCCGACTGCGGGTCAGTCGCCCCGGGATCTGTCCGATCCAAGGAAGGTGAAAAGTCGTGTGCCAGCTATCGATTATTGTGCCGCTTGTGCATGCCCCACAGCTATTCGAGGACACACTAGTATCGGTGCTCGAAAACCGGCCGGCTGGCTGTGAGGTCTTGGTCGTCCATCCCGGAGATTATGAGGACCCGTACGGGTTGAGCGACGAGGTGAGATTCATTTCGGTCGCGCCGACCGCCGACGGGAACTCGATGGTCAATGCCGCCGCCCGGGCAGCGGCCGGTCGCATCCTCCATCTTCTACAACCCGGCGTATTGGCGAAAGACGGCTGGACCGACGCTGCTATGCTGCGATTTCGCGACCCGGAGATGGCCGCGGTGGCGCCGCTGGTGTTGGACGCACGCAACCACAACCGCGTCCTTGTCGCAGGCTTGCGTTATTCGCCAGGCGGTCGCGTCATACTCCAGGGCGCGGGGACTCGATTCGGGAAGGCCGAGCGGACGCTCCGCGATGAAATCACCGGCCCGACTCGGATGGCCGCTTTTTATCGGCGATCTGCCTTTTTGGCCCTCGAAGGATTCTGCCCACATGCCGGTCCTTGGTTGGCGGACATCGACTTGGGCCTTTGTATGCGGCGACTGGGGTACGGCTGTGAATTGGAACGTCGATCGATGGTGACGGGGTTCGAGGAGTACATCACCCCGCCGCTGAGTTTCCTGACGGGACGGCAAGCGGAACAGGTGTTCTGGCGGCATCGCCATCATTCCAGGGGATCACTATCGCTGCCGGCTCACGTGGCCGAAGTTTTCTCCGCCGTTCTCACGCGACCTCACCGAGCGTCCACCTACACACACCTGGTTGGCCGGTTGTCCGCTCTGTTCACCAACTCAGGCCATCGTGCGTTGGGCCAGCGGCTGCATCGAGCGAGTCAACCGTGCGGAAGCCCACGTCCATCCAGCCAGGCGGACGAAGAGGAGGATCAGCCGGCATGGCCTCGGTCGTACCCCTCACGGCAGATGGTGGCGTAGGCCCGGCAACGAAAGTAAGCGGCATGGCGCTAGCCACCGGCCCTGAGCGGCATGGCGCTAGCCACCGGCCCTGAGCGGCATGGCGCTAGCCACCGGTTCCCGTCCAACACGCCGGAGGCTAGCGCCTGGCCGCTCACGGGGACAGCCACCGGTTCCCGTCCAACACGCCGGAGGCTAGCGCCTGGCCGCTCACGGGGACAGCCACCGG
>SKKK01000086.1 GCA_007121535.1 Planctomycetaceae bacterium | reverse complement strand
TTTCTGGCTGCCGGGGGCAGCTTGTCTGGGGACGGGGGCTGTTGAGTGCCGGTTTGATCGCCGTGGCCGGGGTGGCGATCTGGTTCGCCGGAGATATCGGGCGTACCGGCGCCGGCGGAGGTAGTGACCCGGGTCCGCGATTCTTCCCGCTGCTTTTGTCCCTGATGTTGTTGGTTTTCGGCTTGATTTACGCTGTCCAAACCATCTTGACGGCTTTTTCGCGAACATCCAGCGGCGACGGCAGCGAACCGGTGCAGTCGGGGAAGGCGGACGAAACACTGAGTCCAGAACTTGGTTGGCGGTGGCTTGTCTTGCTGGTGTTTTTGATGCTGTATATCTTCGCCATCGGCTGGATCGGCTTCTCGGTCAGCACTTGGCTGATGGCCAGCGGGATGATGATCGCCTTGGGGAACCGGTGGTGGGTGGCCGCGGGCGTGGCCCTGCTGATGGTCGTCGTCATCCGGTTACTGTTTGTCGTCTTGTTTCGCGTCCAGTTACCTGCCGGTGAATTGGGGTTGCCGTTTTGATCGGGGAATTACTGCATCCTTCCGTGCTGACCCCCTGGTTGCTGGGCATGGTCTTTGGGATCTTCGTCGGCGCCACACCGGGGCTGACCGCCACGATGGCGGTCGCCTTGATCGTGCCGATCAGTTTTCACCTGGAGCCGACGGCCGGTTTGGCTTTGATCATCGGCGTTAGTTTTACGGCCATTTTTGCCGGCGACATCCCCGCGACGTACCTGAGGATCCCCGGCACCCCGGCATCTGCGGCGGCGGCGCTGGACGGCCATCAGATGGCCAGGCAGGGTCGAGGTTCGCTGGCGCTGACCTTGGATCTGGGCTGTTCTGCGCTTGGTGGTTTGGTCGGGGTCGGCCTGTTGATCACGGTCGCTCCTCTTTTGGCCCAATTCGCGTTGCTGTTCAGTTTCCATGAGCGTTTCTGGCTGGCCGTCTTCGGGCTCAGCCTGAGCGCCCTGGTCAGCGCTGGCAGCACCAGCAAGGGGCTGATGGCAGCCTGTCTGGGCATGTTGCTGTCCACCGTCGGGATCGACGTGGTCAGCGGTGTCCCTCGCTATACGTGGGGCAACGTGTCGCTGATGAGCGGCCTGGACTTCATCCCGGTGATGATCGGATTGTTTGGATTGTCCGAGGTCTTTCGGCACATCCGCCGTCCGTCGGGGTCGATGCGCCAGCAGGTTGTGGTGGGGCGCGAATCCTTGCCGCTTCTGGAAGCCTGCCGTCTGATCTGGCGGCACAAGCTGAATGTGCTCCGATCGTCGGTGGTGGGCACTGTCATCGGGGCTTTACCTGGCGCCGGCGCCGACATCGCGGCATGGGGCGCGTACGGTCTGGCGCAGAAGACCAGTCGACGCGGAGCTTCCTTCGGCACGGGCGTTGTCGAAGGGGTCGTAGCTCCGACCAGCGCGAACAATGCGGCGGTCGCCGGGGCCTGGATTCCGGCTCTGGTGTTCGGTGTTCCAGGCGACGCGGTGACGGCCATCGTGCTGGGCGCCTTGATGATGTACGACATCACGCCGGGACCTGAAATATTCGAAACCAGTAAGGACCAGATGCGGTCGCTGTTCGCCGTGGCCCTGATGACCCAAGTCTTGCTGCTGGTCGCCGGATTGATCGGGATCAAGGCCTTTGGAGCGATCCTGCGACTGCCGCGCAGCATCGTGCTGACCGCCGTCGTCGTGTTTTCGGTCGTGGGCAGTTTTGCTCTGAACAACAGCCTGTTCGACGTCGGGGTGATGCTGCTGTTCGGCGTGGTCGGTTATTTGCTGGAATCGCAGCGAGTTCCGCTGGCCCCGATGATCCTGGGCTTGATCTTGGGACCGATGGTCGAAGAGAGTCTGCGAGTGGGTTTGATCAGCAGCGATGGCAACCTGGCGTCGTTCTTCACCAGTCCGATCTCTGCCGTGCTGGTCGCGTTGCTGCTGCTGACTTATCTCGGGTTGCCTGCCATGAAGGTGTTATTGCGGCCAGGCAGTCTGACGCCGCGTCCGTGAGTGTCTGAAGAAGAAGGGAGTCGACAATAAAGGGAGAGTTGATAACAACGAGAAAGGGAGGAATCGATGCGTGTGTTGACAATTGCGGTTGGATTGCTGGTCGGTGTCGGTCTGACGCTGTATTCCGCGAGCGTGCCAGCGGGGGAGCGGGCCGAAGATTCGATACCCGTGCATACGGAAAAGATGGGGATCACTCGGGATCTGACGCAGACGGATCGGCGCGCCGATCTGCCCGATGGCGGCAGGTCGTGTTGTGGCCCCGTGGCGATCTCGAACTCGATGTTCGCCTTGGCGACGCTCGGTTATCCCAACCTGGTGCCCGAGCGCGCGAGCCGGGACGAAGCCCATTGGGCACTGGCCCGGACGCTGGCCGGCGATGGCTACACCGCGGCGGGCAGCCTTCGAGGCGCGAATGTATCGCGCATGATCCGCGGGGCCAATCGCTATGTGACCGAGCAGGGGTACCGGGCGAGTTTCGCATTCCAGGGCTGGCGCACGGTCGCGGCGGAGTATCGTCAAGGCAAATACCCCGAACCGCTCTGGATCGCCGAAAACCTGGAGGGACCGCGCGCCGTCTGGATCAACATCGGCTGGTACCGCTACGAGGAAGCGACCGACACGTACGATCGCCAAGGCGGACATTGGGTGACGGTGGTGGGATGCGGAATCGACGCCGACGGAAACCGGGACTCGAATATCCTGATCATCTATGACCCGTCGCCGCGAAGCGGTTACCAGCGGCGAGCCGATTACGTTCGCTGGGATCGGCTGGACAGCGGCCGATTGAGCGGCCCCGGTTGGGTACCGAACGACCCCGGGATGGCTCGAGGCCTGCTGCGTTTGAGCGGCGGGTTGGAAATCAACACGCGGCGTGGCGACACCGCGCTGTTGGACGGAGTGCTGGTCATGACGCTTGAACCGCCTGTACCGCCTGAACCAACCTCCGATGGGGCTCGGACACGACAGGCCAACCGCGATCACGTTGCCGTGAGGATCGATCTCGATTAGACTACTACGAAACGCCCGAGTAGCCACGGTCGCCAGACCGTGGAGATCGTGCTGCTACCGGATGTAGCCACGGTCGCCAGACCGTGGAAACCCAGCGGTCTGGCAAGTCCAGCTACTTATCGTCGGAAGCGGCCTCCGGGCCGCAACCAACGTAGGTCGGGACAGAGTCCCAACCTACAAAGGTGGGCGCACCGTGCGCGAACGTTACAGTCGGGACGATGAACAAAAGGACGACGACAAACAAATGGCGGACATCAAGGCGCAAGACCTGTCAGATCGAATCCTCGACCTGGGTTTGTTGGATGCCCGAGAAATGGACGCGATATGGGCCCAGGTCGGCAGCCGTGACGTTTCGGCCGACGATCTGTCGCATCAGTTGTTAAGCAAGCAACTGCTGACCAATTTCCAGTTGGACAAGATCATCAAAGGGGATCGTGAGGGCTATTTCTACGGCAAATACCGCGTGTTGTACATCAGCGGGGCCGGGACGTTCGCTCGCGTCTACCGTTCGGTCCACACGGGCGACAAGCGCGTCGTCGCTCTGAAGGTCTTACGGCGGCGATATCGCAACGAGCCGGAACAAGTCGAATTGTTCTTGCGCGAAGCCCGCATGGGGCTGCGTCTGAAACACCCCAACATCGTTCGGATCTACGAGGTCAGCGACGACATTCGAGCGCCGTTCATGGTGATGGAGTTCGTCGAGGGCCAGACGCTGCGCGAATTCCTGAAACTCCGCCAAAAGCTGGATGTGTCGACGGCTCTGAGTCTGATCACCGACATCGTCAACGGGCTGGACCATGCGCGGAAACGCGGCATCACGCATCGTGACATGAAGTTGTCCAACGTACTGATCACCGCGACGGGACAAGCCAAACTGGTCGATTTCGGTCTGGCGACCATTTCGGAAGAAAACGACAAACTGCTGACGGCGGCTCCCAACGCTCGTTCGATCGACTACGTGGCCCTCGAACGCGGCACCAACGTGCGAAAGAACGATCATCGCAGCGACATCTATTTCGCCGGGTGCATCTTCTACCACATGCTGACCGGTGTCGCCCCCTTGTCGGACACACGCGATCGGTTGCACCGCATGAACATTTCCCGGTTTCAAGCGATCAAGCCCATCGGTCAATTGAACGACGAGGTGCCGCTTGGCATCCAAGCAATCGTCGGGAAAGCGATGACGCTGAAGCCGTCGGATCGATACCAGGAACCGGCAGAGATGCTGCTCGAG
>SKKK01000323.1 GCA_007121535.1 Planctomycetaceae bacterium | reverse complement strand
GGCTCAACAGGATATCGACGATCTGTGGCACTACTACGAGCAGTTGGCAGGCGTCGAACGTGACATCGCAGGTAGCAATGGAGGAAAATAACGTGAGCGTAGATCTCTCGACAAATTATCTGGGTTTGGAATTGAAGAACCCGCTGGTCGCATCGGCCAGCCCCGTGACAAGCAAGCTGGAGTCGCTCCGACGACTGGAAGAAGCCGGAGCCGCCGCCGCCATCATGCACTCGTTGTTCGAAGAACAGATCGTGCATGAGGAAATCGAACTGGGCAATCTGTACGAAGCCCATGCCAACTCGTTCGCCGAATCGCTGGGCTTCTTCCCGGAACTGGAAGACTATCATACCGGCCCCGGGGATTACTTGAACACGATCGAAGGCGCCAAGCGGGAAATGTCGATCCCGATCATCGCCAGCTTGAACGGATCGTCCCAAGGTGGATGGATGCGTTACGCCAAGTTGATCGAGGAGGCCGGGGCCGACGCGTTGGAGCTGAACATCTACTTTGTCCCGACCGACGAAACGATGTCCAGCGGCGACGTGGAACAACGCTACTGCGATCTGGTCGCGGCGGTCAAACAGACGCTGAAGATCCCGCTGGCCGTCAAGATCGGGCCGTCGTTCAGCAGCCTTCCGCACTTCGCGGGCCAATTGGTTGCCGCCGGGGCGGACGGTCTGGTTCTGTTCAACCGGTTCCTGGAACCCGATATCGATCTGGAGGAACTGGTGTTCGAGCCGAATTTGATTCTCAGCACTCGAGCCGAATTGAGGTTGTCGCTACGATGGCTGGCCATCCTGCGCGATCAGTTACCGATCTCGTTAGCCGCCACCAGCGGTGTCCACGAGACCGAGGATGTCATCAAGGCGTTGTTGGCCGGCGCCGATATCACGATGATGGCAACCGTGCTGCTGCAGCGAGGCCCCGACCATCTGACCGAGATGATCGAGCAGTTGGCCAACTGGCTGGAAGAGCGGGAGTATGAATCCGTCCAGCAGTTGCAGGGCAGCATGAGCCGCATTCGGTGCTCGGATCCCAGTCAACTGGAACGAGCCAATTACATGAAGGCCCTGGTGTCCTACTCCGACGCTATCTAAGCGCTCGATGCGATCGGACTTTCCTTGATACGCCCGCCGAAGTCCACCGGGTTTCGGCGGGCGTTTTCTTTCGTTCAGCGGTTGCGGTACTGAACCAGAACCATGATGCCGGGCCAGTTGACTTCCATGCCATGGACCATCTTGCCGTCGTACAGCGGCGTCTTACCCGTCTTCAAAACGTTCTGGCCGGGTCGCGACCGCTCGGACCAGATCCTTAGAGGCGGTGACAAGACTGGGCTGGGAGACCTACGGTCGGCGGTTTCGGCGGGGTCAGAGACCCGCGCCGAACCGTTTTGTTACCGCCTCTTGGTGTTGGTCGGCTTGGACGTAGGTCCACGGGGCCGAAGCGCCCGCGTCGGCGCCCCGGGTCTTTGAAGTTGCGCATTGCTGCGGAAAGTAGCCGAATTCCCGAGAATTCGGGCGGTCGTGACCAGGACGCCACGCTCGCCAACGCCCCGAATTCTCGGGAATTCGGCTACGCGTTTCGCCGGTGCTTACATCTCGCGGGGCAACAGATGGCCCATTTTGTCCCGTTTGGTCTTCAAATAGGTCACGTTGTGTTCGTTGGCGGGCGGACAGAGCGGGACCTGGTCGATCACTTCCAAGTCGAAGCCACCGTAGATGAACGCATCGGTCTTCTTGGGATTGTTCGTCAACAAACGGACTCGCTGTAACCCCAGATCCTTGAGGATTTGAATGCCGATCCCGTAATCCCGCATATCGGCTTGAAAGCCCAAGGCCAAGTTGGCTTCGACCGTATCCAGTCCTTGCTCCTGCAGCGCGTAGGCTCGGATCTTTTCGGACAGTCCGATCCCGCGACCTTCTTGCGGCAAGTAGACCAAGACACCGGCTCCTTCGCGGCTGATCATGTCCAATGCCATCTGCAGTTGATCGCCACAGTCGCAACGCAACGATTGCAGCAAGTCGCCCGTAAAGCAACTGGAATGGATGCGAACCAGCGGAGCGGCCAGCTTCCCGGGTTGGCCCATGATCAGTGCGACGGGTTGCTCCATTTCGTACCGCACTTCATAGACGATCACGCGAAAACGACCGAACGCCGTGGGCAGATCCGCCTCGGCGCCACGCGCGACCAGCTTTTCGTTCAGGCGACGATGAGCGATCAATTGTTCGATCGAAATCAATTCCAGATGGTGGCGGCTTGCCAGTTCGCTGAGCGTTTCGCGCGATGCCCGGTTACCCTGGTCGTCCAGGATCTCACACAGCACCCCCGCAGGCGTCAATCCGGCCATGCGAGCCAGGTCGACAGCCGCCTCGGTGTGCCCGGCCCGCCGCAATACGCCCCCCTCCTTGGCCAAAAGAGGATGCACGTGGCCCGGACGCACGAAATCGGTGGCTCGGCTCGTTGGGTCGACCATCTTGCGCACCGTCGTCGCTCGCTCTTCGGCCGTGATCCCCGTGCGAACCGAGCTATGATCGATGGGGGTCATGAAGCTCGTGTTCAGCGGCGTCGTGTTGGCGCTGACCAACGGATGCAGATCCAGGCGATGACAGACATCGGGCAGCACGGCCACGCAGAATTCGCCCCGGCCCGAGATGATGAAATTGACCTGATCCCGGGTTGCCATCTCGGCAGCACAAATGAAATCGCCCTCGTTTTCTCGGTCTTCGGCGTCGACCACGATCACGACCTCGCCCCGCGCAATCGCTTCGACTGCCGATTGCACGGACGAAAATTCGATCGCTCCCTTTGCCGTTCGCTTGTTCATTACAACCGCTTCCACCATGTGACAATCCAGCCCAGCCATGTATTATAAGGCAAACGCCACCCGATGCTAGGACGAGCTGGCCCGATTGTTTCTTTTGCCAGAACTACCCACTTCGTGGGAAAGGCACGTGCGGAATGTTGGATCGAGAAGAATATGTCGAACAAGCTTATTTCTTTCGCATGGTGGGCGAACGCCTTCCGGAAAATTTTCCGCTGCAGGAATTGATGGGCCAATTGCGGCATGAGATCCTGGCAACCACCAAGCTGCCGATGGCCATCGACTACATGCTGACCGAACTCCGGCACAGCGGCGCCATGTCGATTGCCATGAAGAAGCTGGACCATTATTTCACACCGTATCAAGCGTACGTGATCGAGGCGGCGGAAGAAGAGCGTGGCCGGTTCGATACGCGAGTTGCCATCGACATCCTCCATCACCAGGCGAAGTACTTGTCGGAAACGCCGTCGCCCGAAGGACTGTTTCTCTATCAGTTCGAGACGCTGGCTCGCAATCGCATGCGTTACGATCGAGGTCTGGACGCGATGGCCGGCGACCCGATGTATCATGAGGATTGGCGGCAATGGATTTATACCGTGCGTCGTCAGGTCGGGATCATCGACCTGGCGGACATGATCTTCGTGCGCAGCAAGGAGTATCTTCGACGCAAAGTTCGGCCCGGTATGCCTGCCCCCGAGCCTGAAGCACCGGTGTTATTCGGAGAAAAGGAGGGGAAGATCGCCTGGGCCAATCGCGGGAAGGATCCGATGTATCTGTTCGCCGCGTTGCAGCGTCATCTGGGTTACCCGATGGCGCCGCGACTGAAACGACTCGATGAGACCAGAGAGATCATTCCCCAATTGTTGCGGCGTATGGAACGTCTGGAAGTGCGTATCAAGATGCTGGAAGAGGAAGCTCGCGAAGGTCTCGATATCACGCGGTTTTACGCCGACCAATCACGGGCTGGCAAGTAGCCGTGCGGCCAGGATCATCTCGCGGATCATGGACTCGGCGGGGTCGGGAGTCGTTTTCGGCCAACGACCTTGCCTATCGAAACGAGCTTGTCCGAAAACGACTCCCGACCCCTTCCCCGATTCCGCCAAGAAGCAACTGGCTGGGCGTCTACGAGTCAACCACGACCGCTGGAGACGATCAAGAACAGCAGAAAGGTCAACACCAGCACCACAGCGATGATGGCACAGGTCAGCCACTCGCGACCCGCCTTCTGCTCGCGAATTTCCCGCTCCTGTTGGCGACGGCGTTGGTATTCGATGCTGTCGCTGCGCCGCAGTTGGAATTGAGCCTTGCAGTAGGGGCAAAGAACCTCCTGATCCAGCATCTCGATCGGCGTCTCAAGT
Source organism: Planctomycetaceae bacterium (assembly GCA_007121535.1). Classification (GTDB taxonomy): domain Bacteria; phylum Planctomycetota; class Planctomycetia; order Pirellulales; family Pirellulaceae; genus SKKK01. Next base: position 34,022 of record SKKK01000323.1, on the reverse strand, counting down.
TGCTGATTACATTGGGGGCACGGGATATGGAGAATTTCAGGGTCCTTCAATTCGACGCTGGCCGAACGTCGTCGAGCTATGGATGTACCCGAGGACCGAGGTGCTGATGATCGGGACGTTTGGACAACCGGCGGGAATGGCGGGCCTGAATGATTCGCGGCCGGACCGGGCATCGGAGCGTTGGGCGTGCCACCCGGTTGTCTGCCTGGTAGGGATTCAGGTGGCCTTGGGGCCGATCGGCTGGCCGTTCCGCCCGGAGGCCAAGTCGGATTCGACGCTGGCGGCCAAGTAGGCCGTGTACCCGGCTGTGGTGTTGCAGGACCGTGTTGAGGCGGTAACGGATGCCCGGGCTGGGCGGCGGTCGGCGCGGCGGGCGTGACCGGGGACGGAATGATGAAAGGCAGCCGACAGATCGGACACTGGCTGGTCTGTCCGGCCTGAGCCGGATCGGCTTGCAGGATGTTCGAGCACTGGGGACATCGAAACTGAAACATGTTGTTATTCCCCCCGACCGATTCGTCGACGCGACCGGAGACCGCAGCGGGTCAACCAAGGGCCTTGCGGTAACTATAATCAAATAGAAGTTCCCATTCCGCGCGAGCGATTTCGCGGCAAATCGGTTCGAGTTCCGATCGCCCGGCTCTCACCGACTGACAAAGATCCACGAACGCAAACGGATCCCAATCGGTGCTCATTTGCAGCGATCGAGCTGCTTCACTGGCCGCGTCGGGCAACGCCGTGAAGCATTTTCGTAGCCGAATTCGCCAGAATTCGGCTATTGTTGACCATTCCGAATTCTGGTGAATTCGGCTACCATCCTGTTGCATGCCCTTCTTCGATTCAGATGATGCTTCACGGCGTTGCGCGTCGGGGACAGTGAAACCGGCCGTCACGTAACCCAGTTCATCGAACACCGGGTGTTCACCCACCCGGCGAAACCAGTACTTTGCGTTCGCGTAGTCCGGTTCGCGCCGGTGCATGATCCCATGCCAGTAACTGCCGGTCGGCGTGGTGATCGATTGGCTGATGGTATGCGATTCGTCCAAAAAGTCGTGCAACAGCCACAATCCCGACAGGCAGGCCGCAGCCGCCTTGCGATCGACAATCGTTCGGCCGGTAAATAAATCTTCGATACTCAGTGCCTGCAGTTCGCTGCGCACTTCCAGGCGAGGGGTACCCGGCCCCAACTCGCACAGGCGTTCGCCGCTCACCAGTCGACTCAACGGCTCGGGATAAGCTGACGGATCGAAAGCTCGACAAACAGCCATATTAAAGACCTCGATAGACGCTAGTATTGGCAGATATGGAATGTCCACCTTAAATATATGGGCCACTTTAGGCCAAACGACGTTTTTCTCCAAGGGATCTTCGATTCTGCCCTCGGGACGCTACCCCGAGAAACGGTTGTCTGATACACTATCGGCTTCGGCTTCGTACCCGAATACTGCATGTTCAGCAAGGAAATGGGGCATGACAACAGATCCCTCTCGGCAGTCGACCGAACCAGAAGAACTGCCCGTGGAAGAAGAAAAGTCATCCGAGGCTCCGTCGCACCCGCCGGCAGCCGAATCGACCGATCGGACGGTATCTCCGGATACTGATGGCGAATCGACGGCTGATGCATCGCCCGCTGACAGCTCGCCCGCTGACGAGGCCTCCGATCCGTCAAGCGGTCGGCCGGAACGACGCAAGATCCAGGTGGGTTCCCGTTCCTCGACCGTTCGTGCTACGGAAGAAGGTCCGCACTCCGACCCGCGCCCTGGTACTCCGAGGGATCGTACGGCCCGGGATCGGCGCCCGCACGGCGGGCGCAGGGAACGAGAGGGCGAACAAGCAACCGAACAAACGCCGGTCGAGCCCGCGGAGGCTCGGGCGAAGGTCCCGCCACCCTCGCGCCGCGATAAGCTGACGCCTGACTTGGAAGACGCCTTCCAATCGGCTTTGGCGGGTGCATCAATGGACGAACTGCTAGGGGAAACGCCACCGGTCAGCCCGGAAGCGCTGGAGATCGACACCAAGTACCAAGCGGAGGTGGTCAAGATCCACGGGGACAACGTCTTCTGCTCGATCGACGGACGCAATCAGGGGGTGGCCTCGTTGCGCCAGTTTGAAGAACCCCCGATGATCGGCAGCTCGCTGGATGTGATCATTCGCGGTTTCCAAGCCGAGGACGGGTTGTACGAGCTGACGGTACCTGGCGGAGCGATCGACGTTCAAGACTGGTCCGATCTGGTCGAAGGGGCGGTGGTCGAGGCTCGGATCACCGGTTCCAACGTCGGCGGTCTGGAGTGCATGGTCGGCGGGATTCGAGGCTTCATTCCGGCCAGCCAAATCGAGATTTTCCGCGTCGAGAACTACGCGGATTACTACGAGAAGAAATTGAACTGCGTGGTGACCGAAGCCAATCCAAGGCGACGCAACCTGGTACTCAGCCACCGTGCGTTGCTCGAACGTCAACGGGAAGAACAACGGCAGAAACTGTTGGAGGAACTGGACAGCGGCCAGGTGCGGGAAGGCGTGGTCAGCAGCGTCCGCGATTTCGGAGCTTTCGTAGACTTGGGCGGCATCGACGGTCTGATTCATATCAGCCAATTGAGCTGGGATCGGATCGATCATCCCAACGAGGTCCTGGAAGCGGGCCAGAAGGTTCGCGTGAAGGTCGAGAAAGTCAACCGAGACACGGGCAAGATCAGCTTGTCCTACCGCGATCTGCTGACCCATCCTTGGACGGATGTCGAGCAGCGGTTTCCCCTGAATGCCACGGTCAAAGGCCAGGTGACTCGGATCGCCAGATTCGGCGCCTTCGTCAGAATTGCGCCGGGAATCGAGGGCTTGATCCACATCTCCGAATTGGCCCATCATCGAGTGGTCCAGGTCGACCACGTGGTGAAGGAGGGCGAAGAGGTGGAGGTGATGGTCGTGTCGGTCGATGAAGAGAATCAGCGTATCGGGCTGTCACTGAAAGCAGCCCATCCGCTGGCAGAAGTCGCGGCCGAGGAGCAAGCCGATCCGGCAGCGGACGATTCCCCGCCGCCGGAACCATCGGTCAAACCCCATCAAGGCCCGCTGCGCGGCGGCACCGACCGAACGTCGGGCGGTGAGGAGTTCGGTCTGCGTTGGTGAGCTGCTAAGCAGTGGCCCTAACGGAAAGGAAACGACGATGAGTGAGAAAACGATCTTTGCACGGATCATCGATCGGGAAATCCCGGCGGACATCGTGTACGAAGACGAGCACTGTCTGGCCTTTCGCGACATCAAGCCGCAAGCTCCGACACACGTGCTGCTGATCCCCAAAAAGGAAATCTCCTCGTTGGACGACTTGCAGTCCGACGACCACAAGTTGGCTGGGCATTTGATGATGGTGCTGCCCCGGTTGGCCGCCCAGTTGGGCTTGGCCGACGGGTACCGCACCGTCATCAATTGCGGACCCGACGGCGGTCAGGAGGTGCCACATCTGCACATCCATCTGCTGGGCGGTCGCCCGCTGAAGTGGCCGCCGGGTTAAACGTGCTGCGTTCGAACAAGGGGTTGGGGGTCTTTTCCAACGCGATGGGACACGATGCTTTAATGACCGATAGGTCCCCCGTCCACTTTTCCCGGCACCGTCAGGCGGCTGCCATCCCCTACCGGCGCGTTCGCGAACGACCGGAATTCTGCTTGATCACCGCGACCGGAAGCGGGAACTGGATTTTTCCCAAAGGAATCGTCGATCCCGGCGAAACCGTCGAGCAGGCCGCGCTAAAGGAGGCTTTCGAAGAAGCCGGATTACACGGTCGTATCGTCGGCCAGCCGCTGGGTTCCTACCCGTTGGCCAAGTTCGGCAGGACGTTCCAGGTGACCGCGATGTTGATGGAAGTGACGGAGTGCGACCAGCAGTGGAGCGAGCAGCACCTGCGGCAGCGGCGTTGGGTGTCCGAGGAAGAAGCGCGGCGCATGCTGAAGCACGCGCATCTGCGCGAACTACTGCAATCAGCCGTCGAACGGCTCACCCCGTAGAAAAGTCGGAGTGGCTCTCTTGTCAATTTTTTGAGAAAAGCCACATAAGCACCCGGCCAGATATTTCTTGGTGGAATCGGGCGAAAAGGGTCGGGAGTCGTTTTCGGTTAATCTCGTTACCACATGGTAAATCGTTGGCCGAAAACGACTCCCGACCCCCGTTGCGTCCCCATGCAAGGCTACCGGAAATGTAAGGAAACTACTGGCCGAGTGCTTAGAACCTCGACCAACATGGTCGGGTTCAACAGCGTGGCGACCTCCGCGTTCTCGAACTGCGGCTCGCCGCTCGCGAGACAAGTAATCATGAGGCTTGCACGACGCCCACCTTGTATTGTTCACCTGAATGTGTAGAATGAGTGATCGAGTCGCCGCACGAAGTTCTGGCGGCGATCCTGGCGTAAGTGGAGCACGGATCGATCGACAAGACACATAATGAGGTACACAATGTTCCAACTCTTTTCGCGTCACGTATTTGGGTTCCTGTTTGCCGCGTGCATTCACGCCATCGCTTGTTTGGAGACAACATGGGCGCAACCCTTGGTTGAACGCGATCCGATCAATTATTCGTCAGCGCCGACCGACGATCCGGTAACGCGGCTGCAGCAACAGATCGATGACGGCCAGATCCGGCTGGACTACGATCCGAAACTTGGCTACCTGCCGTCCGTGTTGAAAGCACTGGGCATCCCCACCGAATCGCAGATGCTGGTGTTTTCCAAGACCAGTCTCAAGCCGTACAGGAAAACGCAGTCATGACGCCAAGAGCCCGTCTCTTTCCACCTGGCTCGCTGCCGACACAAGGCGGTGACGGAAGCTCTCCTGAACGAAAGGCACCCCCAGTTCGAGTCAAAACAACGCTTTCATGCCTACTTGACGGCTTAGTGGCGACGTGATGGGATCGTCTCGATTGGGAAACGAATTCCTTCGCGTCTTGCTCGCGACGGCGCGGAATGGTCATTGTGGAGAGTGTCGCGGGGTGGTCAAAGGAGGACTGGCGTGTATTCAGGCTGGCTGATGGTTTGGGGATTCTTGGCAGTGGTTCCGGTCACCGCCGGCACGTGGCCGGGATTTCGGGGGGACGGCAGTCGAGGCCCCTTTATTGCTGCGAACCGGAGAATCGCTGATTTGCATACGAAGCGAGTAAGCGCCGCGAAGTCTCCCGGTTCCGCGTATCCGAGAAGACTCGAGAGCTTCTATCATGAATCGACAAGATAAGCAGATGGGGGACCGGGACTCGTCAGCGCGCAGCCGATCCGGCGGTTCGGCCGAGTTGGTCATCAAAGGTTGGTCCTCGATGTTGGCCATCATCGTGACCTCGTTGCTGTTGGTGCAATGCCTGACAGGGATCTGGGTTATCTGTTGATGGCGCTGGTGCTGGTCTGTGTGGTCAGCGGATTGGCGTTGACTTGGCAATCTTGGTTCGGCCCGAAGATCGGGCAAACCTGGCACTTGGTACATCTGGTCAGCGGTTTCGCCGCGCTGGTACTGGTTGCCACGCATCTGCCATTGGCCTTGATGCGTCGGCGTCATCTGGCAGCGACGACGCCCCGGTTTGTTCTGGGCGTGCGACGCCACGGGGTGGGAGTCGTGGGCTCCGTGCTGGTTTCCATCGCATTGGTCGGATTGGTGGCTGCCGCCTGGCCCGCGGGGCCTGGAACCTTTCCGCCGCCGGACGATTATACGTTGCCTGAATACGCAGCTTTATCCGACGAGTACCGGGGCAGCCCGTTTGCACCGTCCAACGCTCGCACCGCCGAGATCTGTTGATCGATCCCGCGCTTCTCTCGAATTCTCAGTCCTGCGGGGTGTCCGGTTGTCACGAGCAGATCTACGCGGAATGGGAGCCCAGCGCCCATCGGTTTTCGGCCATGAACGCGCCGTTTCAGGCGGTTCAGAGAGAGTTCGCCGCCGAGCGAGGCGCGGCCGAGACGCGTTATTGCGCGGGCTGCCATGACCCGATCTCGCTGTTTGCCGGCGCGAAAGACATCCACGAACTGAGCTTGTCATCGCCCGGGATGCAGGAAGGCTGTTCTTGCGTCGTCTGCCACGCGATCGATCAGGTCGATCAACGAGGCAACGCGGATTACGTCTTGGTCCCGCCGCAACCCTATCTGTGGGAGCACGAGAAAGGTTGGCGCAAGGCCGTATCGAACTTCCTGATCCGCGCGTACCTGGATCTGTACGTCTGCAGCTACATCGATTACGACGGCCGTTTCGAGGAAATCGCCGAAGCCGCCGGCGTGGCCAACCCGGAGGGCCGCAGCTTTGCAGCCACCGCCGTTGATTTGGACGGCGACGGTCGGCTGGATGGACGAGATTTCAATACCCTGGTGGCTCACGAGCATCGCCGCCGCTGACGACGGATCCCCGCGCTTCCGCGCTGCCGCGCCGTTCGCACACCAGGTACGTTTCGCTGAGCCGATTGCGGTAGAAGCGGTGCGGGGCGCTGAAGTTCACGTTCAGCAGCCACAGCCCGTAGATGGCCGGCACCGCGAACGCCAAGCACAGCCAGCAAGGAGCGCCGAAGCAGCGCAACGTTTCGTGCGGCCGAAGAATGGCAACGTGTGCCAGCAAAAGGTACGCGGTCAGGAACAACGGCGGCCCGCTGAAGGCAAACAGCCCGCGCATCAACGGTCCGAGCAGACGGCGGTTGCGCGACAGGTACGATCCGATGGCGGTGAGCACCGGCAGCGCCCAAACAGCAACCCGCTCGTATCCGCGGAGAAAACTCTTGGACCAGCCGGTTGACCGGCACCGCGAAGACGCTCACGGGCAAGACGCAACCTGCTCGGTTGGTCGTGACGCGGCTTCGTATTCGGCCCGGGATTGGTTATGATGGACTCCGGACCGGGCGGTCGATTTCTGACCGACCCACGGTCGCGTCCCGCCATCGAACCCGAGGAGAGAACGCCATGAAGTGCTGGATCGTTTTGATTGTCATGTTGCTGGCGACGCCCGCTGCGGCCGCCGATTTCTTTGTTTCTCCCGATGGAGATGATGCGGCCGAAGGGACTCGCCAAGCGCCCTTCGCAACCCTTGCTCGGGCTCGCGATGCCATCCGGGCGAAAAAGGCGGCGGGATCGTTGACCGAACCGGTGCGGGTGATCGTCCGGGACGGCCAATACACTTTGGACGAGGCACTGGTGTTGGAACCGATCGACAGCGGTACGGCTGATGCCCCGATCGTGTATCAAGCGGCCGAGGGCGCCCGGCCCGTGTTCTCCGGCGGTCGGACGATCGGAGACTGGCAACCGGGCGAGAATGGGATCTGGACGACACGTTTGCCTGAAGTCGCCGCGGGCGACTGGTACTTCGAACAATTGTTCGTCGATGGCGTCCGCGCTACCCGAGCGCGTGAGCCCAATCAGTTCTACTTCTATATCCAGGACATCCGCGAAGAGAGCCTGGACGATCAAGGCGGCCGACGACCCCAGAAAGCTCGGCAGACGCTGCGCATGCGGCCCGACGATTTCGCGATCCTGGCCGACTTGGACGAAGCTGCCTTGCGGGACGTCAACCTGGTTGTCTATCACAATTGGGATCTCACTCGCCGATTCCCCGACCGGCTGGATCACGAGCAGCAAGCGATCATCACCACCGGTCAAGGCATGAAGCCCTGGAACCCTTGGCGGCGGAACTCCCATTATCGCCTGGAGAACTTTCTGGAGGCGCTGGACGAGCCCGGCGAATGGTTCTTGGATCGTGACGGGACGTTGTACTATTACCCGCTGCCCGGCCAGGACATGACGCGGGCGCACGTCGTCGCGCCGGTCATCGACCGATTCATCGCCATCCAGGGCGACGCAGCGTCGGGCGATTTTGTCGAACACATCACCATCCAAGGCCTGGTCTTTCGGCACGCCCAATGGTTGACGCCCCCCGAAGGCTTCGAGCCGGTTCAAGCCGCCGCAGTGATCGAGGCCGTGGTGATGGCCGATGGCGCTCGACACATCACGCTGTCCGATTGCGAGATCGGCCACGTGGGCACCTACGCCGTCTGGTTCCGCAAAGGCTGTTTCGATTGCACGCTAAAGAACTCGCTGATACACGACTTTGGGGCGGGCGGCGTGCGGATCGGGGAAACCGGAATCGCCGCCGATCCGGCCGAACGCACGGCGCGGATCACCGTGGACAACAACATCATCCGCCACGGAGGTTACATCTTTCCCTGTGCCGTCGGCGTCTGGATCGGACAGAGCGGCGACAATCGCGTCTCGCACAACGACATCGCCGATCTGTTCTACACCGGCATCTCGGTCGGCTGGCGATGGGGCTATGCCGAAAGCCTGGCGAAACGCAATACGATCGAATTCAATCGAGTTCGACACATCGGCAAGGGCTTGTTGAGCGATATGGGCGGCATTTACACGCTGGGGCCGTCCGAAGGGACCGTCGTGCGAAATAACGTGTTTCACGACATCTATGCTTACTCGTACGGCGGTTGGGGCCTGTATACCGACGAAGGCAGTACGGGCATCCTGTTCGAAAACAATCTGGTCTATCGCGTCAAGACGGGCGGCTTCCATCAACACTACGGTCGCGAAAACGTCATCCGCAACAACATCCTGGCGTTCAGTGAACTGTACCAGGTGCAAGCCACTCGCGTCGAAGACCATTTGTCCTTCACGTTCGAAAACAACATCGTCTACTACGACCAGGGCGTGTTGCTACGCGGACCCTGGGATCGATTGAAGCACGAAAGCCGCAAGAACTGCTATTGGCACGCGGGTGGCCAGTCGGTCGAGTTCCTGGGCAATACGCTGGAACAATGGCAGCAGGCCGGTCACGAAGCCGGCTCGATCATCGCCGATCCGAAGCTGGCGGATCCCGAAAACGACGATTTCCGAGTGGCAGCCGATTCGCCCGCCATCGAGTTGGGCTTCCGTGCGTTCGATCCTTCACGGGCCGGGGTCCGCGGCGACGCTTGGCGGCAGAAAGCGGACGCGGGGCAGTTTCCCCCGCTGGAAATCGCGCCGGAACCGCCCCCGCTGTCGATTCACGCCGATTTCGAATTCGATACCGTCGGCCGGGCGCCATCAGGCGTTCAACTCCGCGTCGAGGATCGTCCCGATCTGATCGTCGTTACGGATCAGACGGCATCCAGCGGTTCGCACAGCGTCAAGGTCACCGACGCGCCCGACCTGCAGCATGCTTACAATCCTCACTTCTTTTTCAGCGGCATCGACTATCGGGCGGGTCGAGTCCGAAATCAATTCGACTTGCGGGTCGAACCTGGTGCGATCGTCCATTTTCAGTGGCGCGATTGGAGCGGCCAGCCTTACATCACGGGTCCCGATTTCCAGATCCGCGATGGCAGTTTGATGCTGGATGGCAGGCCACGCATGGAATTGCCCCCCGGTCAGTGGACTCGGTTTGAAATCGTGGCCACGCTGGACGAATCCGACTCGACCACGTGGTCGTTGCGAGTCACTCCCGCCGGTCAGCCATCGCACGAGTTCATCGATCTGCCCGCTGTCCCGCTGAATCGCGTCACCTGGGTCGGCTTCATGAGCTTGGCCACGGAAGAGACGATCTTTTACTTGGACAACTTTTCGTTGACCGTCAGCCAATGAGATAGAACGCGGGCAATAGCATACGCACGCCGGACAAGACCGTCCATCCTACATTTGGCAAGGAAACTCCTGACCGGGCGTTTATCGAGAATCGACCACTAACAGCCGCTACGATGCGTCGTTGTAAAAAGGCGCCCAGCTTGCCGCTCAATTCCCAACCCAGCCGATCGTTCCAGTGACGATGTCCGCGAACACATTGACGTTCAAGTTATCGGTTTCTTGTCAATTAAGCACCGTTCGAGAAATAACTGTCCGATGTTCCCTCGCCCCTCGTGGGAGAGGGCAGGGTGAGGGGGCAAAAAGTGCGTCAGTTATTTCTCGAACGGTGCTAAGGTAGCCTTGCATAGGGGACGTAGCGGGGTCGGGAGTCGTTTTCGGCCAACGATCTACCACCTGGGAAGCGGGTCACCCGAAAACGACTCCCGACCCCTTTCGCCCGATTCCATCAACAAGTATCTGGCCGAGTGCTTAAAACCGGTGGTCGCCGCACTCGGGCGGCAAGTGATTGCGCCGCTGGGCGTCCCCGGATCGACGAGCCATCATGGCACGGCCGTCGTCCGGGCAAGTTGCGCAAACTTTGCCTCGTTTTCGAACGCGAATCCCGGTTTCTTTCAGGAATAGGTTGCCCAGTCGCCGAAAGTGCACCGATACGAGGAACTGGTGGGCGCTTGCTGATTCTCCTTGTACCTTCGCTCGATCCAGGTGGACTATGTTTCCTTGGCGCTCGATCATTCCCCGTGGTTTGTTCGCGCTCACCTGTGCGATCTTGTCGCTGGGCATCGCGCGGACCGCTTGTGCGCAACTGCCCCTGTTCAACTTCGATTGGTATCAGCCGCTGTTTCTGGCTGCTTGGATGCAGGAGTATTGGGAAGACGATGCCAGCGACGAGGGCGTCCGGCTGGCTAGCATTCCCGAAATGTTCGGTGACACGTTCACTCGCGGCGGGGACTTCCTCGGCACCGATGGGACGTTGATGTCGAACGCTTCGACGGTGGCGTTGGCCGGGGGCAGCCGAGGTTTGAAGCCAGCCGAGCACAACAAGGCCTTGCCCATGAATCGGATCTACCTGGCTTATCATCATTTCCATAACGCCGTACAGACTACCGTGGAACGGCCCGTGGGAAGCCAGGTCGCCTTCGACAATGCCTCGATCGATCAATTCACCTTGGGTTTGGAGAGCCGATTCGGTCAGGGGCTCTGGTCGGTCGAGTTGCGCATGCCCTTCACCGCCGGTTACGACTTTTCGTATTCCGCTGCCGGCGATTCCACGGAGAACCGCGCAGGCCGGATCGGCAACTTGTCGGTCCTCTTGAAACGATTGGTCTACTACGATCCCGAGACGGCCGTTTCCCTCGGTCTGGGGGTCGAAACGCCGACTGGCAGCGACTATCGTGCCCGGATCAATGATAACCGCTATCGGATGTCGAACGACGCCGTTCACTTGGTGCCCTATGCGGCGGTTCTGCATTCGCCCAGCGAACGGGCTTTCTTCCACGGGTTCGCAGCCTTGGACCTGGCCGCCAACGGCAATCGGGTCAGGTTCGACGACGGTTCAGGCCCCGTTGACGTGGGCAAGTTCAACGATCAAACGCTGCTGTATCTGGACCTGGGGGCCGGCTACTGGCTGTACCGCAATCCGCAGGCTCCGTCGGAAACGGGCCTCGCGGTGCTCGGTGAACTGCACTACACGGGAACCTTGCAAGACACCGACGTCGTCACCGGCCCATCGTTCACGTTCGCCAATTTGACCAACCGTCGGGACGTGGTGAACGTGACGGCCGCCATCCACGCCCAGTTGAATCGCAACACGAGTCTGCGGGTCGGCGGCGTCTTTCCCGTCGGCGGCAGCAACAACCGCTTTTTCGATGCCGAGGTCGCAGCGCAACTGATCCGCTGGTATTAGCGGAGCATTCATCGTGTCCCATTTTGGTTGCGGCCAAGCAAGGCGAGGCCGCGTTAGGGGCAGGCGACGTGCTGCTGATCTGCCAGTGCGTGCGGGTCGTGGGACAATCGCCCTTGGAAGTAGATATCGCCGTCCAAAACTTCGATGCTCGGTTCCGACAGCGCGACGGCTTGTTGCATCTTTGACAATCCGCGCCCAGCCATTGGGGATGCGGCCGTGCTGCCACCGATCAGTTTGGCGGCGATGAACACGTGGACTTCATCGATCGCCCCGGCATCGAATAGGCTGCCGAACACGTGCGCCCCGCCTTCGACCAGCACGTGAGTCATCCGTCGTCGCCCCAGTTCGTCCAGCAATTCCATGAGACGTTGCTGCCGATCTGCGGATTCGCTGGTCCAGACCTCGCAACCTGCCAACTCAAGCTGCCGGAGCCGCTGACGCGGCGCTTCGGGACCCGCAGCGACCAAGACGGGCGTTTCGCAAGCCGTGCGAACCAAATGGGAATCGGTGGCCAACGAGGCCCGGGAATCCAGGACGATCCGTACGGGGGTACGCAGACCGGGTGGACGCACCGTTAATCGGGGGTCGTCGGCACGGGCGGTCCCGACGCCCACCAGGATCGCATCCATGCGTCCTCGAAGTTGATGCACTCGCAGACGAGACCGCTGGCCGGAAATCCAACGGCTGTCCCCGCTGCGAGTCGCTAATTTGCCATCCAGGGTCATCGCCCACTTGGCGACAATCCAAGGACGTCCTTGCTGGATGAGCTTCAGATAAGGCGCATTCAACCGGCGGCTGGCCGATTCCATCAGCCCGACATCGACTTGGATTCCTGCCGCTTTCAAGCGTCCGATGCCTCCGCCGTCGACGCGGGGAAAGGGGTCGCGATGCGCCACGACGACGCGGCGTATTCCGGCCTGAAGAATGGCTTCTGTACAAGGCGGGGTCTTACCGTGATGGCAGCAGGGTTCGAGCGTGACGTACATCGTTGCCCCCTCGGCCGCCGGGCCGGCTAGAGCCAAGGCGTCGATCTCCGCATGGGGACCGCCAAAGCGGGCGTGCCAGCCTTGGCCCACCACCCGGTTGCCCGCGACGATCACGCAACCGACCATCGGATTGGGTTCCACCCCACCCAGTCCGCGCGAGGCCAGTTCCAGGGCGAGGGCCATGTGCGGCAGGTCGCTGGACGGTTCGATCATGACTCAGTCCATGCCGGGGACCCAGAGCTTCGGTTTTTCGCTGCCACCTGCCGGAGCCTGCGGGCTGTCCGGGGTCCAGACGCCAGGCTGCCCGCCAGCGGCTTGGGGGGGTTGGGAGGAGCCCAGCGGCGAAGGTGGCTGCGGAGTGGGCGCCCCCGCTGCCGGATGTCGCGGTTGACCTTCCGGCGTAATGACGCCGAAGCGGACCAGCAACCCGTACAACCCCTCGGCGATTCCGGGCTCTCGCATGTGTTTCGATTGCAGTTCCATCAGCAATTCATTGGCCCGCTGACGATCGTTCATCAGCATTCGGAGTTCCAGCTCTTGCAGCAGCCAAGGTCCCAGCGATTGGCCCGTGGCCACCACGTCGTCGGTGGCGATGCGTATGAACTCCAAGTTTTCTTCCAGAGACTTCGAAAACTGGCACATGATGGCCAGGATCTTGGGTCGCTCGGATCGGCTGATCAATTCGGGCCGCGCCAGTAACTCGCGGCCCAGCCGCATCGTGGCGGTGGCCAAACGGTACGAGATGGCCGACTGGAATAATTCTATCAGTTGACGGTCCGTCAGGTCGTCGACCTTTACCAAATGCAACTGCATGGGGGAGAACACCGGGGACGACCTCTCGACGAGCGAAAACTCCTCCCGTAACGGCAGATTCAGTTTCGCTCGCAAATCGTTACAGTCGATGCCCAACTGGCTGCGCTCTACAAAATCCTCCAACACCAAGATGGCTCCCAATATCGGGATCCGATAGTTCTCGTCGTCGGCCAGGTCGATCGGACGCTTGCCTCCCAGAGCGGCCAGAGGCGTTTCGGGCCAAGATTCCAAAATGAGCTGCCGCCGTTTTTGTTCGATCAACTCTTCTTGCCTGGCAACCGGAGTGTCCGCCGGAAGGCGACATTTCCAAGTCATTGCAGCCGCACGGGCCGGGACCTGACCGATCGATTCCTCTTGGATCAGTTCGCCACAATGCTGCTGTACAAACTGCGTCAGCACCTCGACCTTGCGATCGTAATCCGCCGACTTCAACGTGATGAACTCCAGCCGCGCTTCACGATCCGTCTCGCGACCATACAGGTACATCTCGCCCAAAACGTCGGGAAGGTCGTGCAACTGAAGATCCTTGCCACTTGTGGGCTGCTCCCGATCTAGCAGCAGAAACACTCCTTTAGGAGGGGGGCCTTTCTCTTCTGCCGACTGGGCCTGTTCGGTGGGAATTTGCAGCACCTGTTTTTCCGACAGCAGACGCTCCATCATCCGCTGAGTGTCTTCAACGGGGTAGACTCGCATCACCTCGTCGACCATCTCCTCTTTCTTATTCGCCAACAATTGGGCCGTCGCCTCCATCTCGACCGCGTTATCCAGATCCAAGGCTGGATGTTTGGCCAAGCGATGCAACGTCTCCGCAGCTTCGGGCAATTGATTCAGCCATCCCTGGTAGCGGGCCAGATGCTGCAGAACTGCCGGCTGGTCGGGGTACTGTTGATCCAGGTCCTTTAACATCGCCACCGCCTTGCGCCAGCGACCTTGAGCCGCGAAGTTCTCGCACTGGTCGCATGCGTCCAGCCAGGGCACCCCTTTTGGACGTTCCAGAAGCGGAGCACTGAATTTCAAGAGACTGGGCACATTCGGCGATCTGAAGATGGCTTGCAACATTTCCATCGCGGGATCATCATCCGCCACACCAAACGCGGCTTGGAGACTCAGGTACCCCACAGCCGGGACGACATGCCCAAGGTGCGTCAGCAAATGCGACACGATTTGCATCGCTGCATAGACCGAGTCGTTTAACGGACCATCTTCCAGAGCCTCGAGCGAATCTTGCATTCGATCGAGCGCTTCGTTCACTTCATGCGCTTGGGCAGCACGAATCGCAGCGAGTGACAGCGCGATCGGATTCTCCGGATAGAGCCTATGGAACTCCTCTGCGACTTTACCCAGTTCCTCCATGTTGCCCATCTGCAACTGAAGATTGGCCTTGATGGTCAGCAGGCAGGGCCGTGGGCCATGGGACTCGATCTGGCGATTGACCTGGCCCAAGGCGGCGACAAATTGTTTGCCATTGATGGCCGTGATGATCTTGTTCAGATCACCCAGCATGTCCTTACCACATTGGCAGAACTTGACCTTCTTGTTGGTCCCTCCGGGACAAATTGCGTAAACGTCAATGGTCATGGGTAGCACTTTCGATGGCCGTTTCGGTATGTTGAAGGTTCGAATCTACCAAATCCGTCTCTGCTTGACGAGCGGTGGCAAGGAACGGGACACGACCGGGGATGCTGGCAGGGCAGGAGGAAGACAGGATGATGGACCACCGCAGGGCCGAAGGGCGATTTTACACACCAGATCCCGTGGTGCGTTTCATCGTACGCGAAACGCTGGACCGGTTACGGGTGGATGGTCGGACGGCGGGCGACCTGCGCGTTCTCGAACCGGCTTGCGGTGAGGGGGTATTTCTGCTGGAGTCGCTCCGCTACCTGGTCTCGTCCGGCCGGGCAGATGGAGATTCTTCCGCGCCTTGCCGGATCGTGCAGCGCGTTTTGTACGGGGTCGATCGGGATCCGGGGGCGGTCCAGCGGGCACGAGCTGCCTTGGCGGCTGCGGCCGAGCCCGTTGTGCAACGGCGCAAGCAACTGGAGATCCGACTGGCGAAAAAGATCCGGTGCGCGGATGCGTTGATCGACGACGGCGCGAGCACCGATTTGTCGCCGAGGGACTGGTTGCGGATGTTTCCCGAGGTGTTCGATGGGGCGAGCGGCGGGTTCGATGCGGTGATCGGGAATCCGCCGTACGTGAACATCCGGCGACTGACGCGGCACCATGGCGATCAGATGAAACGAGTGTTGCGTCGCGATTTCCATTGCGCCTCGGGCGCTTACGATCTGTACGTGCTGTTCTTCGAGTTGGCCCTGCGTCTGTTACGCCCGGGCGGTCTGTGCGGCATGATCGTCCCCAACAAGCTGGCCACCCTGGACTATGCGGAAAAGTGTCGTGTCATGCTGGCCGCGGAGACCACGCTGTGGACCATCGTCGATTTGTCCGGGTGCCGAGTTTTTCCCGACGCCAGCGTCTACCCGTACATCATCATCTGGCAGAAGCAGCCTCCGCCACCCGGACATCGCATCCGCGTCATCCAGACCGATCGGATCGATCATCTGGACCAAGCAGTCCCGGGGCATTGGGTGGCCCAGCAAGACTTGCAGGCGTTTGGCGGATGGCATCTGCACGGCGTCTTGGATATCGAGAGTCGCGTCGCAACTGAGCCTCTGGCTCAGGTGGCTGAGATCCACAGCGGCACAACGGGCTTCCAGGCAGCTCGCGTGGCGGCCATGCTATGTGAACGATCGGCGGATTCCGAGCGGCCGGGATTCGATTTCGTGGTGACGGGCAACGTCGACCGTTATCGAGTGCAGAGAGGCGCGGTGCGGTTCATGCACCGGCGATTCGAGCGCCCGTACCTGCCTGACGATCCGGATGAATTCACACCGCGAAAGCGTCAGTTGTATCGCCAGTCGAAAATCCTGGTCGCGGGCATGTCGCGTCGGCTGGAAGCGGCCTGGGACCCCGGCGGCCTGGCGTTAGGCGTGTCGCTGTACGCCGTGGTACCTCGGGTGGACCCGTACTATCTGCTGGCGATCTTGAATTCCAAGCTGATGTCCTATCTGTTCCGTCTGCGGTTTCAGGCCAAGCGACTGCAGGGCGGGTACCTGGCGATCAACAAGGGGCAATTGGGGCGCCTGCCGATTTGCATCGCCGATGACAAGCAGTCCGCCAAACTCTGCAAGCAATTGGCCGAATCGGCTCGCGAATTGATCGATGGGAAGCATGCGGCCAGCGACGAGAATCCCGATGCGGCTGAGCGGCAGCATTGGGATGCCGTCGACCGAACGATCGATCAACTGGTGTACCGGCTGTACGGACTGACTAGCCAGGAACAGCAGATCATCGAATCCCGGTCAATAAGCACCCGGCCAGCAGTTTCTTGTCATTTAGGGTAGCTTTGGATGTGGGATGCAACGCGGGCGGGAGTCGTTTTCGGCCAACGACGAAGTGGGTCCCGCGCGCCGAGCGGGACCAAACAGGCGCACGCTCGGCGCTCGTGGGCCACATGGGCAGCGAGTCGCCCGAAGACGACGCCCAACCTCTTCCGCCCGATTCCACCAAGTCGTCCCTGCATCCCCCGCTCACGGGCGCCAAGGCTGCGGCCCGTCGGGGTGAGGTTCCAGGAATTTGGCGTCGACTTCGGTGTACCACTCATGCAGTCGCTGACGCATGGCGCGAACCCTTTCCGGTTCTTGCTCGGCCAGATCGTGGCGTTCGCCGATATCTTCGGCCAGATTGTACAGATGAACGCGACCGTCCTCGTAGCGTTCGATCAGCTTCCAGTCGCCCATGCGAATCGCGCCGCCGGGGAAGCCGCCCTGATTGCTGTAGTGCGGGTAATGCCAGAAGATGGCATCGCGCTGCAGTTCGCCGCTTCCTTTCAGGATCGGTACCAGGCTGACGCCGTCCAGATGCTGTTCAGGTAGCGGCGGCAAGCCGGCGATTTCCAGGATCGTCGGGTAATAGTCGGTGCTGGTTACCGGTACGGCGGATGTGCTGCCGGGCTGTGTGCCCCCCGGCCACTTGATCAAATAGGGTTCGCGAATGCCGCCTTCGTACAACCAGCCTTTCCCGCAGCGGAGCGGCATATTCGACGTCGGACTTCCCTCACTGGTGCTCAGCCCGCCATTGTCGGACGTGAAGAAGACGACGGTATTGTCTTCCAATCCCAACTCCTTCAACGCCTGCAGGACTTTCCCAACGGCCAGATCCATCGCTTCGACCATCGCTGCATAGACAGCATGCGACTGGACCACGCGCACCCGACGCGGCTGTTTGACCGGCCAAACCTGTTCTTCGTCGTCGAATGCGTCGACATCCTCCAGACCCAGTTGGCGAACTCTTTCTTCATACTTTTCCACCAAGTCCGGTCGGCCCATCAACGGCGTGTGGACCGAATAGAACGACAGGTAGGCGAAGAAGGGGCGGTCGCGATGAGCCCGCATGAACTCGACCGTCTCCGTCGCCAGCCGATCGGGCAGGTGTTCGCCTTCGGGGCCGTCTTCCAAGCGGGGATTCCCGTAAGGAGTGAAGTATCGCCCGGGCCCGTACGGTCCCCCGGCACTGTGGCCCCCCAGGTTGAAGTCGAACCCGCGGTTCTCGGGCCAATACTCTTCGGTCGGCCCCAAATGCCACTTGCCCGCGAAAAACGTCGTATAGCCGTGTTCCCGCAACGCCTGGGCCACCGTCACTTCGTCCAGCGGCATACGGTTGTGCAGCGGAGCCGGACGAAAACGGCCGGCGCGAGTTCCCGTGAACCAGTTGGTCGCGTCAACTCGGCTCGGATAGCGACCCGTCATGATGCTGTATCGCGTCGGGCTGCAAACCGGACTGACCACGTAGCCGTCGGTGAATAGCATGCCATCTGCGGCCAATCGATCGATGTGAGGCGTATCGTACAAACAGTCGGGGTTGTACGCCCCCACGTCCATGTAACCCAGGTCGTCGACCAGGAGGAACAGGAAATTCGGTCGTTCGGCCGCAGCGGGAACGCTCAGGCAAAGGATGGCTAACAACAACGTGCCTGTCGTCATGGATCTCATAGCAGTCTCCTTGAACGTTGCGGGGAGGTAGTTCGTCCCATGCTGCGATGGGATGGGAACCGAAGCCATACCTACGGTTTCGATTTCGATTTTTCCTTCGGCGTCGGGACGCGATCCTTGTCGGTCAATGACCTCAAGCCTGTGATTGTAACGGATCGCGAAGTCAAGATCACGAAGGCGATGAAGAAACGCGGAAAAAAGTTCGCGAATCGTCGGAGCTACTGATCGGAGTCCGGTTCGCCGATCCGCCGAACCATCTCGGCCAAACGCGAGTTCACGTCCAGCAGCTTCTGCCAATCGACGGCTCCCAAGGTTATCCGACCGGATTTGTCCTCCTTCGCCGCAACCGTCAAACCTCGGAGTCGAAGCCGCAGGTAGTCGATCAACTCTGCCAACTGAGCGGCTTGCGTGGCGGTCATGTCGTCGGGTAACTCGGGAGTCTCGTGGTTGAACAGATAATCCTGAAGATTCTCGGTGTCCGTCCACGGATTGCCGGATTCCGAGGACGATTCTCCCGACGTTTGCTTTGGATGGAACCAAAACCAACCTTTTGAGTCCTGTGCGGGCAACTTCGCAAGGCGTGCTTCGATCTGTTCCCGGGATCCGACCAAAACCAGCGTTCTGCCCAGTTGGATCAGGTCGCCGAACTTCAATACCCGCAATCGAACGTCTTCACCGTTGACGCGAGTGCCGTTGGTGCTCTCCAGATCGGTCAGCACCAGACGGCCACCATCAGACTGGATTTTGACGTGAAAACGACTGACCCGCTCGTCGTTCAACTGGATCACGTTGCCCTCTTCGCGGCCGATGGTAACCGGCGTATCCAAGTTTTCAAAGTTTCGACCGCGATCCGCGCCGTCCAAAATGCGTAAGGTAACCCGTACCATGTCCAGCTTGAACCCGTCTCAGGCGAAGAAGTATAAGCTTGATGAATACAGCTAATCTATGCTTATAACATCCCGATGTTTGCTGGGTCAAGACGCCGGAAGGCCCTTTTTCGACGTTAGTTGACTAAATTGCGGTACGGCATTCGCAACAAGGCTCGGCGGCACGTTTCCGCCGCCTTGCGGCGCATTTCGCGTCTTCCGTCTTCGCAGTACCAGGCGATATGCGGGTTGATGATCAAGCGATGATGGGCCGGATGATCGGGATTACGCCACACAGCCAGCAGCGGATGGTCGTCGGGGGGGGGTTCGATGGGCAGTACATCAATGCCGGCTCCGGCCAGGTGACCCGAGCCCAAGGCATCGGCAAGTGCTTGATTATCGACGACGCCTCCGCGCGCCGTGTTGATCAGATAGGCATTTTCTTGCATTCCCGCCAAAGCCGCGGCGTCGATCAAATGATGGGTGCGATCGTCCAACGGGCAATGCAAGCTGATGGCCAACGATTGCGTCAGTAATTCGGAAAGCTCTTCCACTCGGCGGATCCCCAGCGCTTTGTCGTATCCGTCGGGTTTGTACGGGTCAAAAAAGGCGACATCCATGCCCAGGGCTTTGCCTCGCACCGCCATCGCCGTGCCGATGCGGCCCAAGCCCACGATTCCCAACACGCGATTGCGCAGACGCACTGTCGGAGCGATGACTTCGTACGACCATGGCCCTTCATCAGCACGCAATACCGAATTGGCGCGGTGAATTCCCCGAGTCAAGGCCAATAACATGCCCAGGGCGGAATCGGCCACCTCTTCCGAGCCGTAATCCGGCGTGTTCGCCAGCGGGATTCCCAAGTGGCGAGCCACCGAACCGTCGACGTTGTCGTATCCCACTCCGCCTCAAACAATCACACGGCACTGTCGTAAGCGTTCCAGCGTGACGCGAGTCAGGGTGACAAGATGATAGACGATGATGGCATCGGCATGTTCGATGCGACCGAATAAATCGGTTTCCGCTTCCGCCTGCAACGCCGTGACCGTGGCGACTCCGTCCAGAACTTCGCGTTCGGGACGGAGATCATCGTCCAGCAAGTCGGTGATCACCACCTGGAAATCGCCGCTCATCCTGAGGGATTACCCTTCTTGGATCGTCGGGTTCGTAATCCTGTTCGCCAAGCCTCAGTCTTCGGACGGAGGCGGCGAGATCGGGCTGATCAGGGGCCCCGAGGAACCGAGACCGCCTTTGAGATCGGTGCGAGGTTCGCGAGTCCGTTGCTGATCGGATGGCGCGGCACTTTCTTCCTCGGCCCATTCCACTCGCTTGCGCGATAGGCCGATTTTTCGTTCGTCGGTGTCGACCCGAAGGATCTTCACCTCGATCTCTTCGCCCACTTTGACGACTTCTTCGGGATTTTCCACCTTGTGGTCGGCCAATTCCGAAATGTGCAGCAGACCCTCCAAGCCGTCCTCCAGCCCGACGAAAACGCCGAAGTTGGTGATCTTCGTAACCTTGCCGCTGATCACTTGGCCCGGTTGATACTTGTTCGGGATATCGTAAGACCAAGGATCTTGATCCATCTGCTTCAATCCCAATGCGATCCGGTGGCGGTCCTGGTCCACCGACAAGACGCGGCAACCGACCTGTTGTCCTCGTTCCAGCATTTCGTTCGGATGGCTGATCTTTCTGGTCCACGACATGTCCGAGACGTGCAGCAATCCATCGATGCCTTCTTCCAATTCCACGAAGGCACCGTAGTTGGTCAAGTTGCGGACCTTGCCCTCCACCACGGAGCCCTCGGGGTAGTGCTCGACCACGTGATCCCAGGGGTTTTCCTGAGTCTGTTTCATGCCGAGCGACAACTGTTGGCCTTCGGGATCGACGCCCAGGATCACCACGTCGATTTCGTCGCCGATGTTGACCAGTTCGTTGGGATGGTTGATCCGCTTGGTCCAGGACATTTCGCTGATATGAACCAGCCCCTCGATTCCGGGTTCCAGTTTGACAAACGCCCCGTAGCTCATCACGTTCACGACTTGCCCGTGATGCGTACTACCCTTGGGGTATTTTTCGACGACCGTGTCCCAGGGGTTCTTCTGCTTCTGCTTCAGCCCCAGGGCGATCTTTTGCTTTTCGCGGTCGATGTTCAGGATAACGACATCCAGTTCCTGGTCCAGCTTGACCATCTCGGACGGATGATTGATTCGCTCCCAGCTCATGTCCGTGATGTGCAGTAAACCATCGATGCCGCCCAGGTCGACAAAGGCCCCGAATTCGGCGATGTTCTTTACCACACCCTTGCGGATCTGCCCCTCTTCCAACTCCTCCAACAACCGCTCTCGATCTTCCTTGCGTTGTTTTTCGATCAACGATCGACGACTGACCACGATGTTCCGCCGCGCCTCGTCGATCTTCAGGACCTCGCACTGCACCACGCGCCCGATGAAATCGCCGATGTCTGGCGGACGTCGAATGTCGACTTGGCTGGCCGGCAGGAACACGTTGACCCCGATATCGACCAACAAACCGCCTTTGATCTTCCTCGTCACTTCCCCGGTGACCACCTGGCCTTCGTTGACCGAGTTCATGACATTGTCCCACTCGATCAACTTCTGAGCTTTGCGACGGCTGAGGCTGACCATGCCATACGGGTCGTCGGCCAATCCCAATTCGTCTTCCATTTCCTCGATCAGCACCTTGACAATATCGCCGACTTGGGGGGTATCCTCGTCGTCGTCCCACTCGTGCCGCGGGATCGTGCCTTCACTCTTGAAGCCCACATCCACCAGGATGCAGTCGTCTTCGACGCGAATAACGCGGCCATCGACGATCTTGTTGACTTCATAGTCCTGGTCCGTGCTGATCAGATCAACCAGATCAGCCGGGTCGAGGATTTCCGATACGGCGGTTTCAAAAGCACTGTCGATTTCCTGGTCAAATTCCAGACTGCGGATCAAATTGCGATTTACCATGCTTTACTCAGGTACCCATTCTCCCTTGGTCAGCGAAAAATACTTCGATTGCAGAACCGTACTGCGAGCGGCGGGCTCGATAGATTCGCAGCCTGTGCGGGTAGTTGCGTCCGCCGAAATAGAGAGTAAATTCCGAAGGGACAAGGCTTGGGGGAGGGAGTTAACGGTGGTCGTCATGGACGATCAACGCGACCGTCAACTGCATTCGGACCGGGACGAAACCAGAAGTCTATCAGATCAAGCACGGTTCGGCAAGCTCCGCCGCGATCGTTTTTTCGGTTTGAGATGAATTGTCTGCGCGATGGTGATCCGTGGTGGATACGCGAAAACCTGCAACGATTAACATTCGAGGCCAGTTGATCCTGTTGGGAACCGGCACCTCCGTCGGCGTTCCGACGATCGGTTGTGGCTGCCGCGTCTGCACCAGTGGCCATCCGCGCAATCAGCGGACGCGATGCAGTGTCGTGCTCGGCTTGCCCGAGGGCAATCTCCTGATCGACACGCCACCCGATTTGCGGTATCAGTTTTTGCGCGAAGGTCTGGGCGTCGTCCATGCGGTCCTGTACACGCACGAACATGCCGACCATGTTTTCGGGCTGGATGATTTGCGTCTGATGCCCTTCTTCTTGGGCCATCCTGTCCCGTTGTATTGCGAGGAGATCGTCGAGCAGCGATTGCGGAAGGCGTATGATTATGCGTTTGCCCGGGAGCCATGGACCCACACCGGAGCGACGCCGCAGCTTGAGTTTCGTCGCATTGGCACCGATCCGTTCGAGGCGTTGGGGGTCACGGTCCTGCCGATCCGTCTGCACCATGGCCCGCGGTTCAAAGTGCTGGGTTTTCGGATCGGCAACGTGGCGTACTGTACCGACACGAACGAGATCCCGGAGGAAAGTTGGTCGCGTCTGGAGGGCCTGGATATGCTGATTCTGGACGGGCTGCGCGACCGGCCTCACGTGACACACTTCAGCCTGGACGAGGCCATCGCCGTAGCGCAGCGTCTGCGGCCGCGGCGTACTTTGCTGACGCATATTTCCCACGAATTGGATCATGAGGAAACGAACGCCCGGTTGCCAGGCGACATCCAGTTGGCTTACGACGGCCAACGGATTCTGCTGTCATAAGCTCCTGCGACGCATCCACTTTTCAGTCACATTCGATTCTGCTACGGTACGGACCATGGGTAGATGTCGCAACCTGTGGGAGGATCGATCATGAAAGCGTTACGTTATGGAATCGTCGGCGGCGGGTTCATCAGCGCGTTCCAGTTGCGTGGTCTGCGCGAAGTTCGCGGGGTGCACGTGGACGGGTTGGTCTCGCGGCGACCTCCCGAGGAACTGGCTGCCGAAGTACGCCGGATGGGGTTGGGCGAGGGCCGAGTCTTCTCCAGCGTGCGCGAGATGATTCCCCACGTCGACGTGATCCTGATCAACTCGCCGAACTACACGCGTCTGGCCACGGTCGAGGAGATCGTGGACACGGTGAAGGCCGGTGCCCCGTTGAAAGGCATCATCTGCGAAAAACCGCTGGCTCGCAATCTGCCGGAAGCTAGGCGGATGATCGAATTGGTCCGTGAAATCAACGTGCCGGACATCTACTTCGAAAACCAAGTGCATATGAAGACGGTCCAGTCGCACCGCGCTCAACTGGCGCCCGTGATCCAGGCGATGGGACCACCGATGCTGGTGCGTTCCAACGAGGAGCACGCTGGTCCGCATCGCACTTGGTTCTGGGACCCCACTCAGCAGGGGGGTGGCGTGATGAGTGATATGGGTTGTCACTGTTTGGCCGTCGGATGGTACCTGTTGACCCCGCCCGGCAAACCGATGCGTTTTCTCGAACCCGTCTCGGTGATGGCCGATCTGTCGCTGTTGAAGTGGGGCCGACCCGAGTGGAAGAAGAAGTTGATGGATGACTTTGGCGTGGACTATGACAAGACGCCCGCGGAGGATTTCGCGACGGGCATGGTGGGGTACCGCAACCCCGAGACCGGGAACATCAGCAAAGCTCAGTTCACCGTCTCGTGGATGTTCGACAAGCAGGGTTTGCGGCTGCTGTTCGATGGCTTGGGACCGGGCTATGCCTTCGAGATGAACTCGTTGCGTTCGCCCTTGGAGGTCTTCATCGGGGACCAGGCGATCACTGGCATGGCCGACATGGAAGCCGCGGTCGAGAAGCTCCAGGCCAGCCGCGGGTTGGTCCCCGTGCAACCGAACGAACCGGATCTGTACGGATACACGGACGAACACGTGGATGCGGTCCAGGCGTTGCGCGAAGGCCGACCCGCCATGCTGGACTGGGACTATGGTCTGGAAATCGTACGTTTGACGATGGCGGCCTACATGTCGGCCGAGCGCCGAGCCACGGTGGATCTGACCGACCCGGCCACCTGTGCCGAGTTGGAAAACTACGTCCCGTTGATCCAGCAAGGACGCGGCGCCGAAGTACTGAAATAGAGTATACTGCTGAAAGATGCACGGTGCGCGAATCTTTGTAGGTTGGGACTCGGTCCCGACCGGGGCGGGTCGGAGACCCAACCTACATCGGTTGCGGCCGGAGGCCACGTTAGGCAGTTCCGCCGGGTCATGGGGGAAGAGCATGGTTCGAGCGACGGACCGCCGCGTCAATCGGCGGTCTCGGTGCGAACGAATTTCTGCAAACGTCGACCCAGGATATCACCGGCGTACAGATTGCCTTGCGAGTCGACGGCAACGCAGTGGAGCCAATTGCAATCGCCCGGTTGTTCCTGGCCGTCTTCACCCATGGGGACGGTCCACAACTGCTGCACTCGACCGTCGGTGGAAAACCGCATGAAGATTTGGTCTTTGGGAGGCGGGTATTGGCCGTCTCTGCGCCACCACTGCGGCGACGAACCGCAAACCCACAATTCATCCCGGGGCGAGATCCACATGCCCCAGGGCATGATCAAATTGGTCCACTGATCGAGGAATTGGCCCTGCTGGTCGAATAATTGAATCCGGCCGCTGTTACGATCACCGACGTACAGCACCCCGCGCGAATCGACGACGATCTGATGAGGCAGTGTGAATTGCTCGGGCCCGGCGCCGAAACTGCCCCAGGCCTTGACGAATCGGCCGTGTCGATCGAAATGCACCACGCGTCGATTGCCATATCCGTCGGTCACGAACACGTCGCCTTCCGGCGTGATCGCCGTGTCGGTCGGCCGGTTGAAGTGGTGGGCGTCTTCGCCCGGTTTGCCCGGCGTGCCCAACGTCAACAACAATTGGCCCTCGGGGGTGAACTTCTTTACCACGTGGTTGACAAAGTCGCTGATCCAAACGTTGCCCTCGTGGTCGAGACGCAAGCTATGAGGCCCCACGATTTCTCCTTTGCCCCAGCTACGCACCAAGCGGCCTTCCGGCGAATAGACCTGTACCGGAACCTCGGTTCGTTCGATGCACCACACCTGATCCTTCGCATCGACCGCCACGCCAGGCACGTGGCCGCGCGGCCCCAGATGGTCCGGGCGCTGACGCCAGTCGGGATCGACGACGTACTCGATGACCGTCGGCACGGGCGGATAGTTCGGATGTGCTGCCTGGACGGCCCCTGCGATCGTCAGGGCAACGACGCCTACAAGCGGCAACGGCAGACAACCGTCGACCTGGATCCAACGCGTTTTCATGGGAAGGCTCTTTCGCAATCGGTTCACCAGCGAATCATCGGATGCGCACGCATCCGTCCACGGTGGTCAGCGTATCACGAATCGAGCCGTAAAAAAAGAGAGCGCCGCACGGTGGTTTTCGGGTTCCGACTGTTCAGGTCCCGAATTCCGGGCGACGGCGGCCCAGTTGGGTTTGGAGACGTGCCACGATGCTGCTGTGCATTTGGCTGACGCGGCTCTCGCTCAGGTCGAGCGTGGCGCCGATCTCCTTCATGGTCAATTCTTCGTAATAATACAAGATGATGATCAATCGTTCGTTGCGATTCAGGCCTTTGGTGATCAGCCTCATCAGATCGTTTTTTTGGATGCGGCGAGTCGGATCTTCGCCCTTTTTGTCTTCCAGGATATCGATCTCGCGAACATCCTTGTAGCTGTCGGTTTCATACCACTTCTTGTTCAGGGAGATCAGATTGACGGCATTGGCCTCCAGCATCATCTTTTCCAGATCCTGGACGCTCATCTCCATGTGTTGGGCCAGTTCCACTTCCGTCGGTTGCCTGCCGTATCTGGCTTCCAGCGTCTTGGTGGCTTCCTGTAACTTGCTGGCTTTGGATCGCACCAAGCGAGGCACCCAGTCCATGGTTCGCAGTTCGTCCAGCATGGCGCCCCGGATCCGCGGCACGCAATACGTTTCGAACTTGACGCCCCGTGACAGATCGAAGGCTTCGATCGCATCCATCAGCCCGAAAACACCGGCGGAAACCAGATCGTCCAGTTCCACTCCCTCGGGTAGACGCTGCCAGATCCGTTCGCCATTGTACCGCACCAGCGGAAGATACTCTTCCACCAACCGATTCCGCAAGTCCTTGTTCCCGGGATCCTCCTTGTAGGCTCTCCAGACCGCATGGATGTCAAGCTTTTCTGTGGAAAGCTTTTCCGGCGCCAGTGCTGTGGCCATTCACAATCCTCCATGATTGCTCTGCCAGCGACGTAAAGTTCGCTTGCGGGAGTCTATCTATATTAGTGATTTCAGATCTCGCGAAACTGACTCGCGGACATGTCGTAATGATTCCGCATCAATTCTCGGGTTGCCCGCATCATCGACTCATTCGTTGCATTTCGCCATGTTCGGGCGCGGCGATACCCACTGGTGTTATCGGCCGAATATAATGGAAACTAAAGTCAATCACTCCAGATTCTTTGACTTTCGAATGTCTAGCCGCCGGTTCTGAACGCCACCGGCGGCTAGCGCCGTGCCGCTCACTCATCGCGACCCCCAACATTTCGCCTGGACAACGCACTAGGCTTCGACTCCGATCGTATCCAGGCCCAGCATCATTTTAGCCAAGCGGCTTGATTCGGCCGCGCGAAGGTCCTCCGGCACGCGCTGGCCGTCCGTCAGGTAACTGAGGGGCAGGCCGCTGTGTCTGAGCAGTGAAAGCAGGCCGCCGAATTTGGTGGCTTCGTCCAATTTGGTCAGTACCATCGCGGTCACTCCGACCGGCTGGAAACGGCGAGCGGCATGGATCAGACTGGACGTGCTCGACGCGGCACTCAACACCAGGTACACTTCATCCGGCTGAGCTTCGCCCAGCAAGGATTTCAATTCCTGCAGACGCACCTCGTCACGCGGACTGCGCCCGGCCGTGTCGATCAGGATCAGGTCCGAAGCGGAAAGCTGTTCGATGGCCCCCCGCATCTCACGAGGAGTCGAAACAACTTCGAACGGCAGTTCGAAGATTTCCGCATAGGCGCGTATTTGATCGACGGCCGCAATGCGTCCCGTGTCCATCGTGATCAACCCCACGCGGTGGTGTCTTCTCAAACGGAATTCCGCCGCCAGCTTGGCGATCGTGGTGGTCTTGCCGACGCCCGTCGGACCGATCATGGCGACGACGCGAGGCCGAGTTGCCGCGAGACAGACGGGGCCGGCGATCCGGATCTCCTGTTCCAGCAGGTATTGCAATTGAGCCAGCATCTGCGAAGGATCTGGCAGCCTCCAATCGGGCATCGAGCTGTCGATCTGGGAGACGAGATCGCGCGCACAATCGGGGCTGATCTCCGCCTGATGCATCCGCCGCAGCAGATCTGCCAGCGGAAGCGGCAGGTCGCGATCCGCAGGCACCGCAGGCACGGCAGGAGCGGCAGGAGCGGTGGCGAGCTGTTCTACCAACGAAGGCAAATCGCCGGCCTGGCAACGCAGATCGGCTTGAAATTTGGTTCGGTAGTCCCATCGTTGGCTCGTTTCCGACGGAAGCAGTTCCCCCGCTAGTTCCTGCGGTGGTCCATCGTCGCAATGCGAGTTTGGCGCGACGCTGGACGGGACATCTTCGGCATCTTCAAAGCGGCTGGGAAGCTGTACGCCGCTAAGCGCCAGCACCTCGATCTCCCGGGACCCCGTCAACCAGGCCAGCGCGCCGCGACCCACCTCTCTGGCCTGCAACACCGCGGCCTCGGGCCCCAGGGTGCGCCGAACCAATTGCAGCGCTTCCTGCATGGAATGAGCGCGAAAGGTTTGAACTTCCATGTTACCTTACTCCCGATACGGTCGGATCGGCGGTGAACGGGGCGAACCGTTTCCCAAAAGCGAGCGGAATCGCCGTGTCAAGCCGCGACGGCCAACTTTTCTCCCACAATCAAACGAATCGACTCGACAATGGTGTCACTACTGATTTCTTCATAACTGAGCACGATCAAATGCGGCAGGTGTGCCATGGTCAATTGCTTCAAGGCGGCTCGGATTTCCGCGCTGACCAGCACCACGGACGGGTAGCCCGACTGTTGAAAAGGCACCATTCCCTGATGGATCGATTGGCAGATGCTTTGTACGGCGGGCGGCGCAAGATGAATGCGAAGCCCATCACCATCGGAAACGATCGCGTCGCGGATTTGCCGTTCCACGGCCGAATCGATCGTCGCGACTCGCAACCGCCGTTGCGAATCCCGGTAGCTCGTGCAAAGCGCTCGAGATAACCGCTGGCGGACGAATTCCGTCAAGCGAACCGGATCACGAGTCCGCGGCCCGTGGTCGCTTAATGCCTCTAAGATCGTCTGCAATTGGCGAATCGGGACGCGTTCGCGCAGCAATCGCTGCAAGACCTGCTGGACTTCGCCCAACCTTAACACGTCCGGGATCAATTCATCGACCACGGCGGGTGATGTTTTGTACAGTTCGTCGATCAAGTGTTTGGTGGCATCCCGAGTCAGCAAGTCGGATGCATGCCGTCGCACGACTTGACGCAAATGCCCGGCCATGACCCGCGACGGTTCGACCAGACTGCAACCCGCTTCCCGCACCTTGGGCAGTTGATCGATGTCGACCCAAATCCCCGCCCGCCCCGAGAGCGGATCGGGTTGTCGCGGTCCGGAGAATAAATCGGCCGCGGAGACTTGCTGGGGGACGGCCAACCAGCGATCCGGATAGACGGAACCTTCTGCGACTGGGGTTCCCAACAAGAGGATGCGATAGGCTCGGCGCCCCAGCGTCAGATTATCGCGAATGCGGACCTTGGGCAGCACGATCCCCAGGTCTGAAGCGACTCGCCGACGGATCTCGGTAATCTGCGCCAACAGATCTCCATTTCGCTGCGGGTCAGCCAACCGGATCAACCCGGCACCGATCTCCAGCTCGACGGGATCGACGGCCAGGAAATCCTCGATTCTCTTTTGTCCTCCACCCTGTTCTTTGGAGCTTTCCGCCGCCGCATTGGCCGCCTGCTCGGCGTCCGCCGCCTCACGATCGGCCGACGATCGGGACAACAGCCATGCCAATCCCGCACACCCTCCGCCGATGGCCAGCAGTGGTAACGCGGGTAGTTGCGTGAACACCAGCATCCCCAAGAAAACCGCCGCGACCGCAAGTACTTGCGGATTGGAAAACAACTGACGCAAAAATTCACGCGGAAGATCGATCGAACGAGAGCTGCGTGTCACCAACAGCCCCGCAGCCAACGAGATCAACAGAGCGGGGATCTGGCTGACCAACCCATCACCGATGGTCAGCCGTGAAAAGACGGATCCGGCTTCCAGCAGACTCATCCTGGCTTCGAAAACCCCCAACAACAGACCGCCGACCAGATTGATCGCCGTGATCATCACGCCCGCGATGGCATCCCCCCGAACAAACTTTCCAGCCCCATCCATCGCTCCATAAAAGTCCGCCTGCTCGGTCAACTCCATTCGCCGCCGTCCGGCTTCGTGTTCGTCGATCAGCCCCGCATTCAGATCCGCGTCGATAGCCATCTGCCGCCCGGGCATGCCGTCCAAGGCGAATCGCGCCGCGACTTCGCTGATCCGCGCCGCACCTTTCGTGATCACGACGAATTGGATCACCACGATGATCAGGAAGATCACCAACCCGATCAGCACGTGGTTGCCCGTCACGAATTCCCCGAAAGCTCGAATGACCTGTCCAGCCGCGTCGGGACCGTCATGCGGGGCTTTGGTCAGGATCAGACGCGTCGAGGCGACGTTCAACACCACACGACTGAGCGTTGCGGTCAGTAACAGCGTGGGAAAAAGACTGAATTCCAGCGGTGTACGAACGTGCAGGGCCGTCAACAGGATGATGACGGCTGCGGCGATATTCGCAGCCAGCAACAGGTCCAGCAACGAGGCCGGCAGCGGGACGATCATTACCAACACGCAGACAATGATGCCTACGGGAAGAAATAAGCCTTGCCAACGAACCAAATACGCCATGACGCCGGATACTCACCGATGGGTGACAAACAGCCAGGAATCGATACGTCATCTCGCCTCGCCAATAGTCCATGCCGAGCTGCTGCCGATAGGCGAATGAAAAGTCATGTC
Source organism: Planctomycetaceae bacterium (assembly GCA_007121535.1). Lineage (GTDB taxonomy): Bacteria > Planctomycetota > Planctomycetia > Pirellulales > Pirellulaceae > SKKK01. The sequence goes on along the minus strand of SKKK01000323.1, from coordinate 3,422 downwards.
CTGCGCTGTCGAAAATGAGGACCGAAGAGTATCGAATGCCTTGGACGGTGTCCAGGTCGTTTCCCATGCCAACGGCGGGCGAACCCGTGTCGATATCGCTGCTACGGCGGCGGTGCTAGCCCGTCTGGCCGTGCAGCGTCAGCACGACTTGGCGACGACCGCCCTGGTTGCGGTGCTCGCACAAGTAGATCCCCTGCCAGTTGCCCAACGCCAGCGTTCCCGAACGGACCGGTACGGTTAGAGAAGGACCAAACAACGAAGACTTGATGTGAGCCGGCATGTCGTCGGGACCCTCCAGCGAGTGCTCGTAGGCAAACCGTTCAGGCACCAATGCATTGACCGCTGTCTCAAAGTCGGCTCGCACTTCTGGCGACGCGTTCTCGTTGATGGTCAACGAGGCCGATGTGTGCTGCAGGAACAGATTCAACCAGCCGATTTGAAAGGTCTTCAGTTCGGGCAGCGTCTGCAACACCGCCGCTGTAATCAAGTGAAATCCGCGACGCTGCTGGGGTAACGTCAAGGTTCGTTGGAGCCATGAATTCATCGGATTTGATCCCTCTTCGCAATTGGTTCTGCCTTTGGACTGCCACACCACGTCGATTTTTTGAAAAAATATGTGTTTTTTCCTGGAAGGGTGGTTTTTTTTCGATCACCGTTCGTGTAGTCTAATGCTAAAAGGGCTAGCGATAACGAAGCAAGCACCTTCTTGTCATTTCCTTCGTTGCTGTGGCAAGAGAAACCGTCAAAAATTTAACAAATGTTAAAATAGATAACTTGACTTCGACATCGGTGCATGGATAATTGGTGATTGGCTCGCTGCCAGCGAGATCCCGCCTTAGATCGAATGGACTCGACAAACGTCACTCTTCCCATTCGTTAAATGTTGCAACGGCTAAGCGTAAATAGATTTATGAGAACCGGATAACAGTTCGGCTGGGGGGCCAAGTTGATTCGTGTTTGCAGGGCAAACCATCTCGCTTGCTCGCACGGCGGAACCCGTTTGATTTTCCCGATTGGTTTTGGATTTTGTTTTGGTGCTGGAGGGCTTGAGAGTTGATGAACAATGTTCGGAACGTATTTGAAGCGATTTTGAAGTATGGTCATGACGAGGATTTCGATCCGTCGCCGTCGGATGAATTCGCGCCGACGGACGCCCCGGCCGGTTCGCCGGAAAAGATCGACATCCTTCGCAAGCGGGTGGAACTTGGACTGCCACTATGGCACGAGAGCGACCGGATGGATTACAGCGGGTTGACCGGTGCGGTTCGTCCCCGCGAATAACGGTTGTCTCAACATTTCAAAGGCGTCTCGAAAGAGACGCCTTTTTTTGTGCAGTATCAAAAGGTGCCACCCACCTAATGATGGATATCCACCTAATGGCGGGAAGTATTACCCGCCTAATGACCAGAGCCAGCCGAGCTGATCGGGCAGGCGCTGGAACAGGTTCCCATCAACTGGTGAGGGCATGGTGCCGCCGCCTCGGCACGACCCTGCAATCGCCACAGTCGCCGCCGGCCGCACCGTTCCACCTTGTTCTCCCAAGCGACAAAAACCGGAAGAGCCGTCAGGGATCATCCAGCTCGTCCGACGCCTGACCTTGTTGTGCGACGGCTTGTTCCGCTGGAGACTGCTGCTGGGGCGGCGTCTTGATGGCATCCTCGGGCAGCGGATCGATGTTGAACCACCGATTTCGCACCTCCTCGGGTACTGAGTCGCGCCAGATGCTGAGCACTTCTCCTACTTCGATATGCGGATTGCCCCGCTCATTGCCCTCTTCCCCGGAAGCTGCGGCGTGGAGCGGGACCCAAAGCATGTCGATCTGGTCGCTTCCGGGGTGGTATATTCCCCCTACAATATTGCCTTGGTCATCCAATTCCAGGGTGTAATGGAATCGTTTGAAACGGTGCATGTGCTGCGATCGGTCGTACTCTCGATCGGAACTAATCGTGTAGGAGATATTGGTCTTGACCTCGACGCTAGTCTCCGAACGCCGTGCAGATGCTGAGGCGTACGCATAGATCGGGTAATTGAACACCTCGCGACCCAACGCCGTGTCCATGGCCACCGGATGCGAGCCGCGCCCGATCCAGTTGGCCAGAACCGCGTGCAATGTGCCAGGGTTAATCGCCGGATCAACGCCGCCGAGAAACTCCGAGTGATTGTACATGTAAATTTCTGCTAACAATCCCTTGATATCTGCCGGAGTAAATGTCACGCCATTGCGTACCACCGAAGTTTCCGGTTCCGCATGCCGGATGGCAGCCGAGGCCCATCCGTTGCAATGACCGTGCCAACTGGGGGTTCGCTCCACGGGGAATCGTAAGATCCCGAACAGACGACCGCGTACCACGGTTCGCTCTTTGTTGGATGTGGTGTCCATCTGTTCGAAAGTCGTGGCCAAAGGTCGACCGCCGTGGAAAGCACGGTCGTATTTTCGCATGACCGCAATGGTACCTCCGGCCACATCCGGATAATCATAACCCGTCCAAGGGATTCGATAAGAAGGCACGCTTCCCGTCGTAGGCAAATCGTCGAAGGTCCAGATAAAGTCTGCGTTCCACCAGCGTAGAAAATTCTCGTCCTGATACTCCCTCTCTTCCGCATCGATTCTGGACGAGGAAGCAGTATTGGCGGATAGAGTCAGCAAAGTAAGAGTAAGAAGGCAAGTACCCATTGATTGCTCCTTGCTATGGGGCTCGGTGTTAGGCAGGGGGCGATAGCGATTGTCGTCGGGGGGCTATCTGCAAGGTTGGGTGGGATGGTAATGAAAAACGCCCCTGGATCTATTACCAGGGGCGTTTCGTAACAGTCTTTCGTCGTTGAACCGGCCGGATCGGCAGTGGTGTCGCAAAGACCGTCGGAAAAGGTTATTTCTGGATCGGCTTTTGGAAGTGGCAGCCGCTCTTGTGGGCTGCGCCCCCCAAACCCGACTTCTGAACAGGCTTGAGACCGTTGCACTTCTGGGCCGCGCCATTCTTCTGGGCCGCGCCATTGCACTTCTGAGCCGCGCCGTCCTTTTGAACCGCGCCGTCCTTCTGAACTGCGCCGTCCTTTTGAACCGCGCCGTCCTTTTGAACCGCGCCGTCCTTCTGAACCGCGCCGTCCTTTTGAACCGCGCCGTCCTTTTGAACCGCGCCGTCCTTTTGAACCGCGCCGTCCTTCTGAACCGCGCCGTCCTTCTGAACCGCACCGTCCTTTTGAACCGCGCCGTCCTTTTGAACCGCGCCGTCCTTTTGAACCGCGCCGTCCTTCTGAACCGCACCGTCCTTCTGAACCGCACCGTCCTTCTGAACCGCACCGTCCTTCTGAACCGCCCCGTCCTTCTGAACCGCACCGTCCTTCTGAACCGCACCGTCCTTCTGAACCGCGCCGTCCTTCTGAACCGCGCCGTCCTTCTGAACCGCGCCGTCCTTCTGAACCGC
>SKKK01000573.1 GCA_007121535.1 Planctomycetaceae bacterium | reverse complement strand
CCCAATGAACCGCCGTCTGGAGCCCCTGGATTTCCGTTTCTTGGTTTCCGTGACCATCTGAGCGTCTCTTGATTGAAGGTTGGACAAACCCCTCCAATTGTAGCGCTGGGATGGTCCTTTTTTTGTTCTTGAAGGATCTTGGGGACATACCAGGGGTCGGGAGTCGTTTTCGGATGACCCGCTTCCCATATGGTAGATGGTTGGCCGAAAACGAATCTCGACCCCTGTGGCCCCTGAGCGCCGAGCCGGGGGCGTTGCCAGGTCCCGCTCAGCGCGCGGGACCCACTGAGTGGCAAGAAACTCCTGGCCGGGTGCTTAAAGGCGAAACATCAGCGGCCGTAGGTTGGTTGCGTGCTATCGAAGGCTCGACTGGTTTCCGGGACGCAAAACAGGGTGCGAAGCCGACGATCGCGAACTTCCCACAGGATCGCGCCTGCGTGGGCCGCTTCGGTCGTTTCCCGCACCAAGGCGATGCGCATCGCCACTTCGCTATCGGGAATTCTCGGATCGCTGGAACCAGTACTCATCGAAATCGCATCAAATGGATCAAAGTCTGCAAAGGTTGCTCTCACACAAGAGCAACCGGGCCACGGGCGGCCGTTCGACTCTCTGACAGATTCTAGACTAAGCTGGGCACGTCGATGGTGCAAGCCCACTTTTCCGATAAGCCATAAACCGACTCGCCTTTCACCCCCATGGCTTTTGTGATCGGCCCATGGTTCCGCTGTGGGGGCTTCGGTATAATCGAGCCAACTCGAGTGTCGAGCCAGTCATTCAGGCCAGCGGCGGAACGCTGGCGGACACACAACGACGGTTCCCAACCACTGAACTAGCGAGGAGCGATCATGACGGGCAAGAAAGTGAATGTGGCAATCATCGGCCTGGGCTTCGGTGCGGAATTCATTCCCATTTATCTGAAGCATCCCCACGCCAACCTGTACGCCATCTGCCAACGGAACACCGAGCGCATGAACCAGATCGGTGACGCCTTCGGGATCGACAAGCGATATTCCAATTACGACGACGTCCTGGCGGACCCCGAGGTGGATTTCGTTCATATCAACAGCCCGATCCCCGACCATGCTTGGATGTCCATCGCGGCGCTCAAAGCAGGCAAGCACGTCATGTGCACGGTGCCGATGGCCACCACGATCGAAGAATGCCGTCAGATCGTCGAACTGGTCCAGCAGACCGGGTTGAAATACATGATGGCCGAAACGGTGGTCTACTCGCGGGAATTCCTGTTCATCAAGGAGATGTACGAGAAGGGAGAATTGGGCAAGATTCAGTACATGGCCGCATCGCATCCGCAGGACATGGATGGTTGGCCGGAATACTGGGAGCGGATGATCCCGATGCACTATGCGACGCACGTGGTCAGCCCCTGCCTGGGGTTGCTGAACGGTCGCGCCGAATACGTGTCGTGTTTCGGGTCGGGGACGGTTCGCGACGACATCCGCGAAAAATCGGGCAATCCTTATGCGGTCGAGTCTTGTCATATCAAGATCAAGGATTCGGACGTCGCGGCACATATCTGGCGTTTTCTGTACGACACGGCGCGGCAGTATCGCGAGAGTTTCGACGTGTACGGTACGAAGAAGAGCTTCGAATGGACCCTGGTCGAAGGCCAGCCTCACGTGCTGCATACGGCCAAGAAGCCAGAACCCGAAATCCCCTCGACGGTCGAGGTTCCCGATTACGCGCACCTGTTGCCCGAGCCGATCCGTCCGTTCACGCAGACGATCCAGGACGCCGAGCACCTATCGTTCATCCAGGGCGCCGGGCACGGCGGATCGCATCCGCATCTGGTGAATGAATTCGTCAGCTCGCTGGTGGAAGACCGCGATCCCTGGCCCAACGCGGTCCAATCAGCCAATTGGACCTGTGTTGGCATCTGCGCTCACCAGTCGACCGAGCAGGGCGGCAAGATCGTTCCCCTGCCCGATTTTACGTTGATTTGAGGGCGGCGCCGCTTGGCAAAATGAGCGCCCGGCCAGAAGTTGCTCGTCATTCAAGCTCGCTTTGCAGCGGTGACGCAACGGGCGTCGGGAGTCGTATTCGGTCACCGATCAACCGCATGCAAAGCGGTTTGCCTGAAGCGACTCCCGACTCTTTGTCGAAACCTGCTGTGGCACGGTGCGAACCGTCGTTGGGGTCCGAAGACCGGCGGCCAGCACCGGGCCGTTCAGGAAGGTATTGTTGACCACGTTCTTAGTAGTCGAATTCATCTTCTCCCGAACCACCCCACGCGTCGGACTGGTCGCGAAAAGCGGCTTCGAACAAACCACCCACCGAATCGGCGCGGAACCAGCGCGAATCGTTCTTACGCACCATCGTCGTCGCCGTTACATCGCCCGAACGGATCATCTCTAATAACTCGCTAGGGGAAATGGGGCCGACTTTCTTGCCCCGAACATCACAGTACCATTTGCTGGGCATGGGAAACAAAGTCCTTTCTTGAAGAGGAAGAAAACAATGGCTCAATCAAAATGCGTATTCCACGACCGTGAACGGCTTTCCTCAAGTTAGGATGGGCGGAACATCCGGCGAAGCGCCTCCTCGGCCGCTTCGGTTGAATCCTCGGCCTGCTGGTCCGGCGTTTCCGGAAGCTTCGGCAGTTTTCCAGGTTTCTTTTTCCGCCCCGTTTTGTCGTCGGTCTCCTCGTCCGTCGACTGGGCAGGTGGGCTCTTCGGCGCGGTTGGTTCGAGCCGCAATTCACGCAATTCGGGGTGTTGCTGGCGAAAGGCGCGTTCCTCCTCGTCTGCCTCCAGCAACATGTCCGTCAGCTCCTGCTCGTTTTCCAGCGGATCTTCCCGCTGTTCCTCCGCCTCGTTCAACTCGGCAGCCGAAGCTTCGATCAACACATGGAATTCCAAACGCCCGATCCGCAGCAGATCTCCGTGTTGCAGCTTCTGTTGCTGCTGCATCCGCTGGTCATTGATGAAGGTTTCGGATTCGGGGTCCAGCGACCGGATCGCTACACCATGCTGACCGAAGGAGATCTCACAATGATGGGGGCGGACTGATGTGCTCTTGCAGAACATCGAACAATCCCGGGCGCTGCCGATCACGAACCGAGGTCCGGTGATTTCGACCTGCATGCCCCGTCCATGACCTTCCTTATCTTGCAGTTTTCCGTGAAGAACTCGAAGTCGAACTTTCATGATCGCCTCGCAAAATGCTCGTGATCGTCTTGTGGTACACGCGAAACAAGACGAGTTTGTTTGCGTATTTTACTTCCGACGCTTCACAAACTAAACTGGGGAGTAGGCTTTCGCAACTGGAACGTCCTGTTGTGGTATGCCACTAATGGTGGTTTTCTTTTTGCGCAATCGCAGCTAGTTACCGCTGCAACCTTGGAGGTTGTCTATGCCATCGAATACCCATCGTACGCGTGCTTTGTTCGCCATCTCGGTTATCCTGGCACTGGCGTGTGGGGTCCAGACCGCGGCCCAGCAGGGCCGAAAGGATGCTCCCTCGCAACCGCCGCAGGGTGCCATCGAGGATACCGACGACGACCAGCCGTCTGAGTTGCCCTTTCGGCGACTGCCCGATCCATTGAATCGTGTCGTGTGCAACATTATCGACTTGGAGAACACGGGTCATTTCAAGTTATTGGATGTCAAGATCGATCGGACTCGTCAGTTCGACGATGAAGCCCTGATCTGGACCGTTTCCGTAGAGCGACCACTGACGTCCATGCACGCCCAGATCCTGTTGCGAAGGCTGGCCGATGCCCGGTTTTACCGCGTGGAAAAAGACGCGCAGTGGCGTCAGCAGATCTTGGTCAGCCGCTTGTATTATCCCGATTGGATCGATACCGGAGCGGCCAATAACGAGCGGTTGCACCAGGACGAGCGGTTCGAGGTGTGGATCCCGTTGACGGCCGCCGAAGTCGTTATGTTGGAACGAGAAAAGGCGAACACGTTGATCTTCAGCCATGCCGATCGGCGGACGGTGCTGCCCGAGACGACGAAGCGGGCGAAGCCGGTGCGACCCTGAAGCCCAACTTGGACAGAGTGCAGCTACCTGAAACCATCGCCCGGACAACGCACCAGCCCGGCTGTCAACGTTTGCGCAGCACGTAGACGACATCTTCGGTGTCGGGACGAATCTTGATCGGTTGATCGATGTCGTACGCGAAGTCGTACGTGGCGACCACCTGGAAGCAGCCCGCGCGATCCAACAGACGGGCGAATTGCCGAGCGGTGTAGGTTCGAAAAATGAACTCATCGACCAATCGGTAGATTTCTTTGGGCGTATAGATGCTGTACGTCATCCGGTAGCGTTCTTCGCGCCGACGACTGTCACGTTTCACGACCCACAGATTGGTCGTCACGCTCAGATTTCCCCGCCGGGCCGACCACGACTCGCCGTCGATCGGCTTGCCCTCGGTGGGCAACAGATGGATTCCCAAAACGTACAGGCCCCCGCGACGCAGAGCCCGCGCCATGCAGTGCAGATGGGCTTCGGCCTGAGCCTCGGTCGTCAAGTGCCGGAAGCTGTTGATCGTGTTGAAAGCCCCATCGACCTTGCGGCGCAGCCGGAAGTCCGTCATGTCGCCCACCACGGCGGACGGAGGCAACTGATGCCGTTTCAGTCGGCGATTGCAGTATTCGACTGCGCGGGGATTCAAGTCCAGGCCGGAAACGTCGTAACCCGCCTTGGCCAATCGATAGATCAGTCGTCCGGTCCCACATGCCGGCTCGAACAATCGCTGTACTTTGCCGGCCCCGTGACGGTCAAAGCAGGCTTGCAGGAACCGAAATTCCGCTCGCCAATCGGAGCCGAACACCAGGTCGTAGTATCGCGGATGGTCGTACAGGTTGCCGGACAACTGTTTGGTCATCGCATGGATCCGTGTTACGGCAGGGCCAATCGGTAGTAGCTGTCGACGGCCGCGTGCATTTGTGAGATTTCGATCCATTCGTCAACAGTATGCGCTTGGGCGATCGAGCCGGGGCCGAAGACGACGGTGGGGATGCCGGCACCGGCGAAGGCCGGGGCATCCGTGCCGTAGGGAACGCCGACGCACCGGCCAACGCCTCCTGCCGCCCGAGCCGCTTGACTGACCTGTTCGGCCCACTGGCGGTTCGATCCGGACTGCAGTGAACCAATCACCTGATGCGGCGGATCGGCTTCCCATCGTACGTGGGAGGGCAGTCCTCGACCGATGGCGTCGATCGCCTGCTGCCAAGCTTGGTGTTCATCTTCGTGCGGCAGCGTGCGGCGATCGATTTCGATCGTACATCGATCGGGGACGACGTTGACACTGATCCCGCCGTGGATCAATCCGACACTCAACGCCGGTCGTCCCAGCAACGGGTCTTCCGCCATGCGTGCCACGCCGTCACGCGCATACCGCTCCAGCAGGCTCACCACGTGCGCCATATCGTAGATGGCGTTGTGACCCGATTCGGGCTGCGAGCTATGTGCGGCTTGCCCCAAGGTATGGCAGCGCCAGCGGACGACGCCCTTGTGCGCTACGACGACGTCCAGTTCCGTCGGCTCGGCAACCACCACCGCGTCGGGCGCACGCGGCAGAAAATCGCTCTCCGGCTGCCATAACCGGCCCACATTTCGCGCCCCGGTGAATCCGTACTCCTCGTCCACCGTACAGGCCAGAACTATCGTCGCCATGCCCGGGGGACGCTGTTCGGCCAGTCTTCTCACGGCCGCCAGCATGCAGGCCATCCCTCCCTTGACATCACAGGCGCCTCGGCCGTACACCCGCCCTTGCCGTACTTCGGGCGTCCAAGGTTCGATCGTCATGCCCTCGACCGGCACGGTGTCCTGATGCACCTCGAACATCAGCATCCTGCCGCCTTCGGCGACGGGAATCTCCCCGTCCAATCGAGCCACGATGTTGTCGCGCCCCGGAGCCACCGTCTGACGCATCCATGGCAGGCCCCATCCTTGGAACAGATCTTGAAGATAGTCCGTCACTCGGTGCTCGTAATAGACGTCGCCTTGAATGTCGCGTCCCATCGGGTTGACGCTCGGTAGACGAACCAGGTCGCACAGGGTTTCTATCAGATCCAGGGGCATCGCATGCATCCATCGTATTTACTAGAATCATTGCCGCGTGCCTATCGTTACCTATGGATGCTCGTTAGTGCAAGCCCCTGAATCGATGTCCGACCAAGAAACCACGATCGCTGAACTACGTCAGATTGTCGCTGAATTCGTCGCGGAACGGGATTGGCAGCAGTTCCACAGTCCCAAGAATCTGGCCATGTCGCTGGCCATCGAAGCGGCCGAACTGATGGAGCATTTCCAATGGATCACGGTGGAAGCTTCCCGGTCCGTGCGTGAAGACGCCGAGAAAAGGAGCGAAGTCAGCGAGGAATTGGCGGATGTCTTGTGCTACGCGCTGGCGCTGGCCAACGAAATGGGGATCGACGTCAGCGATGCGGTCCGACGCAAGATGGAAAAGAACGTTAGGAAATATCCTGCGGCAGAATTTCGAGGACGTTACGGACCGTAGCGGGCCGCTACGAAACAAGGTATGCTGGGGCGATGATGATCGAACGAGATTTGCACGATGGTCGAGAGGATGGGTTGCTGCCGCTGGAGAGTCTGGCCTTGTCGGACGTCGATTCGTTCGCGGACTTGATGCGAGCCATGGCGAAAACGTCCTTCGGCGGTCGGCAACTGGGTGAAGCGTTCGATATCTTGATCGAGATGGCCCACGATCGGCAGTGTTTTACAGTCCTGACGCTGTCCGGAGCGATGACCGTGGCCAAGCAAGGACGGATCGTTTGCGAGATGATCGATCGCGGGCTGGTCCATGCCGTGGTGGCTACCGGCGCTCTGATCGCTCATGGATTGACCGAATCGATCGGATTGACCCATTATCGTTATGACCCCGGCAAATCGGACACGACGCTATTCCAGCAAGGCTACAACCGTATCTACGACACCTTGGAGATGGAATCGAATCTGAACGATATCGAGCGATTGGTCCGAGCGGTGTTGGACCAACATCGTCCCATCGATGGATTCTGGTCCTCCGCTCGATTGTGCCGGGTGCTAGGTCACAAGCTGGACGAATTGGACGAAGGACCGGGGATCTTGCGCAGCGCGTATCTGCGTGAAGTGCCTGTGTTCATTCCCGCCTTTACCGACAGCGAGATGGGTTTGGACGTGGCGACCTGGGCGATGTGGAAGGCGTTCCAGGCCGAGGGCAAGGACGCGCCCACGCTGACGGCGGAAGAGGTCTTTCAGGCCGTCCCGAATTTCAATCCGTTTTTGGACCTGCAGCAGTACGCTCGGCTGATCGCTGCCAGCGACGTACTCGGGATCATGACCATCGGGGGCGGAGTCCCGCGAAATTGGGCGCAGCAGGTGGGACCTTATTTGGACATCACGAACCACCGATTGGGCACGCGTATTCGACCGACTCGATTCCGCTACGGGGTGCGCATCTGTCCGGAACCGGTCCACTGGGGAGGTTTGTCCGGCTGTACTTACTCCGAAGGCGTCAGTTGGGGCAAGTTCGTGCCGCCGGCCGAAGGCGGGCGATTCGCGGAAGTGTACGCCGATGCAACGATCGCCTGGCCCATGTTGATGAAAGCCGTCTTCGAAGAATTGGATCGTCAGGCGAGCGGAGTTGAATGATGACACGAACTGGAATGCGTTGCTGGATCTGTCTTGTGGTGTTGATTGCCACCCCGTTGGTGCTGGACTGGGGCCGTCCTCTTGCCGCGACGGGCGCCGAGTGGGTTCCGATCGGCGTGGCCAAGGTCGATATCACGCCTGAGACCCCCGTGCGAATGTACGGGTACGCGGCTCGGACCACCGAATCGGAAGGGATCGCCGGGCGGCTGTACGCGGCCGCGCTGGCGATCGGCGATGACCGGGGCGACGGCCCCTCGGTATTGTTGACCGTGGACTGCGGCGCCATACCACGTGAATTGACCGAGGCGGTGTTGCAGAGAATTCAATCGACTCATCCTTTGAAGCCCGAACGTTTTCAATTGTGCCATTCGCATACCCATGCGGGACCGAACCTCCGCTGGCCGTCGGGAATCGAAGGTCAACAGCGCGAACGTTTGGTCCAGTACGCAGCAACGCTGACCGACCGATTGGAACAGGTCGTGCGGGAGGCCTTGGACGCACGTCAGCCCGCGCGGCTGGCTTGGACGCAAGGCAGCGTCGGTTTCGCGGCCAATCGCCGCGTGTTGAAAGACGGCAAGTGGGCTGGTTTCGGAGCGGTCCCTGAGGGGGCTGTCGATCACAGCTTGCCGCTGCTGTGCGTGACGAACGCTGCGGGAGATCGCATGGCGGTGGTGGTCAATTACGCCTGTCATGCAACCACGTTGCGCGGGAATTTCCGCCAGATCCACGGAGACTGGGTCACGTGCGCCCAAGAAGCGATCGAGGCGGATTTTCCGGGAACCATCGCCATGGTGACGATCGGTTGCGGCGCCGACGCGGATCCGTATCCTCATGGCACGGTCGAGCTTTGCGAGCAGCACGGGCGGGCCGTCGCCGATGAAGTCCAACGGCTGCTGGATGGCCCGTTGCGGCCGGTTTCCGGAGCGATCTCCGCTCGAAAGACCACGCTGGAGATCCCGTTCCAAGCGCCGCCGTCGGACGAAGAGCTGCAGGAGCTGGCGAAGACCTCCTACGCGGTCAAGCGGCTGATGGGGCAACGGGAAAGGAGCGAGCAGCCGGAGTCGCGGACCTTCGATATCACGACTTGGACGTTCGGCGACGATCTGGCCATGGTTTTCTTTTCCGACGAAGTGGTCGTCGACTATGCCCTGCGTCTGAAACGCGAGTTCGATGCGGACCGCTTGTGGGTGACCGCCTATGCCGGGAACGTATCCGGATACATCGTCTCCGAGCGTCTGTTAGCCGAAGGCGGCTATGAAGTGAACAACTCGCTCAGCCACGTGGTCACCTACGGTCGGCCTCAGCTTCTACGTCCGGCCATGGAGGACCGCGTCCTTCAAGCTCTACACGCCCTCTTGCCAAAGACCTTTCGGGCCGACGATGCGACAACTCGCTGAGCACCGCTACCATGTCGCGTCAGGTTCGGCAACGAAAGACTGAGCGGAATGGCGCTAGCCACCGTTTCCAACATGGCGCTAGCCACCGTTTCCGAAACGCCGCTAAGAACGGAGGCTAGCGCCTTGCCGCTCACCCGCAAAACACGACAATTATTTCTTCACCGATCCTTAGCGTCTTATCGATTCCACGGCAATGGAGGAAGATGATGGATAGTCGCGAGAATGCCATCCAAGAATCCGATCGGTCCACGCGCCCCTGGCACGAGTTGCGAGAGATCGTCAACCGGGGCTCGGCCGAGCAGCTCAAGCAATTTCTGGACGAGTTGCCAGCCGGAGAAACGGCTCGCGCGGTCAGCCGCTTGGACGACAGCGACCAGATCAAGCTGATGATCCGTCTGCGCCCCGAGATGGCTGCCGAGTTGGTCGATGGGGTCTCGGAGGCCCAGGCTGTCGAATTATTGGAGTTGCTGCCCGCTTCGGATGTCGCCGCGATCCTGGAGGAGTTAGAAAGCGACGAACAAGCCGACATCGCTTCGGAGATGGACGAAAGCGATCTCGAAGCGATCCTGGCTGCGATGGATCCCCAGATGGCGGCCAACATTCGCCGCTTGACGGAATACCTTCCGGAAACGGCCGGTGGTTTGATGATCACCGAGCTGCTCAGTTATCGCGACGACCTGACGGTGCAGGACGTGCTGGACGATCTGCGGCACAGTGCCGAACGATACTCGGATTACGACGTGCAATACGCCTATGTCGTCCAAGGTTCCGCCGTCAAAGACGACTCGTCGAAAGCATCCAGACACCCGGGCGACTTCGGGCGTTTGGTCGGGGTTCTACGCCTTCGCGATCTGTTGCTCAGTTCTCCCGACAAACGCATCGCCGACGTGGCGATTCGGGAGACGTTGGTCGTCGGCACTCAGGCGACGTTGGATGAATTGGCGGCCTTCTTCGATCGACATCACTTCTTTGGCGTGCCGGTCGTCGATGCCGAGAATCGTTTGTTGGGGGTGGTGCGGCGTTACGACGTGGAAGAGGCTTTGGCCGAGCGCGCCGACGACGACAACTTGAAATTATTGGGGATCATCGCCGGTGAAGAGCTGCGGACGATGCCCTTGGGCTCGCGCGCGGGGCGGCGTTTGGCGTGGTTGGTTCCCAACGTCTTGTTGAACGTGGTCGCGATCAGCGTCATCGCCTATTACGAGGCGACGGTGGAACAGGTGGTCGCGTTGGCCATTTTACTGCCGCTGATTTCGGACATGGGGGGAAACGCCGGAGTGCAATCGCTGGCGGTGAGTATCCGAGAATTGAATCTGGGTCTGCTGCGACCGCACGAGTTGATTTGGGTGACCCTGAAAGAAAGTTCCGTCGGGCTGCTGAACGGGGTGGTCCTGGGTCTGTTGGTTGCCGTCGGAGGCTGGATCTGGCAGCAGAACGTGTACTTGGGATTGGTCGTGGGCACCGCCATGCTGCTCAATACCTTGATCGCCACCACGATCGGCGGTCTCATGCCGCTGGTGCTGAAGCGGATGAACATCGATCCCGCGTTGGCATCGGGGCCGATCTTGACGACGATCACCGACATGACCGGCTTTTTCTTCGTCCTCAGCCTCGCCACCCTCGTTCTCCCGCAACTGGTCGGCCCCAGTCCGTGACTCTTGCGCCGACGAGCACCCGGCTGGCAATGCAGAACAGGGCGACATAGCTCACGATGGAAACGCCGATTCGGGGAGTTTGCTCCACGAGAATTTTCGCTTCAAAATGCGGGCTGACGCCCCAGCCAGACTAGAACGGAATTCATTCCGTTCGGAACGGCCAACGGAATAAATTCCGTTCTACAACATGCGCGCACCGTGTGCACATCTTCATGCTAAAGATCTAATGCATCCGTTTCAACGTTGCCGCAAGCGGCCGCACGATGGCTGCCAAGCGGGTTCATCGCTCAGGATCAGCGCGTCGTAGCGAACGTTGGCGGTCAGGTTGCTGAGCGTCAAGGTGTGCCGCCCGGCGGACAGTGGAACGGTTTCCAGGTTCACCGAACCGGGCCACGCCCAGGTCCAGAATCGATCCGCCATCGGACCGTCCTCGGCGATCCGGCGATCCGGGACGTGCAGATCGGTCCGGCCACCGCCCAACGTCGCGACGCGTCGTCCGTCGATCGTCGCCCGGACCGAGTGCGGCGCCTCGTCACCTCGGTTACCCGAACCGCGGTGCAGGTAGCGCAGCCAGAACGAATACTGCCCATCGTGCGGGACTTCGATTTCCCAGCTCACTCGATTCGAACTCGGATCCTCCGGCACCAGGTACTCCGGACCTCGAGTCCCGCCGCCCGTGGATCGTTCGAACGATCCCTCCGTCCGGGCCTCGGCAAAATGCAACTCCAACATGGCCGGCGGTTGCTCGCGAGGCGGCGTTCTGACTTGCACGATGGGGCTCAGCGGACTCTCGTTGCCCTGCCGATCGACGGCGGTCACGGCATAATGGTACTCCGTGTCCGCCTGTAAGCCCCAATCGATCAATTCCGCTTCGGTCGGCGAACCGATCCGCCAGCGCTGTTCGGGCGCCGTCAGCGGTTGACGCGCGGCGTACACGTGGTAATGGGCCAAACCGTCCGAAGTCGAAGGCTGCCAATGCAACCGGTTGACTCGCGGTTGCACGTTGTCGACCACCAGACCTTCCACGGCGGGGGGCGATTGGGTGTTCTGCGGTCGCGGGCCGCTGGGGACGAAGGCATCGTCGGTCGTCAGACACAACAGATCCAAGTGCGCGGAAGCGTCGGAGGTCATCAAGCCCAGTTCTATGCGGCCTGCCGGATGATCCAACGGCGGCTGGTCGGCGCGGACCCACGTCCACTGGGCAGCATCGGTGCCGAATGTAAACGTGCGGTCGCCCGCCGTGATGGTCCAACGGCCCGGTTGCGAACCTTGGCAACGCACGCGAGCCCACAGATGGTAGCTCCCCGCCACGGGCAGCGTGACCGGCAGACGAGCCTCGCCCTCCGCAGCCTCGGGGTGGCGGTACAGGTAGTACCAGTCCGATGCCGAATGACGATCCACGCCCATCGCCAACCCGGGAAGCGCCCCGGTGGGCAGGTCTCGGATCGCGTCTTCCGGTTCGGCGTAGACGGTCACGGGGGTGTCCAGCCGATCAGGCAATCGGACGCCCGCCCGCGCGGCTTCTTCCGAATAGCGGCTTTCCAAGCCCGAATGCTCGACGGCGCTGACCACGTAGAAGTAAGCTTCGCCCGGTTGGATCGTGGTATCGCGCCAATTCGTCGCGTCGACGGGTTGTGCCGTCAGTTGCCGGTAGGGACCCCCGCTTTGATCGGCCCGATGCACCAAGTACCCGCGCGTCTCACGGTGGTAGGTCGAAGGCTGCCATTGCAACATCACGGCGTCGTCCTCTGCCTGCCACGAGATCGTTTTCGGGGGCCGTGGTTTGGCCATCACGGCGATGTAATTGCGGAAACGGCCCGTCATGCTGGACCCGTAATGGATCTTGGTGGCGTCCGGGCTGAGCATCGAAAAATCGCCGCCGGCGTAGTAACCATTGAACCGATGTTTGGTGTCGACGATCGGCTGGAACGTGGCGTCGCAGAAGATCTGAAATTCGACGTTGGCGTTCTCCGGCCGCAGGAAGCTGCCGAAGTTCCAGCCGCGGACCCAGCCGACAAAGAACCGCGGATGCTGGCGCCAGTGCAGGTGATAGTTGCCGCCGTTGCGCGACAGCCGCAGACTGCGAGCTTGGCCGTCGCTGACTCGATAGATGCGAGTTGTCCCGCCGTCGACGGCGATGTACTGCCAGTCGGGCGACGGTGATTCGTGGCCGTGGGTGACGTGTGGAGTATTTCGCCACAACTGATAAAGTTGCTCCATGCTCAAGTCCACAGGCAATTGGACGCCATCGACGAACCAAGGCAGCCCGTATTCGTTCCATTGTTCGCCCTGCGGATAACGCACGCGACCGTCGTGAAAAGCACGCAAATAGTTGGTGTTGCCGCACAAAGGCACGGCAACGCAGGTTGTTTCGCCCGTCTTGCGGTCGACCAGCATGCCCGTTCGCAATCCGATCAGATCGCCGTGCTCCGGGTGGTCGTAGATGACGTTGAAGTGATTGCCGCCGATCGAAACGCCACCCGGTCCGATCGGTCGTCCGTCGTACAGAGGCAGGGCGGGAATCGGGTATTCGTCATCGCGCTCCAACGGCACGAAGATGCCTCGGTTCGGCAGATCGACGAAGATGTGGCGGTCGTCTGCCGTCAACCCGTACACCCGCTTGCCGGAACCGGGCCAGGACAACCGCTCCCAATCGGCGACGGTCTCCTGCTGGCCCGTGCGCCAGTTGCTCCGCATCACCCGGGTGCTGGGACTGGCCGGACTGTAAAACCACTCGTCGTTCTCCGGCGCCCAGACGGCGGGTCGCCCCCCCTGACTGCGCCGCAGACGCGAATAGTCCTCGTGAAAGAACCAGCCGCTATGCATGCTTCCCTGAAGTGGCCGAGTGCCTTCCAGATAGATCGCCGAACCACTGGGATTCCAGGCGGGCCAGACCGAGGCCGTTCCGCCGTGCTCGACGGTCGGCGAATGGTCCAACATCCAGACCGGCGTACCGAATTGCCGGTCATGGAAGATCACCCGCAACGCCATCAACTCCTCGCCTCGTTCGAACAGCTCGTACGGTTTGTGCCCATGCCGCTCCATCAAACTCTCCAGCCCCTGGATCGGATCCGGGTCAGGCTGATCGCCCGGCGGCAGGGAGGCGATGGCGTTATGCGGAGTGTGAGTCAACACCCGTAATGCGGCGCGTCCGAAAACCACTTCCCCGCTGATATTGGCTGGCGCCGAGATCCCGACGGAAACATGGTCCGCACCCGGCGGCACGACGAACGTATGGGTCAGCGTCTGCGGATCGACGCCCAATTGCAACGAGCGATCCAGCCGTACTCGCTGGCCGCCGACGTAGGCACTGGCTCGCAACGAAACCTGCGGGAACGTACCCACGGCCAAGACCGTGAATTCGTAGGGTCCTGGATCGAGTCGCATTCGAGGACTCCACATCTGCGGCCACCACATGGCCGCACCATGCTTCGTCAATCGGATCGCATTCTCCGATGGATCGAAGGGAGATTCCACCGTATCGAGCGTTCCCTGCGGCGCATGATCCACTTCGGCGCTGGTCATCGAAGCTTGCCACGGCGACGGGACTCCCTCACCCACCGGACCCTCGAACTGCCCATTGGTCAAGAGATTCGTGTCGTCCGCTGTGTCGTCCGCCAACACGGCTGCCACGTGGATGACCGCTGCCGCAAGGACGATCACGGACAACAAACCGCGAACGGCATTCCGGCCGCCCGACCATCGACTATTTCGTGTCAAACCGAATCGCATGTCTCGTCTCCCATAGAGCTTTTCACCAGGGCAAACCGAAGTGGCCATCTTCTTCGTGCTACGCCGAACCGATCTTCTGCGACCCTACCAGATGGCTCGACCGATGTCCACTGGCCTGTTGATGACGAAAGACTCTACGCGACGTCTTGGACTGCGCCAAGAAGTCGAGGCCGCTGGCGCGGCAGTGGATGTCGACCGCTGGCCGGTAGCTCGATCCTCGGAGCGCGAAACCGCAGTTCCAGACCGGTT
>SKKK01000681.1 GCA_007121535.1 Planctomycetaceae bacterium | reverse complement strand
GGCGCCGTGCGCTCTGCTGGACTTCCCGAGTCTGGAGCGTTTCACCGAGGAGATCCGCGAAAACCACTACGATGTGATCGGCATCAGCAGCATTGCGCCGAATCTGCTGAAGGTCAGGAAGCTTGTTCCGCTCCAGCCATTCGGTGAGCCGAGCCTGCCAACCGCCAATTTGGCAGGCTTTACTCCGGCAGGCAAACGGGACGCCAGAGCGGTGCACCGCAGGGGGCTTCGGCAGCCAGCATCCACAGTTCCGTAGGAATTCTGCCGGGCCTACGGCACCCTTGTCGCCAGCGAGCGAATTGCTGCTGCGTCTCTGTCAGCCGTTGCCCGGCCGGCTTCGTCATCCCATGCATCACTTTCGTCGTACCACCGCGGCACCCGGAACCGCCGTCGTGGTCGGTGCCACGATCGGCGGGATGGGCACGCCCAGGTTGGCCGCCACCGCGTGCAGCAGTTCTGTTTCGCGCGGGGTGACCTTGCCGTCGGCCGCCACACACGCCACACACGCGCGCAGGATCTGGCGTTTGAGCGTCGGGGAAGCTTCGGCCAGGGTTTTCAGTGCTGCGTCGAAACGGGCCAGCGAGCAGTCGGCCTTCCCCAATACCGATCCGCTTCGCTCGACCTGCGCCATGCCCTTGTCAAAGGCGAACCGGACTTCGGCTTCGTCGCTCTGGCCCCCGTAAGCCAGCGTCGACAGAACTCGAATCAACGACGGTAGAATCCCATCGAGACGCTGGTGGCGAACGGCCGTCGGTTTGGCCATCCCGAAATGAACGTCCATATTCCGAAGCAGCATCGTGTGAACCGTATATTCCAGCAGATCGACCTTGTCGTCGGCGTGGATCAAAAGTTCGACGTTCTCGCGGAACCGGCGATATTGTTCGGGCGAAAGTTTCTTGAGCGCCGGGAAGGTCGTTTCGACCAAGGGCAGCCGGGCCGGGCCGGACAGTTGGTCCATCAGCGGAGCGAGCCGCTCGGTCTCGCGATACGAAAGCTGCTCTGCCTTCGGTTGCAGTGCTTCGAGCTGCCGAGTGCGCATCGCCGGATCACGGTCCAGCAAGACGGCGTAGATCACCGCTCGAGCGCCATACGGTTCGTGGGCCGCGTCGCGCAACGGCTGAGGCATGCTTTCCAACAGCATGGCCGCGTAGAGAATCTTGTCCATGCCCGGCATGCCGACTTGCTCCAAGACGCCCGTCGGGTCGATGGGCGTTGCCGCCTGGCCCGGAAGCATCGCACCGAACGGTCTGCCCGGCTTGGACTTGGCCTTCTTCTCGGCTTCGAGCGAAGCGGCGGTGACTCTCACGGGCTTGACCCGCGACGGAAACTCACCCTGGAAACTCGGGTCGATCCGCTTGATCCGATCGACCAGCGGCGGATGCGTTGCAAGAAGCTGCGAGCGGAAACTGCCGAAGGCGCTGCCGAAGAACATGTGGCTGATCTCCTCGGCGTGCGGGTTTTCGATCTTCGAGGTTTCGGGCCGGCCGCCGATCTTCTTCAGTGCTCCGGCGATGCCGTCGGGCAGGCGGGTGAATTGAACGGCCGAAGCGTCGGCCAGATACTCGCGTTGACGCGACACGGCGCTCTTGATCAGTTTTCCGAAAAACAACCCGATCGAACCGACGACCAACAGCCCCACGCCGACAACCAGAATGACGGCGATCGCCCCACCGCTGTTCCTACCCCCGCGGCTTCGGCCCGAAAAAGGCATGCTGCGCAGAACGAACCAGCCGATGATGGCCAACGCCAGGATCCCGTGCAAAATGCCGATCAAGCGGAGGTTCAGCCGCATGTCGCCGTTCAAGATATGGCTGAATTCGTGGGCCATGACGCCCTGGAGTTCGTCGCGATCGAGATATTCAAGGCACCCGCGCGACACGCCGATCACGGCGTCGCCCGGTTCCAGCCCCGCAGCAAAGGCATTGATGCTTGGCTCTTGGTCCATCACGTAGACCGGCGGCACGGGCACGCCCGAGGCCAGGGCCATCTCCTCGACGACGTTCAACAGCCGGCGTTCGGTCAAATCGCTCGTCATCGAGTCGATCAGCCGCCCGCCCATCATCAGAGCCACCGCCTCGCCGCCTGCCGAGAGCTGCATCGTCTTGTAAAAACTGCTCAGCAGAATCACGCCCAGCGTGCCCAAGGCCACCATCAGGAACAATTCCGGGTGCCAGGGCGAATCGGCGTAGGGATTGACGGCGCCGGGCTGCTCGGCGTAACCGCCCACCATCATCAGGGCGAACCAGGCGACCAAATACACCGCGACGACGATTCCCATCACGGCCAGCACAAAATACCCGACCAGCCGCCCGGTTCGCCGGCGAGCGAGATCTTGATGTTCGAAGAAATCCATGAGCCAGTTCCCACGCGATAATTCAAGGATGCGTTCGTGCATGGACAACCGAGACGGACGCCTGTTGTGCAATAGCGCCCAACGCGTTTTAGCCGAACGAAACCTTGGGCGCTTCGCGCTGCTGGGCCTCTTCGATCTCGAACAAATCCGCCGGCTGGAAGTTGAACATGCCGGCAAAAACCACGTTGGGGAACTTCTCGCGAGCCGTGTTGTAGTTCATGACCGAGTCGTTGTAAGCCTGCCGAGCAAAAGCGACCTTGTTTTCTGTCGACGACAGCTCCTCTTGAAGCGACATCATGTTCTGATTGGCCTTCAGGTCGGGATAGTTCTCGGACAAGGCGAACAAGCGTCCCAGCGCGCCGGTCAATTGGCCCTCGGCGCTGCCCAGTGACTTCATGGTCGCCGGATCGCCCGGGTTGGCTGCGGCCTGTTGGCCCGCGTTGGCCGCCTGGTTGCGCGCCTGGATGACGGCTTCCAGCGTTTCTCGCTCGTGCTTCATGTAACCCTTGGCCACCTCGACCAGATTGGGAATCAAGTCGTAACGGCGTTTCAGTTGCACGTCGATTTGGGAAAAGGCGTTCTTGTAACGGTTGCGCAGCGAAACCAGCTTGTTGTAAATGCCGATCACGACCAGCACGGACAAAACGACGATCACAGCAATCGCAATCAGAATTACGGCGGCAGTACCCATGTTCAGCTACCTTTCAGGTTCGACTTCGTTCGGGAAGGTTCGATTGTGGTTGTTCGCATTCTGGGAGGATTTATTGTACCCCTGGTCGATGACGCGCCAAGGTGATGCACGCGGAAGTCCGTGCCGGTCATCAAGACTCCGAGGTGAAGCATGAGCGTTGTCAAGCTGCCCGAAGGTATTGGTTGGCAGCGTTTGCATCGCGACCACCCGCGCAAGCAGTCCGGCAGCGGTCAGCCGGAAGTCGATGATTGGCTCCGCACCAAGGCTTGGGTAAAATGAAACGAGTCGAAAAACACGCTGACTGGCAAAAGCCGTGACAAAACCGCCCTCGTAGGATGGCTCTGGGAAACGCCTGCCGGCCGATTGGCGTACGGCGGCACGAACGAGGACGAGTACCTTGCCGAGATGGCCATGTGGTACGTCGGCGGCCGGTTACACGCGCCCCGTTGTCGTTGTGCGGTGCGATGCGATGAATCGCAGTCACCTCGGACCGGTCGTCTGCGTTCCAAGACTCCTGAAACGCTCGCAGTTCGGGCATCAGCGAGTCTCCGACTGGATTCGCGGAGAAAACAATTATTGCAGCGCCCGGCAAAACTCATCCAACCGCAGATCGAGCCGACAATACCAACATCTGCGTCTTGGTGATCAGGCGCTGACAAGAGCGAGGGTCCCGGTCAGAACCATGCAGCCCTGGATTCGTTCCTCGTACCGCTGATGACCGTCGGATTTGCCGCCGACCCTACCGCTGCCGCTACTCTGCGAGAAGTCCGGACAGTTCGTGAATCGTCCGTTCGCGCAGTTGGTATGATTCCCGGCAACGGAATGACAAGAATATGAAAGGACAGGAATATGTCTTCTTTCTGTCCTCTCATGTTCTTGTCACCGGGAGAGTGCTGTGGGCCGTTTCGCCCCGCATCTACGCTTCGGTAGCTTCGATCGCCTGGTCGGCTTGCCTGGACCGGGGCGGTCCCTCTGGGGGTGCGGCGATTACGATCCGGAACGAAGCTGCAGCTTCCGAACAACGTGCATGGGCAAGAACAAGTGATTCGCGTCGTCGATCAGGGGCGTGAAGCCAAATCGCTGGTAGAACCGGCGAGCATCCTCATCGATCGCATCCACCTCGACGGCGCGGATGCCAAGGTGTGTGGCGAGCCATTCCGCGCGGCGCAGCGCGTCGATCAACAACAGCCGACCTAATCCCTGTCCCTGCACCGTGCGATCAACGGCC
>SKKK01000230.1 GCA_007121535.1 Planctomycetaceae bacterium | reverse complement strand
TGTTGACCGCGCCGTCGCTGGGGCTGGCGAAGGTGTGTGTGATGGTCCCGGCCGTGCCGTCATCGATCACCAGTTCGTCACCCGGGTCGCCGCCGGCGTCGAACTGCACGCCGCCGGCGGGGATGGGATTCCCGTTGACGAAGCTGACCGTCAGCACGTCGTCGACCAGGCCCTGACCGGTGATTTGTATCTCGGTGGTCGCAACCAAATACTGCTCGGCCAGCACGTTGCTTGTGTCGGCCGTTTCCACGATCTGGAGGATGTCGCCCGAAGCGTCCAACTGCAGCGAGTACTCGGTGATCGCCGGATTGTCCGCAGCGTCGTATTCGAACGTCGTCGGCGTCACTTCGATGTTCAGCGTCCAACCGTCGGCGATCGAGCCGGAGTCGTCACCGTGTTGATTGGCGACGAACAGGCTCCAGGTGCCGTTAGGCGAGACACCATTGAATACCGACAACACCGAACCGTAAGGCTCTGCTGGTGCCGATCCCGGCATATCCTCGTCGCCCATCGGGCCACCGAAGTCCGTCGGGCTGTACGTGCCGTCCAGGTCCACGCCAATAAACGACATCGGCGGCGCCCCGTCCTGGAAACTGTAGTTCATGTTCGTCGCCGCATCGGTCCCCACAAACCGCATCAGCATCACATTGTCCGTGGCGGTCGGCCCCGTCAGCAAAATGCTGGCATCCGAAATTTCACCGGCCGAAAACTCGTGAATGTCGACGGTCACTTCGGTGACCGTATCGGGCAGGGCACTGACATTGATCGCCGACGGGTAAGGCGTTCCCGGATCGACGGTGTCGGGAAAACCGATCGCCGCAGGGTTGCTGAAACTTAACACGGCCAGTAAATGGCGGTCTTCCAACGCTTCCAACCTGCATTGACGCATGGTGGTTCTTTGGAATCGGTCGCGTCGAAATTGACGCTTGCGGGTCTTGCGGTCCTTAGCTTGCCTGTCACTCGAAAACCAATCCAACATAGTTCGGAACATGAGTAGCTCCTCCGCGTCAAAGGTGGAAACCTTGAATCACTCGATCACAAGAAAAATAAAACACGCGCTGACTGCTGCGCCACCCCGATCCGGCTCGGCGTGGGATTCATGGAAAAGGCCACGGAACGTTTCGGTTCGATCTCGAAGTAACACCAAAGTCGGCCCATCAATGGAAGTACGAACCCAACCAATATTCTCGCTTCACTAACCAAGAGCGCACCTTAGGTGCGTTCCCTTGGCAACCAACAGGGTGGTTGCAAGAGTGGGCAACTGGCGCACAACTCTCGCTCAAACTTCGTATTTTCCCAGAATTACCAGGAATTGCAACTATTTGGCGAGTGGCAATGTGGTGACAATCTGGTGGAGCTTGTTAGTTGACGGTCGGTGGGTGTCAGTAGGCGGGTAGATCCGCGCTTTCGACCGGGGCATTGTCGACGCGCGGTGGGCCAAAGTCCTGCCTTGGATTCGCGGGCGTTCGGGATGTAGAGACCCGAATATTGGCAAGTTTGGCTACGGCCAGAAGAATCCCAAAATTTTGGTTAATTCGGCGACGGCCAGAAGAATCCCCGAATTTTGGTAAATTCGGCTACCGCTCACCTGAAAGACACGACAGCTATGCCTTGTCGGTCCTCAGTCTGCCCAGAGGTCGTCTTCACACCAGGCGGGCATTTGGGAGCCGATGGTCACATCGGCCGGGCCGGGCCAGAAGGGATGATCCAAATCCACCTGGACGCCGACGTAGCCGGAGGCCGGGCCAATCGGTCCGGGATCGATCCATACACCCTCGGCATCCAATTGCATGGTGCCCAGATCCAGGTCCAAGGACTTGCGCAGCAGCTCGTAGGTGACCCAGACGCTCAGGAAATCGTTCTGGGCCTGCAGCAGATCGGACAGGGCGCTGACCGCGTCACGAGCGGCCGTCGGGCCGGTCGGCTGCCGGGCGGCCTCCTGCAACCTGCGAATATCCTCGTTCAATTCGATCTGCAGATCGGCCGCTCGCACGGCCTCGCGGCGGATCTCGAAGTTCTGTTGATTCAGTGTTACCGTCCGCAACGTATCACGCAGATTACGATTGATCGCATCCTCGAACTGGTAGTAACTGCGTCGAGCCTGCTGGTATTCGATCAACGCCTGACGGTAGGTGTTCCGCTCGGATAACCGAATCAGCGGCGTATCGAAGCGCAAACCGACCCGCAACGTCCCGGTCGACGAATCCAGGCTGAACGGGTTGTTCCGATCCCGATTGCGAATGTCTCCGCTGAACACCACGTCCAGGTTGCTCTCCAGGCTATCCGCGTTGAACTCGATCAATCGCCACGTGTCGACCAGCACCGCACGACGGTTCATCCAGTCGCGTCGATTGGCTCGGGCAATTTCCAGGGCCATGGCCGGATGCAAGTCGACTTCGATCAACGACACCGTTTCAGCTCGATCTCGAGCCTGCATCAGCGACAACAGCAACACGTTCTCGGACAATTCGACCAATTCCTGGGGAATGTCGGGCGAGATTTCCTGGCGGAACCTCTGGACAAGCTGATCCGAGGTCATATCCGGGCCGTCGACGATCAATCGATCGATCCGCCGCTGGTAGTCGTCGATCTTCTCGGGCAATTCGTTCAGCTTGCCGGGCACGTCGATCATGGTGTCGATGAATTGGGCGAACAGCCGTTTGAGCCGTCGCAATTGGATCTGGAGCGGTTTGTCCGTCAGCACCTCGACGTCGTCCGGCGAATACCGCCAACGATCCAAGTCCACCAGCCAGGGATCGCGATCCAGAATCTCCCCCAATTGATCGGCAAAGATTTGACGTTCCGTGGCAAACGCCTCGCGCAGCCGCTGGATTACCGGCTGGCGCTCATCCAGCTCCACTTTCCTTAGCTCCGTGATGTCCGTCTGGTAGCGACGATACAATTGACGCGTGAGCGGATTGGTGTCGGTGCGCATCCATTCCAGTTCGATCAGACCCTCGGCGGTCAATTGCTGTTCGGCGCGTTCCACGTCGGCCAGTGCATCCAGCCAGCGATGGTATCCGCTCAAGCGATACAGCCAATCATCGCTCACGGTGATCTCTTGCAGGATTCGGTCCAGCAGTTCCTGATCTTGCCGGATGGCAGTGGTCGCGTTGTCATCGCCGTTGGGACTGGCGGCTTCTGCATATCGAGCCTCCAGAACCTCGTCCAGTTTGCGCGCCAGTCTTAGCCCATCCGCCAAGATGCGGCGAATCTGGGCGTCTTCGCCCACCAGCATCGACTGGCGAATCTGACGGACCTCGTCCAGCAGATCACGTAGCTCCAGCAGCCGCAGGTGCTTGGCCTCGTCCCACGCCATGGGCTGGCCCGGCGAGGGCAATAGTTCCAGAATCACGTCACCGACCCGTTGTTGCAGATCGCTGACTTGGTCCTGGATCGGTCGGATCCGGGGATCGATCAGGCTGACTTGCTCCAGCATGGGATCTTCGATGCGAACGCAAAGATCGGGTGGCAACCCCAGCGAAATTTTGAATGCATCCAGTTGACTCTGATAACCCACCTTCGAGTTGATCAGACGGCTCTCGGCATTCAGCATGGCCGTGCGGGCCTGGGCGACCTGCAATCGCTGGCGCACGATGCTCTCGCTCTGCTCGGGAATCGTGGTCATCAGTTCTCGCAGATTGGCCGTCAGACGGAAATAGTTGGAACGCAGCGCGTTCAAATTGTCTCGTTGGTTGCGGATCTCCTGTTCCGTTTGCAGCAGGCCCATGAACCCACCGGCCTGGACGCCTCCGGTTCCGATCGTCGGTCCCGTGGGCCCGGTTCCCAGGCGGACGAATGCACTGCTGCCCAAACCGGTGAAGCCTTCCAAACCCGCGCCGAAAACGCCTCCCTGCCGCGACGCCCCCGTCCCGGCACCCCGGCCCGTCAAAACCTCGACATAAAAGGCTCGGCGATACCGCTCCATTTGACGCACGTTGGCCAACAGCGTTCGTTCCGATAACGTCAGACGTTCCAGCACGCGATCGCGTCCGGCTCGACGCAGCAGGGGCTGCAAGAGAGTGAAATCCAACACGGTGCTGGTGCTGTAGTCGTTGGGGCCGGAGAACTGCCAGACCAACGAATTGGCGAACCCGACGACCATCTCGGAACCGGTCGCAAAGGCCCGACGCGCCTGCAACACAGGGAGACCTTCCAAGGCCAAGACGCTCTGCGGTCCGACCGCTGGATTGCGCAACGGACCGTCGGATCGATAGTGCGTGCTGTAGTTGCCGAAAAACTGCGTGTCGAAGCGAAACCGCTCGAAACTGACGTCCAGTGCGGACAGGTACAGGGTCTCCAATTGTCGCTGATAGGCGTCCGAATGCAGCAGCGCCATCTGCACCGCTCGCCGCGCGTCCAGCACCAACACGCCCTCTTCGTCCAAGGGCAGATAGATGTGCCATTGCGGATTCTGGACGTCGGTGATCTGGCCGTTAGCCATCCAATGGGCATACCCGCGCTTGCCGTCCACCCTGAGCATGAACTCGTGCGAGGCGGGATCGTCCTGTGGCATCGGCTCGCGGTCCGGGTCGTACGGATTGAACATCCGCGATCGAGGATCGATGGCGATGGAGTAATCCGGCATTTGCCAATGCGGGTAAACGTTCTTTTCCTCGATGATGGCGTAGGCTTCCGAATCAGCCTGAGTGCGATAGAAGGCGCGCGGACACCCCACCATCCACGGAATCGCCAGCAGCAACAGCCAGCAGGCGCGCGAGCGCCGCAAACCATCAGCCCGTTTTACGCATGGCAACGGCATCCTGCATCTCCTCGCGATTTTCATCTTGCTGTCGAATCGGAAGTTCCGGCTGATAAAGACGCAACGGAGGCGTCTGGGACGTCTGAAGTTGCGCGTAGCCGAATTCCCGAGAATTCGGGGCGTTGGCGAGCGTGGCGTCCTGGTCAAGACCGCCCGAATTCTCGGGAATTCGGCTACTTTCCCCGGCAATGCGCAACTTCAAAGTCTGGGACCGATCGTTGTCGGACTTCGCCGTCGAAGCCGCACAGACCGCACTCCATCCGGCCAGTTCGCGAAGCAAGCTGTTCAACTCGGTTTGCTGCCGAGCCGATAGGCAACCATCCAGCGAGGCCGTCAATGCCTGCAGGTCATCGCCGATCGTCGCCAACAGAAGGCTTCCCTCGGCGGCGATCCCCCACACCTGCCGACGGCGATCCAACTGGCAACGCCGGCTGACCAACCACCCCTGCTGACGCATCCGTTCCACCAGACTGCTGATCTGTGGCGGTGAAATGCCCAACGAGGCAGCCAGATCCCGCTGGACCCAGCCCTGCGGTTCGGCTTGCTGACAGAGCCATAACACCATGAACTCGGTGTCGTTCAGACCCAGCACGCCCAGTCGATCCGAGAGAATTCTCCGTAGCTGCCGATGGCATTGTGACAAGAGCTGGACCGTATCGCACAAGGCCAACGCCCCCTCCGTGTGCTGGAATTCCAGGAATTCCGTTGCATCAAACGCCATCACACCACCCCCGCATAACGAACCCCTCATTTAGGCGAGGAGCCATGAATCGAATCGTTCTTCATCAAATGATTCGGAGTCGGAACGATAAGAACTTCAACGATTCTGCCGATTATTCGGGCAACTTCGTAGCCGAATTCGCCAGAATTATGTTTATTCTGTAGCCGAATTCGCCAGAATTCGGGATGATTTCTATCCACTCCGAATTCTGGCGAATTCGGCTACCATCCACCTCCTTGCCTCTTTCCGACTCAGGATATGCTTCGCGACGTTGCCTTGCCCCCTTCCCCCGATTGCGTTGGGGACTTCCAATGCGCACCTGACGTACTCACAGGATTCCTTCGAGTAAGGCTATGGACGATTATCTACAAAGGTGGGGAATCCATCCCGGATTCCACGATATGTTCGGGAACTGGCACGCCGCTTCTGCCGAAACGATCAACGCTTTGCTGGCCGCGATGCGAGTCGATTCACAAGAGTCGGTCGAGACATCGGGAGCAGAGGTCCGGATCGGATGGTACGGCGAAACAATCCAGATCGATCGCGCCGGCGAATTGGAGCTGGAGGATGGTACGTCGCTGCGGATCGAAGCAAGCTTGCCCCCCGATCTGCCCGTCGGCTATCACTGGCTGCGGCACGGCGATCGGGAAGCCCGAACATTGATCATCCAGCGACCGGCAGCCTGTCACTTCGATCCCCAGATGCGGATTTGGGGGCTGGCCGTCCAGCTTTATGCCGTGCACAGTGAATCCAGTTGGGGAATCGGTGACCTGGCGGACCTGAAGCGACTGGCCGGCTGGGCTCGGGAGTTGGGAGCCGGTGCGTTGCTTATCAATCCGCTGTCGGCTGCGGCGCCGATCGTTCCTCAACAGGCCAGCCCCTATTTCCCGTCCAGTCGCCGGTTCCGCAATCCTTTGTATCTGAGCGTGCCGCGAGTTCCCGGTGCCGATCGAATCGCCCCGGCGCTTGCAGCCGCCATCCCCGATATTCGATCCCTGAACCAAGCGGCACGACTGGACCGCGATCGAGTGTTTGCCTGCAAGATGCAGGCGTTACAGCAGATCTGGGAGATGGTTGGCGCGGACTCTGGATTCGAAGCATATCAGGCGCAGCAGGGTGAGGACTTGCAAGTCTTCAGCACCTATTGTGCCTTGGCCGAACAACACGGAGGCGACTGGCGAAAGTGGCGGTCCGAGTTTCGGGATCCGGCTTCGGCTGCCGTGGAGCGATTCGCCGATGCCCACCAGGATCGGATTCGGTTTCACGCTTGGCTGCAATGGCTGCTGGATCGGCAATTATCGGATGCTGCGGCCGAGGTGCCATTGATTCAGGACCTGCCGATCGGTGTCGATCCGGGCGGAGCGGACGCTTGGCAATGGCAAGATGTGCTGGCCCAAGGCGCGACTGTGGGCGCCCCACCCGATTTCTTCAATTCGGACGGTCAGAATTGGTGTCTGCCGCCGTTCATCCCCCACCGGCTGAAGGAATCCGGATTCCGACCGTTCATCCAGACCATCCGAGCCGCCTTGCGGCACGCCGGCGGCCTGCGGATCGATCATGTGATGGGCCTGTTTCGTTTGTTTTGGATCCCGGAAGGTTTTCCGGCCGGTTCGGGTACCTACGTGCGGTACCCGGCCGACGAGTTGCTGGCCGTGGTGGCCGTCGAAAGCCATCGCGCCGGGGCCTGGATTGCCGGAGAAGACCTGGGCACGGTCGAGCCTCATGTGCGGCAACGTCTACAAGAAAACCGGATGTTGTCGTATCGGTTGATGTGGTTCGAAGAGCAATTGCCACGGGATTACCCGCCGCTGACGATGGCCGCGATCACCACGCACGACCTGCCCACCGTGGCGGGTTTGTGGAGCGGCACCGACTTCACCGCTCAACAGCAGATCGGACTCAGGCCCAGCCGGAAGGGCTACGAACAGGTACGGCAACGCTTGAAGCAGGCAGCCGCTTTGGACGACCGGGCCACCGTCGAACAGGCGATCGAAGGGGCTTACCAAGCGATGGCCGCATCGCCGTCAGCCGTGCTGGTAGCCAATCTGGAGGACATGGCGGCTATGGAACAGCGGCCAAACATGCCGGGGACCATCGACCAATGGCCCAATTGGTCGATCCCAATGCCCGAACCCCTGGAACGTATCGAAGCAGCCCAACTCCCGCGAACGATCGCAGAAACGCTGGGATCGCGCGTTTCAGCGTCGTAGACTTCCCGCCCGGCACACGACGGCCTATAACATTGCAAGTAGCATGGTTTTGGTATCTCAAAAAAAGACTTGAAGGGAGATTGGTTGTGATGGTATGGCGTAATTTTTTCGCGATTGGTTGTGTCGTTAGTCTCTTGGGAGCGGCCGCCATGGGATCGGACATCGAGCATACGGTGAAGACGTTGGAGGGCAAGGAAGTCGATCTGAGCGAAGCTTACGACGGCAAGGTCCTGCTGATCGTAAACGTGGCCAGCCGTTGTGGCTTGACGCCTCAGTACGAGGGCTTACAGGCGTTGCACGAGAAGTATCAAGAGCAGGGCTTGCGGGTGCTTGGATTTCCCTGCAACCAGTTTGGTGGCCAGGAACCCGGCACGGCTGAAGAGATCCGCGAATTCTGCACGACGAACTTCAACGTCACGTTCGACATGTTCGCCAAGATCGAGGTCAACGGGGACGGTGCTTCTCCTTTGTACAAGCAGTTAACCGCGCAGGACACCAGCCCGCAGGGCGCCGGGGCCATCACTTGGAACTTCGAGAAGTTCGTCATCGGCCGAGACGGTCGCGTCGTCGCTCGTTTCGCCCCGCGAACCCGTCCCGACGCCCCCGAATTGATCGAAACGATCAAGACCGCCCTGGAAAAGTAATTCCCGCGCGAGAAGCAGGCTCCCCAAACAAAAACGAGCACGGATGGCAAAGCCGAGGCACGGATCAGGAACGAAGGATTGGCTGAGTTTCACCCCGCCCCCGCCATTCGTTTCCGTGCCCGGTATTGCCATTCGTGCTATTCGACTTTGCCGGATCTCGAGTATGCGCTATGCATCCACATGCATCCACCACCGCATCGTGAGTAAATCCCGGCCGAGACGATCAATCGCTTGGCTCCAGCAGGCGGCGGATCTCGCGGGGCAGCACGCGCCAGGTGGCTTGATAGGTCTCTTCCAGCGGTACGCTGACGCCCCGGTCGTCGCAAAGGAATAGCGGCATTTCGGGCAGAGGGTCTCCGACCGCAAGTGGTTCCACGTACGCGGTCAAAAGCGGCGAAACTTGATATGCGACAAAGGTCAGCGGCTTGTCCGCCGGCAATTTGAACGGTACGTCGGAATAGACGGCGGAGATGGCCTGATGAATTCCGTCCGCGTCGTAAACGCCAGGCGGGAACGGGTCGATGATCAGCAAGTTGACCTGTTGGTCGAGTAAATCAACGCACTTGTCGACGAACGTGCGCAGCGAGTGGTGCCGGTCCTTGTTTCCGGGCGACATGATTTCCACGACGGCCACAACGTTCCCCAATTCGTGCCGCACGACCACGCGGTGCGTCCTCCGAACGTAACGCTGTTTTTCCGGCGGATACTTTAGGACGAACCGCGTTTGCGACCGGATGGGCAAAGTCGCCACCCCTCCATCACCGTCAAGTCGCGGCGGCGCGGGGGCGAACGTCTCGAGTGCCACCACGTCGGTTTCCGGCTGCCCGATGATCTGCTCAGCCATCGCGAAATATCCCGAAGGCAGCAAACCGGCGTTGAGTCGGTCCATGATCGCCGCGATCCAACGAAAATGAAAGTTGTGATATATCCCCGGCTTTACACGTGCCCAGTCGTGCATCGGCATAGCCCGTCCTCCCATTCGTCTCGTGTGATGATGCGGCGCCGCTCGGAACGATTTCACCAACTGCCAACAACGTTGATTTTACGGCGAAATGCTGCCTTGCAATACCCACCACCCATCGGCACGAAACATCGCCATAACGCTTCGAGGTTGTGAAGAAATTGAAAAAATTGGGACAGGCTCCTTGACGACCCCTGTCTTTCCATGGTTCTTGGCGTTTCTGCTCGGAGCCGGTCCCCTTTTTGCACAGCCTCTGCGCCCGGCTTGTATTATTTACCTCAAGATGTAGAATGGGGCAAACGACACGGTGACCCTAGGTCGCATTCACTGCCCTGCAACCCGAAAAGGAGAAACTTATGGACATGTTTTGTTATCAGTGTGAACAGACTCGCGATGGCAAGGGCTGTTTGGAACGGACGGTATGCGGCAAGACGCCGGAGACGGCGGCACTGCAGGACTTGGTGGTGCACGCCGTCAAAGGCATTTCCCAGTACGCTCATCGGGCGGCCGAGCTGGGCAAGCGGGACCCGGAAGTGGATCGCTTTGTGATCGAGGCATTGTTTGCCACGGTGACGAACGTCGACTTCGATTCGGCCAGCATCCAGCAGCATTTGCTGAACGCCGTTGACATTCGCGAGAAATCGCAGCAGTTGTACGAAGCGGCTTGCCAGGAACGAGGCGTCTCGCCCGAGCAACTGAACGGTTCGACGCAGTGGCAACCCGCCGCTACCCGCGAAGGATTGATCAACCAGGGACGCTTGGTATCGATCCCCGGCCGCTTCGAGACTCAAGGAGAAGACGTCACCGGCTTGCAGGAACTGATCTTGTACGGATTGAAAGGCACTGCCGCGTACATGGATCATGCATTGGTGCTGGGACAGGAGGATGCCGAGGCGTTCGCCACCATGCACGCCGGGCTCGACTTCCTGTGCCGGGAGAATCCGGCGGTGGACGATCTGGTCGGTTGGGCCATGAAGGTGGGCGAGTTGAATTTGAAGGTCATGGAATTGCTGGACGCTGCCAATACGGGCGTCTACGGCCAGCCCGAGCCGACGCAGGTCCGCATCACGCCGGTCAAGGGCAAGGCGATTCTGGTGTCCGGCCACGACTTGAAGGACCTGGGCGAACTGCTGGAGCAGACCGAAGGCAAGGGGATCAACGTCTACACCCACGGCGAAATGCTGCCTTGCCTGGCCTATCCCGAGTTGAAGAAGTACAGCCACTTGGTTGGCCACTACGGCGGCGCCTGGCAGGATCAGAAACGCGAGTTCTCCGAATTCCCCGGCCCGATTGTAATGACGACCAACTGCATCGTCCAGCCGCAGCCGGTCTACAAGGATCGCATCTACACGACCGGTCTGGTCCGTTGGCCGGGCGTCCAACACGTCGGGCCCGACAAGGATTTCACGTCGGTGATCGAATGCGCCTTGGCCAATCCGGGCTTTGCCGAGGACGCGCCGGAAAAGAAGATCACGATCGGTTTCGGGCACAACGCGGTCTTGGGCGTGGCGGACAAGGTGATCGAAGCGGTCAAGAGCGGCGCCATCCGGCACTTCTTCTTGATCGGCGGCTGCGACGGGTTCGAGCTGGGCCGCAACTACTACACGGACTTTGCCCAGTCCGTCCCGGACGATTGTGTAATCTTGACCTTGGCCTGCGGCAAGTTCCGCTTCAACAAGCTGGACTTCGGCACCATCGGCGGCATCCCGCGGCTGCTGGACATGGGCCAGTGCAACGACGCCTATTCGGCCATCAAAGTTGCCTCGGCCCTGGCCGAAGCCTTCGAGTGCGGCGTGAACGACCTGCCGCTGTCGATGATTTTGAGCTGGTTCGAGCAGAAGGCCGTGGCCATTTTGTTGACGCTGCTGTACCTGGGCATCAAGGACATGCGTCTGGGCCCCAACCTTCCGGCCTTTATCACCCCCGCCGTGCTGAACGTGCTGGTCGATAAGTTCAACATCATGCCCATCAAATCGCCGCAGGAGGATCTGACGGCGATCCTGGCGTAGAAAATCTTGCCGTCTGCTATCAACGCCGGCCGATGTTCCGCAGACATCGGCCGGCGATCAGGGCGGCCAGCATTGCACGAAGAGCCCCCCTCCCCCTAATCTTTCCCATTAACTTTCACCCTAATCTATTGATACCACCGCGTTAACGAAGAGATGAGGCGAGAGATGAAGTGAGAAAACAAGTGGCACTCGGCCAGGAGCTTCTTGTGATTCCAGTTAGCCACGCATGGCGGACGCAACGAGGTCGGGAGTTGTTTTCGGGCAACGACCAACCACGTGGTACATACTTTCTCCGAAAACGACTCTCGACCCCTTCCCGCAAAACGCGACGGTAATTCATTTGCCGATCGTTAGACCTTTAGAATCGTAACAGCCGTTTCAGCCTGCCGCTGGTTGTGCGCGGTCACGGGGGAACGAGGCTGGCAAACAGCGTCGCGGGCTCAGCCATCGGCTATACTTTCAAGCACCCGGCCAGATATTTCTTGGTGGAATTGGGCGAAAGGGGTCGGGAGTCGTTTTCGGGTAGGTCGCTTCCCATGTGGCAAATCGTTGGCCGAAAACGACTCCCGACCCCTTTGCATCCCACATCCAAAGCTACCCTAAAGGACAAGAAACTCCTGGCCGGGTGCTCAGACGATGCGAATCTCGGCCTTTCCGATGGGGCTGAACCTACTGGTTTTCGGTTTTTCCTTTCTTCAGAAGAACGCAGAACTGCGATGGATGTTCAATGTGCGGTGATCACGGCGGCGGGGCCGCAGCAGCATCGACTGCCTCTTCAACGGTTTGTCGATCCTCAAGGCGAGGAGAAGACGGCGCTGCAGATCATTGTCGAGGAGGTGACGGCGGCGGGAGTCGAGCAGGTGTGCGTGGTGGTCCGGCCGGGCGACCAACCGGCCTACCGGGAAGCCGCGGGCGATGACGCTCGGCTGCTGACCTTTGTGGAACAGCCGCAACCACGTGGTTATGGCGAAGCGCTGTACCGAGCGGCTTCGTTCGTGGGGAACCGGCCGTTCTTGCACCTGGTGAGCGATCATCTGTATGTCAGCGACGAACCGCGACCGTGTGCTCAACAGTTGGTCCAGGCCGCTCGCGAGGAGAATTGCGCCGTTTCGGCGGTCCAACCGACCCGCGAGAACATGCTGCCGTACTACGGGACGCTGGGCGGACGCTTGATGGCAGGTCGGAAGAATCTGTACGAAATCGAAAACATCCTGGAAAAGCCGACGCCGACCCAAGCAGAGCAATCGCTTCTGGTCCCGGGACTGCGAGCCGGGCATTATCTCTGTCTGTTCGGCATGCACGTGCTGACGCCGCCCTTCTTCGGCGTGCTCGAAAAGTGCTTGGAACATGCGGGCGACACGCCCATCAGTCTTTCGCCCGCGCTGGCCCAATTGGCCGGTTGCGAGCGGTATTTGGCTCTGACCATCAACGGATCGCGTTTCAACACGGGCGTCAAGTACGGTCTGCTGATGGCCCAGTTGGCTCTGGCTTTTCACGGTGTCGACCGCGAAGAGATCCTGGCCCGTCTGGTCGAAATGTTGGCAAAGTGAGGACAAGTTCGATGGCGGGTGCGTTGATCGAAATCATTACCAGTCCGGACGCGGCGGTGCGCGATCGTTCCCTGCAGCAGGTATGCGGCGCCATGGATATCCGGCAGCTACGCGCCGCTGCCGATGAACTGGAACGATTCCGCCGCGAGTCCCAGAACCTGTATCATCGGGTGCGGGCGTTGTTTCTGTTGAGCAACCTGTACCGGTACCATCTGCCCCCGCGTTTGCCGGCGGGCAGTTGGGGACGTATCCCGCTGGATGGCTATCAGCATCTATTGCAGCGCCGTTTCGACGAGGCGCTGCGCGTCTTTCTGGATCAGCGCCAGCGTGAGGGGGATACCGATACCGTCGCCAGTGCGCTGGCGGCCGCCTATCACCAATTGGGCTTCCAGACGCTGGCGGACCAGGTGCGCCGCAGCGTGCGATCGGTGCGCGGGAATCAGTGGATGTTTCGCGTCGGGCATCCCAGCGACCATCCGCTCAGGATTCGCCCCCAGCTCCTGCACCGCGCGGTGGATCACGAAGGTTATCCGCTGATCTGGGAACGGACCCCCGTCCGCATGGACCTTTCTCACAGCGCTTGGAGCGATATCTTCTTCTTGGGGATGGATTTTCCGGAAGGGGCCCGAGTGCTGAACGTTTCGGTGGATCTGGGCGTCCGCGGGCGTGACGCCGATCCTCGACCGCCGATCGAGGTCTTTCTGCGAGTGATCGACCGCCCCGTGCTGCGACTGGCCAGCGTGGACTTGCGAGCCTGGACGGACGTGACGTCGTTGGCCGAGGTGTTCGATTTCGCCAAGGATTACCTGGGGTTGCTCAAAGCGGGCGTGATCGCCGCCGGCATCATTCCGCCGGGTCTGGAGGGCGCCGCACAAGGATTGGACGAGGTGCTGGAACGCGTCGTCGGACCCGGGCTGGGGCTGGAGATCGTCAGCCACGTGAACGACATTCCCAAGGGCTCACGCTTGGCCGTGTCCACAAATCTGCTGGCCGCCATCATCACCGCCTGCATGCGAGCCAGCAGTCAGATCGCGACCTTGGAGGGCCCGCTGGCCGAGACCGATCGGCGTCAGGTCGCCGCCCGCGCGATCCTGGGCGAGTGGCTGGCCGGATCCGGCGGCGGTTGGCAGGATTCGGGTGGCATCTGGCCGGCGATCAAGATGATCCAAGGTCGCCAGGCTGCCGAAGGCGACCCGGAATGGGGCGTCAGCCGCGGGCGCTTGCTGCCCGACCATCATGTGTACTCGGAAGCCGAGGCGACGGCCGAAACTCGGCAACAATTGAGCGAATCGACGGTGCTGGTACATGGCGGCATGGCGCAGAATGTGGGTCCGATCCTCGAGATGGTTACCGAGAAATATCTGATCCGCGCCGAAGCCGAATGGACGGGGCGTCAGCAGGCGATTCGATTGATCGACCGGATCGATCACGCACTGCGCAGCGGCGATCTGCACGATCTGGCCCGCGCCACGACCGACAACTTCTTCGGCCCCTTGCAGACCATCATCCCCTGGGCCAGCAACCATTATACAGAGACCTTGATCCAACAGGTCCGCCGCCGATTCGCAGATCGATTCCGCGGGTTCCTGATGCTGGGCGGCATGTCCGGCGGAGGCATGGGGTTCTTCTTCGAGCCTCAGGTGCGCAGCGAGGCTCAAGATTATCTGCAGCAACTGATGAGCGACACCAAGCGGCAACTCCAAGATGCGTTGCCCTTCGCCATGGAACCGGTTGTCTACGACTTTTCGATCAACGAGCACGGCACCATGGCGGAAGTGATGCCGGGCGACCGGGCGTTGATGCCGCCGGGCTACTATGCGCTGGTGGCG
>SKKK01000516.1 GCA_007121535.1 Planctomycetaceae bacterium | reverse complement strand
CGCCAGCGTCCCAAGGCCGATATCGACATCGGGCACCGCAGCCACCTGACGTTGCACTACGCGACGATGAGCTACCGGACAGGCGGCCAACGGCTGGTCGTCGATCCGCAGACCCAACACGTCGATAACGCCGAAGCGATGAAATTGTTCCAGCGCGAATACCGAAAGCCTTGGGAATTGAAAGAAGTCTAGGACCGCCAAGACAATAGGTGTTGGTGATCATGTGAGCGGCACGGCGCTAGCCGCCGGTTGTATCGCGGCACGGGAACCGGTGGCTAACTCGAAACGGTTGGTACGTTGAAGCTTGTCCTACTTGACACGTTACGCACTTGCCGCCCCATCCGGTCCTGCACCGGTGGAAGGAGGTTTGGAAACCACGGCCCATCCTGAACTGCCCATTCCCCGGCGCGGGGGACCATTGTCCCTGTGGTTCCCAAACCGGTTCCCACCGGCACGGGGCCGGTGGGGACGAAAACCGTTCGATTCCATAGTGAACGCCCTACGGCCGATTTTCCGTTTGGTGCTAGTCTTGGCGAAGGCGAGCGACATACAGGGCGACGTAAACGCGCGGGTCGATGGCCTTGCCCAGGTCCGTCTGCTGCTGCAACCAACTCTCGACTCCCGCCAGCGGGACCGTGTGGACGTGAATGGCTTCGTCAGCATCCGCCCCGCCTCCCGCCGCAACTCGCCGCACGTTCGGAGCATAGTAGAACGTCAGGATTTCGTTGCTGAGACCCGGCGATGGTGGACCGGCGAACAGGTACTCCAGCCGATCGGCTTGATAACCGGTCTCTTCCAGCAACTCGCGACGCGCTGCGGTCTCCAACGGCTCGGGTTGGCCATCGATGATGTCGGCCAGTCCGGCGGCCAGTTCAATGACCTGGGCAGCCACCGGGATGCGATACTGTTCCACCAGCACCAATTCATCGTGCTCGGTCATCGGGATCACGACAACGACGCCATGAACGTTTCGCCGTTCGACGTACTGCCAGGATCCACGTCGCAGCAATCGCAAGTGCTGCGTCTCGAACAGAACTTTGATGGCGGTCAGTTCAGGCGTGGAGATCGGTTCGGTCATCGTCCAGTTTTTCTCGCATTCCAGTCCGGGGCAAGCGATCGTTGGCATCTATTGCGTGACTGTCGGAACGACAATCGGTGTCGTTTCCAAATTTCCCCATTCGCTCCAGCCACGATAGTAATTGCGGACGCGCCGGGCGCCCATCAGTTCCAGTGTGAAAGCCATCACGGCGGCTCGGCCGCCCGATTGGCAATGGCTGGCCGTGGGGCGTTCCAAATCGATCCCGGCGGCGTTCAGCAATCGCTTGATCTCGGCAGCCTCCTTCAGTTGCTTGGTCTCCGGATCGAACAGCTCCGTCCATTCCAGGTGCTTGGCGTTGGGGATGGCTCCACCTCGCTGATTCTCCAACTGATCGATTCCGCAATGCTCGGCTTCCGTGCGGGTATCGACGATCTGAAGACGGTCCTGCTCCAGCGAGTCCAAGACTTGATCGAGCGTCGCCAGTCGCTCACTCTG
Organism: Planctomycetaceae bacterium; assembly: GCA_007121535.1. GTDB lineage: Bacteria > Planctomycetota > Planctomycetia > Pirellulales > Pirellulaceae > SKKK01. The sequence continues at coordinate 2,760 of SKKK01000516.1, read as the reverse complement.
AGGTGCGGCGCGGAATTCAACGGGTGAAACAGCCTCGGACGGCTCGGAATTCGTTGGTAGCTGCAATGACTTCCATTGATGCCAGCCTCCGTTCAGTAGGCGAACGTGCTCGATTCCCCAATAGCGCAGCGTCCACCAGATGCGAGCGCCATAGGTATCTTTTCCTTCGTCGTACACGACCACTCGCGAATCGCTGCTGATTCCCGAATCGCCGATCCGGCGGCTCCATGCTGCCGGATCCTTGCCGTCCTCGAATTCCGACTGCCAAGCATCGTGGTCCACCCAACGAGCCCCCGGGATATGTTCCGCCTCGAAGGCTTCCCGGTTGCGGGCGTCCAGGATCACATAGTGTTGGGCAACCTCCGGTCGAGCCAGTTCTTCGGGTTCCATCAGCAAGTGGGGGCGGGCATATCGGACCTTTTCGCCCGTAGCGGATGCCGAAAAAAGCAAGCATGATACTAGCGCGAAACAAAACGTCTTCATCGGAAGCTCCTGGATAAAGCGAGGTTATTGTTTATGTATTGTTTTGGAATCGGCATAGACAACCACTTGTTACCAAACGACCTACAGGAAAAGGCAACCATTTCGTGAATAATCCCGCCTAGCCACCGGTAGCAAAACCACCGGTCCACCGGCGGCTAGCGCCGTGCCGCTCACATGAAATCCACCGGCGGCTAGCGCCGTGCCGCTCACATGAAAGCCGACCGTTATTCCTTTGCCGGTCCTCAGGTGAACTCTTTAATCGTAAGCACAAAGCAGCGGACGACAAGCACCCGTGTCACTCTTCGGCAAGGAATCTAAGGATCGGCGAATGAATTCGTGTCGCGGTTCCCGGAAGGCGTCGGGAGTCGTTTTCGGGCAAGCCGCTTACATGTGGTTGATCTTTGCCCGAAAACGCCTCCTGCCCCCGTCGCTTATTCACCAACCGAATCCGATACTTATTGTCTTGCCGATTCTAACGCGGTCAGCAAGTCACGTGAACCTATATGAAGGGGAGACTACTTGACCGCCGCGTCGTCTACCGACATCATCAACATTCATAATGGCAAGATAGCGGTGTCTTGTGGCCTCGAATCTTTCGTCCTTACATGTCGCTTTTCAGGGGTGTCCCATGAAACGTTCATTGTCCCTCCTGATCGTGCTTATCTTGGCAAACGTGACGGTGTTGTTCACGCGTGCAAGCGACCAACGGCCAGCCGGCGTGGTCGAGGTCGTCGCGGGAGAAGACTACCGGGCGAAGCTTTCGCGGCTGAGGCCGGGGGATGAACTGCGGTTCTTGCCTGGCGTCCATGAAGGTCACGCGGTGGTTCGAGTCAGCGGCACGCCGGATCGTCCCATCACCATCCGCGGGGTGGCGGTTGACGGCGAACGTCCCGAGCTTCGTTTCACGGGACGCGGGCATAACTTGTGGCGCATCGCGGGCAGCCACTTGCGTATCAAAGACCTCGGCTTCCACGCCACGCATGCTTACGGGATCCGAGTGGAGCGGGCCGACGACGTGACGATCGAAAACTGTACCTTTCGTGAATGTGGTGGAGGCGACATCTCCGCCAACTCGGCCCACGTCCAGGGGCTCCGCATCGCAGGCTGCCGCTTCATCGGTTCGCGGCGAACACCGGTCTACATCGGCAACCATGACGGCCGATTGGATATCGACGACTTCGTTTTCGAGGGGAACGTAATCGATGGTCACAGGATCGATGGGGGCATCGGCTACGGCATACAACTGAAGCTGAACGTCCGCGGCGGGATCATCCGAGACAACCTGATCGTCGGTACCCGTGGTCCGGGCATCATGGTTTACGGTGTCCGGGATGGCGGGGCGGAGGATGCGTCCGTGATCGAACGAAACGTCGTCGTCGGTTCACGCAACAACCCGGGGATCGCCATCGGCGGCGGCCCCGCCGTGGTGCGAGACAACCTGGTGATCGGCTGCCGAGCCGGCGGGATCAGCGCGTTCGACTACGGAGGCCGCGGTCTTTTGGCGGGCATTCGGATCGAAGAGAACACAGCGGCGATGAACCGAGGCCATGACTTATCCATTCGTGGCCGATTCGAACAATCCACCCTCCAAGCCAACCGCATTTGGACTCGACCGTCAGATGCCCGCCTGCCGGAATGGAACCAAGCCGGCTTAGAGGTTGCGGCGAACCACGTCCAGGCGGGTGGCCGAACCTTGCAGCAAATCGTGGAACGGCTGGATGGCGTCGTTCCGTCGGATGCCGCGCAACGCGTGATGGGCCAGCGTCTGAGCCAGGCCATGCCGCAAAGCGAAGACGAACTGGTTGTCCTAGTGCAAGCGTTGCTGGACTAACCGCACGGTGGCGGTTTTGTCGTTTGCGTCCCCGTGCCGGACAATTTTGTCCCACTCTCAATCGCCGTTGGCCACGACCAAGGCACGATCGGCTCGCGGGGCACGTTCGGCTGAGCCCGCACTCGTTCAGACCTATCCGCTCGAACATCGCACTATCCGCCAGCGGGGGTACGTAGCCTGGACGGTATCACCGAGAGGTCCGGAGAAGGGGACGTCGCGAAGGGGCCAGCCAGAAAGACTCCGGGAGACGGCACTATCGGCCCGCGTGGTGCACCAGTCCCCACCCTTTTGGTGAAGCGTCGGGGATGCCCGATGTCCTTCCTCGGCGGTTTCGGCGGGTCGGAGACCCGCGCCGAGCGGGCGGCGGTTAGAACAGTTCCAACAGCCAAGAATCGGTTTGGCGGTGGACCCGGTCCAGTTCGTCGATCGGCAGTAACTTGTCCTGT
>SKKK01000091.1 GCA_007121535.1 Planctomycetaceae bacterium | reverse complement strand
AAGGCTTCGACCACTCCGTCGCTGCTGACCGCTGTCGCGACCAGAGCGTCGGCCAAGCGGTCGATCGCAAAGTGGTGCGAGCTGTTGACCATCACCGGGCTGGGGCCGCAGATGGTCGCCAGCAACGAACCGTCGGTGGTTTCCAACAGATGCCGTGGATGATGCGGATAAGCGTGGAACGGCTGACCACGCACGTCCACCTCGAGCGGTCGGATCGTGCCGCCAAGGGCCAGGTTCATCAATTGGAACCCCAAACCGATGCCCAAAAAGGGAATTTGACGCCGAGCGATCGCCCGAACCAAGTGAAACTCGGGGATGGGTTCCCAACAAGGTGCGCCGCCGCTCGGCCGCGCGTCGCATGCGTCGCGCTCGGCTGCGACGACAAAGGCGTGCAGCACGTCCAGCAACTCGTCAAATTCTTCATCCGGATCTCCCAGGCAGGAAAGATCCGGTACAACGACCGGGACGGCACCGGCTGCGGCTAGACAGCCGATCCATCGAGTCAATAAACGATCGACGTCCAGATCCCGCCGTGAGGATCTTTGAAGGCCTCCCGCATGGATTCCGATGATCGGTCTGCTACCCATGGTATTGGACTCGCTGAGTACATTGTTCGGACACAGAAACAGCACTCGCGAGGTGGGTGATCGTAACGCCCTGCCCCGGCGATCAGTCCTCATTGTAGGCGATGGCCACAGCAAGGAAAGGGCTTGAGGCCGGCAAAGGAATCCAGGTCACGTCGTCATGTGAGCGGGACGGCGCTAGCCGCCGTTCTTCCGGTGGCCAACGCAAACGGTGGCTGGCGCACACGGCGAGTGCGAGAACGGCGCGGGCAAGACCGGTGGCTAGCGCCATTCCGCTCTGGCTCAGACTTCCAATTCCCAACCGGCGCGATATTCGCGACGTAGTAGCGGAGCTGCTTCGGGCGCGTTGGGACAAGCCAGTTGATCCGCATCCCATTCGATCGTCTTGCCCAGCCGGAAAGCCACGTTGCCAAGATGATTGGATTCGGTCAACCAGGCCGAGTAGATGAAATCTGCGATCGTGGGGGAACCCGTCTTGCAGCCGTTGATCCAATCGGCGTAGATATTGGCGACGCGCGGCAGTGTCGGTTCCGGAGGCTGGAAGCCCTGGAATTCGTCCTCGGGCAACAGCACGTACTTGCCATAATCCGAAAACATCGTCATACCCCACAACGGTGCGGAGTCGAACTCCCGCTCCAAGTGCCGATTATAGCCGGAACACTCTTTATTGAAAACGAAGAACTAGAGGACGTGGGAAGGTGATGTACACGACCACCTTTTCCCCAGGAATTCGAACGGGCCTACACCCCTCTTGGATGCGATGTTCGCCGGAAGAGTCATCGGGCCCGGACGCCGCTACCGTTGGTACCAACGAGCTACTCTGACACTGCCGATGGTATGAATAGACTCCGAATCTCTCCACCAAGTATCCAACAAAGATTAGACACTATCCATTTTGACAGCCCGGCGCTTTCTCAGCTGACAATCCTGCGATTGTCAGCCCCGAATTCTGCCGAAGCCGCTCGATTCTTCTGCAATTCTTCGCAAATTTCCTTGACGCTTTCCAAGAGTCATCCGTTTCAGCGCAGCATACGTAACGCCTTTTATGTCACACACTTATGTTGCGTCCCCAAACACAGCACTTCGCGGTGTTTCTGCTATCCGAGCCCGTGAGGCACCGTTCGGGAGGTCCCGTATCGTTGACAGTGATGCTCGTCCCATGCTAAACTCAATGCGGTCGCGATAAACGCATCCCGCTAGTTGACCAGCGCTAGAAATGAATTGGAAGGGTCAGGAGGTCGGCAGAACGGTCGGCCTTCAATCGCGACAAAACCCAATGAGGATTGTATCCGAATTGGCTAATGTGGTTTTGTGCACAAGAGGCAACAGTGGGATGTCAAGCCTGGAAGATATCGGAGGTGCGATTATGAAGGTGAAGTACATCAGTAAGTGGCGACGTGGTTTTACGTTAGTCGAACTGTTGGTTGTCATTGCGATTATTGGGGTTTTGGTGGCACTCCTTTTGCCAGCGGTACAAGCTGCCCGCGAGGCGGCCAGGCGAACTCAATGCACTAACAATCTTAAGCAGTTAGGCTTAGCATTACACAACTACCATGACACGCATGGAGAATTCGTGTTCCGAAAAGGCGGCACCGAAGGAAGCGACTCGGGCACATCGAACCGCGGGCGTCTTGCTGGGTTCATCCCTTTGCTACCGTTTTTCGAGCAAGGGGCGTTGTACGATCAGATTCAGGGCGGAGATCCGCCCGGTGGTCCAGCACCATGGAATAGCTGGGCTCCTTGGGAGGTTGCCCCGACGATGTTGAGGTGCCCGTCCGATACAGGTCCTCATAGGGGGCGCGTTTACAGGAATGACACGCGGGTCCATAGTTACTCGTTTTCCGTGGGAGATCAAATTGCCGATATCCGCGATGGTCAGAATCTGCGGGGGATGTTCATGAGACGGCACGGTGTGAATATGTCTGAAGTGACCGATGGTACGAGCAACACGATCGCGATGAGCGAACGGTTGATAAACGCACCCGCGTCATCGAGTGGATCGTGGCAGACGATTGGAGCGTTGGAGGTCGAACACGTCTTGGGGATTGCGATGGGCATTGGCGGATTGAGGGATTCGCCCATGATTTGTTTGACAACCACGGACGGACGATATTTTGTGCAAGGCACTGAGGCCGTTGGCGGTGCGGGGCGCACCGGCCTTTCCTGGCAGGACGGACAGCCTCACTACGTCGGCTTTAACACAGTACTGCCGCCCAACGCACCGTCCTGTGGAGAGGACAGTAGAAACTCCGGCGATCAATATCATCTCGCGCTACCTCCTACCAGCCGGCATCCGGGAGGCGTAAACATTTTGATGGTGGACGGTTCTGTCCGTTTCACCAGTGAGACAATCGACACTGGCAACCTGGGTGTTCGTCAACCGGATCGCGGGCCTAGCAGGTATGGCGTTTGGGGCGCGTTGGGATCGAAGTCCGGCGGCGAGTCTGTTCAGCAGTAATGAGCGGCCTCGGCAGGAATTGAGGGTATCGAAGAGTAAGGAAATGCCGATGTATCGATGTGGCTGGCGACTTCTTCGACACAAGGTTTGTGTTTGGTCAGTTGAACTTTTTTGCGGTTAGTATTGGATGGAAATGACATGCATCGAATGATTTCGCGAGGTGTGCTTTCGGCGGGGATGTTAGTATTCGTCGTGAGCCTCGGCTGCGGTGGTGGGGCGGACGGCGACCGACCAGCGACGTACCCAGTCAGCGGCACGGTAGCCATGAACGGCCAGCCGGTCGCCGACGCCAATGTAAACTTCCAGATGGTCGACGGCACAGGGGCTGCCGTGGGCGTGACCGACGCCCACGGCCGCTACGAGTTAACGACGTTTACGGCGGGCGACGGCGCCATGCTCGGCGAATACCGGGTTGCCGTGACCCAGTTCGACAGACCGCCGGCCGATGCCGACGTGGACGACGACCATCCGGACTACGATCCGGAGGCCCCAACATTCGTGCCGGAGAACCTGTTGCCTGAGCGATATGCTGATCCGGCGACTTCCGGCCTGACAGCTTCGGTTACCGAGGGCCAGAACACGGTTGACTTGGATTTGACCGATTGACCCCCTTTGTTATCGCGTTTTCCCTTGGCAATGGCCTCCCGTTGGTTCGCTCCCGAACGTGAACGCGAACGTTCGGCGGCGACCAGGCCGTATCCACGTTCGCCCGGCCATGAAGCTAGGGAGTGCGAGTTTTGAGTTTTGCTGTCGAAACCCTCAGCCATAGAGTTAATGATTTTGTGTCACATCTAGGTGAGAAGTTGTTTAGGTGACCCGTCGGGCTACCTGGAAAAAAGCACCGTCGGGTCCATTTATCAGAGCGGCGTACCCTTGGCTCACACTTCCAATTCCCAACCGGCGCGATATTCGCGGCGTAGTAGCGGAGCTGCTTCGGGCGCGTTGGGACATGCCAGTTGATCCGCATCCCATTCGATCTTCTTGCCCAGCCGGTACGCCACGTTGCCAAGATGATTGGATTCGGTCAACCAGCCCGAGTAGATGAAATCTGCGATCGTGGGGGAACCGGTCTTGCAGCCGTTGATCCAATCGGCGTAGATGTTCGCGACGCGCGGCAGTGTCGGTTCCGGAGGCTGGAAGTCTTGGAATTTGTCCTCGGGCAACAGCACGTACTTGCCATAATCCGACAGCAGCATGCCTTGGTCGCCGATGAACAGGTGACCGGCGCCCCAGCGGGGGATGCCGCCTTCGGTCCAGATTTCCGGTT
>SKKK01000118.1 GCA_007121535.1 Planctomycetaceae bacterium | reverse complement strand
GCTTCGACGTCCGTATCCTCCGAGGCCGTTTCTACGTTGAAAGGCATTCTCGGGATGCGGATGGGGCACTGATTGACACAGAACCCCTGGGACGCATCACACCGCTGGCAGATGCTGCGGCCAGCCTGCTCCTGGAAGTGGAATTCCGCGCGGGAAGCTGGTCGGAAATCACCGAGGGATCCGTGCAGAAGCTTATGAACGCCATTGCCAACGACACGAAAGGCACGTTCCACGGGCTTGGCTCATTGAACAAATCGTTGCGCAAAACCGGGCAGGAACCCTCACCGTCATTGATCGAAATGCGTGGAAAAGCCAAATTCATCTTCTCGGAGACCGGTCAGCCGTGTTCCGTCCAGGAAGCACTTTTCCACTACTTTCAAGTACCGATCCATGTCATCGCTGAACCGCGGATCTGGTACCAGTACCATCGAATACCGCAGATTGTCGAGGTTTCGCAGGACCGGCGACGGGTGTTGGTACGTTTCTCCGCATCCAGCCTGTCCGGCGAATTCGAGGGAACCTGCTTGTATGTCTGCCGCGATGGAACATGGGAAGCTTATACGATCAAGCCAAGCGAGAGCGACGATATCGGCACAGCCGAAACCTGGCTGGCGAAGAGAAAATGGCGAGCATGGACGTGACGAATGGCAACCGAAACGACGCTTTGTGAACTCTGCCAGTGCGCGGAAGCCTACAACTTCCACCACTTTATTCCCCGAACACTGCACTCGAACAAGTGGTTCAAGCGACGTTTCACCCGACAGGAAATGCAGCAAGGCATGGAGGTCTGCAAGGCGTGTCATTCCGCCATTCACGACCTGATCCCTGATGAAAAGGAGTTGGGTCGTAATTACAACACCAGGGAGAAACTGCTTGACCATCCGCAGTTGCAGGGCTTCGTCCGGTGGAAGCGGCAGAAAGCTAGAAACAAACGGAAGCGGAAAAGGGATGACTTCTGAGGCGGCTAAGGGCAACGAACGCTCACACACCCTCGTCGGTGTACGGGCGTGTCGTTTCATTGGAAGACAGCAACTTCATCACAACCCCCAGAGCCCTTCGGATGGGCATCTACACGTCAGCTTTCGGACGTAGCAAGGCGGATCATACGAGCCTATCGCCCATCACACAAGTGGCCCACGCAAGGACATCCCGCCGTTCTTGATCCTGTACGTCGCCGATCGTCCCGATGCTGCGTCGCAGTCACGGGAACTTGCCAAAGCACTGGCGGACGCGGACGTTTCGGCGAAAACGGTTGTGGGCGAAGGCAAGACGCACGCCATCATCAACCGCGACCGTGGCCAACCAGGCGACGAGCCGACGAAAGCGGTCTTCGCATTCCTATATGGATTGCTCGAAGACCGCTGATGCCAAGTGACCAAAGCACGACTTGGTGCGTTCGCTCGTCTTAATCCACCAGTTCCGCCAGCGCCGCGATCGCTGCCTTGGCCTGCTGGATTCCGCCGAGCTGTTCCGCCATCTGTTTGGCCTTCTTCAACGAATCGAACGAAATGCCTTCTTCGGCTGTTGCTGCTGTAGCGACTGCTGCCGGTGCCTCGACGGAGGCCGTTTTCGTTGTTGGCTTCCGCCTGGCTTTTTGCTTGTTCCGATCCTTCATCTTAGATTTCTCCACACTGATCCTCTGAGCATTGATGTCCCAACCCTCGGCTTGCAGGAGTTCTGCCAGTTCCTTGGGCATCTTGTCCGGATGGGCCTGCAGAGCAGCGATAATCACCGCAGTTTTGCTCTTCTTGGGTTCGGTGGCAGCGGTTTCAGTGGTTTTCGGTCTGCTTGGCATGGCTGTCCTCATGAAAGGGCGAAAGAAGTTGAAGGGGGCAATATAGCAAAACGCTTGCGGGATATCCACAAGGGACTGGGCAATTCGCAGGCGCGATGAGCGGGTGTGGTTGCGGTGCGAAGATTTCTTGGAAGATTCTGGAAATAAAATGGGGTATCTGCCGCGAATGGCACTGTCAATGGTGGAGGCGGAGCGCAAGGTCATGGAGCGTGGGGATTTGCGACGAAAAACGGAGAGATTTGAGGGCGGGACGAATGGCGCGCAAAATCTCCGTCGACACCGGGCGGTTTTTTTCGTAGATTTCCCCGTGTCTTTCGCTTTGGTGTTGCCTTCAGGCCCTCCTTGACCTATCCTGGTACACCATCAGGCCCTCCTTGGCAGAGATTGCGCAAGCAACAGGTCAAGGAGGGTCTTGCTATGTCATACCAGATTTCCCCCAATCAAAGCCAGAGCTTTCAAGTCGTTCAACAGGGATTCTTGCAGGCCGATGGCCTGCCGTTCTCGAAAGTCCTGTCCAAGGAGCAGATCGAACAGGCCTTCGAAGAAGAATCGGAAACTCTCTTCGGCCAGGAGGACGACGACGTTTACACGCCAGTTCTGACCCTTTGGGCGTTACTTTCGCAGATGATCCAGGCCGGGGCCCAGCGTTCCTGTAACGCCGCCGTCGAGCGTCTGCGGACCTTGTGTCTGTTGTTGGGACTGTGTGCTCCCTCGGCGGACAGCGGTGCGTACTGTCGCGCACGGGCGAAGTTGCCCGAGTCCGTGCTGCGACGTTTGACCTACGAGGTGTCCGATGCTTTGGAAACACAAGTACCGAAGGCTTGGCTTTGGTATGGTCGCCATGTGAAAATCGTCGACGGTTCCACGCTGATGACCCCGGATACGGAGGAGAATCGGGCCGAATGGCCGCAGATGTCCAGTCAGCTACCGGGCCTGGGCTTCCCCAGCCCCTCGATACTGCGCGCATTGGCGGAGCAGAAACTGGCATCGATCGCCAGCCACCGTGTTGGCAACCGTCCCAACCGTGTCGAACCACGGGCCGTCAAGCGACGGCCGAAGAATCAAAAACTTCTGAGCAAACCACGCGACGAAGCTCGGGCCGAATTGGGCGTAGTTCCCGCCTCCGCGGGCTGAGCCTTCGGCTTGGCAGAACCTCCTCTTGCATAAGGACTCAAACTCGCATGTCCCTTTCCCGCCTCTTCACATCGCCGCTCGCACGGCGAAGCGTGGACAGTGCGCGCTGACTTCGACTCAGCATCGTCCCGACCGCCGGTGCCTCTCCAGCCCACATCACACGCTCAACTCGCGAAAAATCCCCCCCCACCCCCATCGCCTTCCGGCGTCGCAAACCGCCCACACAATTGGACTTAGCTTTGACAGTGCCATTCGTGTCGGAGGTTCAATCAAGTAGACTGGGAGCTTGCCTTCCTACGGGGCCGTGCTTACGGCTGTGCTGGTTTATCACGACAAATTCAACAACAAAACAGGAGGCATGCTCCATGCCTGGAAAAACAGATCATTTGAACATGTATGCAGCGGCGAAGACGTGGAACCCATTCAAAGGGTGCGAATTCGATTGCACCTACTGCGTACCCAGCTTCCAACGACAGTCGAAGCGGCAGATGAATCTCTGCCAAAACTGCTATGCCTACACGCCGCATTGCCACGAAGATCGGCTGGCCAAAATCCCCAGTGCACCGATCATCGTCGTCTGCGGCAACGCCGATATTTCGTTCTGCCCTCTGGATTTCACGCGACGGATCATCGACCGGATCGTGGAACATAACACCCGCGCGCCGAACAAGACGTATTACCTACAGTCCAAACAGCCAGCGTGCTTCGAGCCGCTACTTGGCAATCTGCCCGACAATGTGATCCTGTTGACCACACTGGAGACCAATCGGGATGCCGGTTACGATGCGGTCTCCAAGGCGCCACCTCCGTCCGTGCGATATCAGCAGTTCAAAGCGTTGAAGTACCCTCGCAAGGTCGTCACCATCGAGCCAATGTTGGACTTCGATCACCAGACGTTTGCCAAGTGGATTCGCAGCATCCGGCCGGAGTACGTCTGGCTCGGCTTCAACAGCAAGCCGGAGTCGGTCGCGCTGCCTGAGCCAACGCCGGAGAAGGTTCAGAAATTCGCTGGACTGCTCAAGAAGGCCGGCATCGAAATCCGCGGCAAGCAGTTGCGCGATGTGGTTATCTGATCTCAGCCATCACGGACTCTGCCAGACGCGGATGATTGCGGATGACGCATTGACGTTGTTGTCGGAGGCGTTTTTGCCTTGGCCGCAGAGATCGGCCAGGCCGCGGTATTGATTCGGTCTGATTTGCTTGGATGGCTCCCTGGCTGTGCGTGAATGTCGCGCAGTGAAATTCCGGCGATTTTGTAAGGTCGGGGAATAAAACGCCCGTTTCGTGCGTCTTGTCTATTGGATGTGCGTCAGGAATTCTTGCGAACCTTTCTTGGCGTCGGGCCGTCACTCATTTACGGTGGCGGCAATCGTCCACTCAGTGAT
>SKKK01000319.1 GCA_007121535.1 Planctomycetaceae bacterium | reverse complement strand
TTCCTCAGCATCCTCGGCCCAGCCGCCGAATGACTGCCGCAATCCCGCAGGCACGCGTGCATACTGTCGAATTGCCTCCAAGTCCGCCGGCGTTAGTTCCGGGTGAAGCTGGCTCAGTTCCCGGTCGTTCCGGTGCTCCTCCGCAAGCCGGACAAGGTCGTCGACCAGCAATCGCGTTCCTTGGATCACCAACGTTCCTGGGTTCACGGCCGGGTCCACGACCAGACGCCCCAGCCAGGCCGGCGGCTCGTCCACGATGCGTACAGCCACTGCGACCCGCTGCCCTTCAGCAAGACCCAGCTCCTGTTCCAATTCGATGGTCTTGCCGTGAACGACTCCCTGGAAAGCTGTCATAAAACCACCCCCAGCCATTTGGATCCCCAACAACAAATCGGTGACACAGGCGACACAGCCGTGGTCTCATGATTCAGCCCGGTCCCCTTTCTTTGGAGTGCGGTGGCTACGTTACACTCCACGGCGGCCGGCCGGGTGGTAGCGTCAGCAACTGGTTGGCTTCGTCGTCGTTCTGGAACCGTTCTGCATCGGGATCCCACTTCAAGGGACGCCCCACCTGGCAGGCGATGTAGGCAATCTGTGCGACTGTGGTCGAGCGGTGTCCGACCTCGGCGTCGGCCAACGTGCCAAGGCAATCGGGACGTGCCAATGATCCGGGGTGGTGATCATCACCGCGTCCACGTCCGGGCGCTCCAGGAATTCGCGGAAATCCGTGGTGCGGAAACAATCCTGCATCCTGTCCAGGCCAAGCCGATCATGCCGACTCCGATCCGGTTGCCGGGCGCGACCGTACCGTCGGCGCCCAGGGCCGAGGCCGGAAGGACGGCCGGTGCGGCCCAAGCTGCGCCGACCGCAGCGCCCGAAGACGCCAAGAACCGACGCCGTGAATACCGTCCGCCAGCTCCCCACCCTTGATCGCGCTTCCGCTCGAACATCGAAAACCCCCTATGAAATCATCTTTTGTTGGCAATAGGAATGAGTGTCGCGTTCTGCGGCGGTGAGCCTAATCAAGGCCAAAGCGCATGGATCGCCGCGACGCTTTCCTCCACGAAGACCGCCGCTCCCTCCGGCCCCACCACGAACTTGTCCGCACGTGTTATTCTAATCGGTGTGCTTCATGTCGAACAGAAGGAAGCCATCTTGGTGCCCGGTCGGAAACATGACGTACCAGGCCGCGGTTCACGGTATGGTTGGGCGGAATGCGGGAAGTGACAGAGGATCTCGTCGCGTGCCTGCCCGACCCCTTCCAATACCGGACACAGGCAGACGCCGTCGAAGTCCGGCGCTTGGGAGAACTCCCAACCCAACAAGTCGATCAAGGTGGGAGAGAAATCGGTGCTGCAGGTCAGCGCGTGGGATACCGATCCCGCAGGCGTGACGCCGGGCAAAACAATGATCTGGGGCACGCGGATGCCGCCTTCATCGACAGTTTGCTTCCCGGCACGCAAGGGTAGCACACTGGTCGGCGGGATGTGGGCGAAAGCGGGTTCTTAGAACCATTGTTTCACGACCTTCCCGTCCGCGTCCTCGACCCGGATGTTGCGCAGCCGCGACTGGCCGGGGCGGTTGGGCGGATTGATGCGGAGTGCGTGCAGTGGCGAACCGGAACGTAGACGGCCGCTGATCTCCACCCAACGCTCGGCCGCCGGCAGGGTAACGTCCACCTTGGCCTGTGGCGTGAAGCCGCGCCCCGCGTGCGTGCGGTCATACAGACGCAAATCGCCCGGGCCGTCGGTAAGGATTTCGAACCGCAGGGTGAACGGGCCGCCTACGGTGAGCGGTTCGGGCAGATCGATTTCGATCCAGGGATCTGCCGTCGTCGAGTGGACAACCAACTGACCTTCGGCCAATCGCAAGCCGACCGTGTCTCGTCCCACCCGCCAGCCGTCCACCTGGTTCGCGCCTTGGACTTGGACATCGTCCGCCCGGCGAAGCGCGGCATCCTGCAAATGCATGCGGCCCGGCTGCGCAAGGTCGATCACCACGGTGATCACGCCCTCGGGAACCTCGGCCCCCAGCGGGATGCGCAGGCGGCGGTTTTCCAAGTCGGGGCGCACCACCACCGGCGCTGCAAACACGGGCGTCCATCCGGGGCCCGCCGTGAGGCCGACGGCGCAGTTGCTCATGAAGCTGAACTCCAACACGTCGCCCGGCAACGCGTCGGCCGGAACGTGGTAGCGCAAGGTGACGCTCGGACCTTTCGACGTGATCGCCACGCTGTTCTTGCCGCCACCGGCGATGATTCCCCCGTGGACCATCTGAAAGCCCGCTTGCACGTGCTCGGGATTGTAGTGCGGATTGCGGCGGGGCAACAGCGTTCCGGTCTCTTCCAGATGCCGCGCCATCTGATCGCTCATCCGTTGGGTCACTTCCGGATAAAACGCTGCGAGATTGCGGGTTTCGCCCGGATCGGCGCTCAGATCGTACAGCTCGTATTCATCCTGCTGGTTCGGGCCGCTGTGGAAGAACCGCATCAGCTTCCACGGGCCGTCGCGCATCGCGACATTGGCATAGTTGCCGGTCGCCAGGACCGTATGCGGAAACACCATGTAAACCGGTCCACGCTCCAGCGGTTCGCCACGCAACGCCGGCAGCAGGCTGACGCCGTCCAGCGGGTGTCCCTCCGGCGGCGGCAGATCCAGAATGTCGAGCACGGTGGGATAGAAGTCGTAACTGATGACGACCGCGTCGCTAACGGAATTGAACTCGATCTGGCCCGGCCAGGACACAATGTACGGAACCCGGATCCCGCCCTCATAGTTATTGCCCTTGCCGGCCCGCAGCGGATGATTATTGGTCGGGTTCTCGCCCTCCGGCCGGTCGTACATGTTCCCGCCGTTGTCCGAGGTAAAGATCACGATCGTGTCGTCCAGCAGCTCCTGACGCTCCAGTTCGGCCATCACTTTCCCGACGTTGTCGTCCAGCGTCTTGACCATCGATGCCATGATCGCCGAGCGCTGATACCAAGCCGACTCGGCGAACGGCCGATACGCTGCGATATCGTCCGGCTTGCCCTGAAACGGAGCGTGCACGTTGTACAACCACAGCGCCAGAAAGAACGGCTCGCCCGCCTTGTCGGCGATCCATTTCACCGCTTCGTCGCCCAACACATCATCGGCGTTCGGGCTGCCTTCGACTTCCGGAAAATTGGCCGCTTTCGGCCAGGGTCCGAAGAATCCCGGCGCTGGCGGCCCCGGGGTCCCGCGTCCACCCACGACGAAATCAAAGCCGAAGTTCTCGGGAATGTAGGGGTCGTGCCCCAGGTGCCATTTGCCCATGAAAGCGGTGTGATACCCGGCTTGCTTGAAGATCTGGCCGATCGTCGTCATCTCCATCGGAACCCGCGATGCCGTTTGCGGGATCGTCATCGGCATACCGGGCGGCCCCGAATCCGACTCTTGCGGATCGAGCACCACTTGCGGCAAATGGCCGGTCGGCGAGGTGAAGTTGAGCCGTCCGCACGTCTGACCGGTGATGACCGATGCGCGCGTCGGCGAGCACAACGGACTGGCCGAATAGGCGTTGGAGAAACGCATGCCGCGCGCGGCGAGCGCGTCGATGTGCGGCGTCTGGAAGGTCTCGCTGCCATAGACCGACAGATCGCGCCAGCCCAGGTCATCGACCATGATGTGAATCACGTTCGGCCGGTTCGCCGGTTGCTGCGCCCGTGCACCACCGGCCAAGGCCACCATGCCCCCCAAGGCGAGGATCGCTGCCGAGAACTGTCCTCTCATGGGCTCTCCTTTGGTCTGAAGTTTCTTATCCATCGGCCCGCTTCGAGCGTGTGGCGCATTCGAATCCGCTGGCTTGACCGCACCTCGTAGCTTCCCATCGTCTTTGTACCGGTGGAAGCCCGGTTTGGCAACTATCCCGGCTCCCCACCGGTCCCGCACCGGTGGAAGCCCGGTTTGGCAACCACAGGTTCAGGACGGTTGCGGTCTCGCCGAACAGCATTTAGAATCCCTCTCGGCATCAGTCAAGCACGGGAGCTACCACACTTGAAAGACAGCCGATGAGCAAGTTCACAGTACTGACAAGCTTGATGTTGGCCATACTCGTGGGAGCCACAAACTCGACCGGAGATGATCAAGAAGGGCCCCTGGACCGCTTTCTCGGCGAGCCGTCGTTGGAGATTCAGCAGGTTTTCGAGGGCGAGCGTTTTCCGAATGTTGCCGTGGCCACCGACGGCACCGTGGTCGCGACCTGGGGCCAGAACAAGGTGCGGAGCCGCCGCAGCACGGACGGAGGCCTGACGTGGGAGCCGGAAGTGATGGTCGGACCCGGCATCCATGGCGGCGGCTTGATGG
>SKKK01000377.1 GCA_007121535.1 Planctomycetaceae bacterium | reverse complement strand
ATTTTCGCCTTGGACAACGCACTAGTGTACTCTCGCGGGAACCCGGTGCCCACCCCTTGCACCCGCTGGGCCCGCCGTCGACAATGGTCCGCAGGCGACGCACGGATTTTGCTGTGCGCACGATTGGCGCAACGCGCGCGTCCCCGTTCACTGAATTCGACTCGACCCGCGAACCCTGACAGTAAAGGAATTCGAACATGTCCGACCGTCCCGCCGTGATCTTGTCCGGCTTTGCCGACGAATGCGCCAACGAAAAGACCGCGGAACAGCAGTTCTGCGCCTTCGCCGCGCTCGGGTTGCAGTATTACACGATCCGCTTCATCGATGTTGGCAGTGGCGTAAAGAACGTGATGAAGCTGACCAAGGGCGAGATCACAAAGATCCGGCACATGCAAGACAAGTACGGGTTGAATGTCTCGTCGCTCGGGTCGCCGATCGGCAAAGTCAAATTGTTGGACGTCGAAGATGGAACGAAGAATGCCTATATCCCCTTTGCGAAGTACTTGAAGGAAGACGTCGCGAAAGCCTGCGAGTTGGCTCACGCCTTCGAGACCAAGTTGATCCGCGGCTTCTCGTTCTACCATCCGGCGGGTACCGATGCTCGCGAGCATCTGCCTTTGGTGGTCGACCAATTGGGACAGATCGCCGAATTGTGCCATCGCAGCGACCTGACGTTCGGTTTGGAACTGGAAGCCAATCTGGTCGGGCACACGGGCCAGTTGTTGGCCGAGATCCATCGGCGAGTGAATCATCCGGCGCTGATGCTGATCTTCGACGGGGCCAATGTGGTCACGCAAGGCTATTCGGCAGACGAAACGTTCGAGCAGTACGCGCTGATGAAGCCGGGGTTGGCTTGGATGCATATCAAGGATTACCGCCATCCCCATCCGGCGAAGAAGACAGACCACGTGGACGAAGAGGCGCTCAAGCACTTTGTGCCCGCCGACTTGGGGCACTCGGGCCATGAAGCGATCCTGCGCGATTTCCGCGAAATGATCCCTCGATTGGAACGGAAGCTGAAGAAACGGGGAATCCCCGGGGTGTTCCTGGACATGGAACCGCACGTCAAAGGCGGAGGCCAGTTCGGCGGCTTCAGTGGTCCGGACGGTTTCGGCGTCGCGCTACGCGGGCTGTGCCGCATCTTGGATTACGTCGGCATCGACTACCATTTGCGTGATTTCGAAGACATCAAGGCCGCACGGGGGATTTGAGCCGAATTGAATCGGCACAGGAATGGGGGTCGGGTTGTTCCTGTGAGCGGCACGGCGCTAGCCGCCGGTTTTTGGTCGCTGCGGAAACGGTGGCTGGCGCCAGTCCGCTCATGTGTTCCTGGTACGGACCGGTGGCTAGCGCCATGCCGCTCATGTGTTCGTGTTACGGACCGGTGGCTAGCGCCATGCCGCTCATGTGTTCGTGTTACGGACCGGTGGCTAGCGCCATGCCGCTCATGTGTTCGTGTCACGGACCGGTGGCTAGCGCCATGCCGCTCATGTGTTCGTGTTACGGACCGGTGGCTAGCGCCATGCCGCTCATGTGTTCGTGTTACGGAAACGGTGGCTAGCGCCACGCCGCTGAAGTGTTCCGGTGCCGATCTTGAGGAACCCTTAATCGTCCCAAGACCAGCAGACTTGAAATCCGGATCGCTCCAACCAGCGAGCGACCTCGGCCGCCGTACGTTGGTCGGTGACCGGGAACTGTTCGCCCGTATCCGCCGCATCGTCTTCGTACCCGCCCGGCGCGGTAGAACTACCGGCACTCATCTGGGTGATACACAGGTGTGCCAATCGATTGCGCAGCTCGGCGCCTTCGCGGGTCGACAGCACCAGTGGGGCTCTTGGAAAGGCGATGCGCAGGGCGCAATACCAACGGATCAACTGTTGGTCGTCGATCGGGAAGGGTACCTGAAAACCGTCGGGCGCGGCGTGGATGCGAGGCAGGCTGAAGGCGAAAGTGCGGTCCGGGAACCGATTCATCAGGTAAGCCGCGTGACGCATCATGATCGGGATATCGTGGTACGGATCGGCCAGTCCGATCAAAACGCCCAGCCCCAACCTCGCCATACCCGCCTCCGCCGCCCGGTCCAATGCTTCCAAGCGCCAAGCATACGAGGCTTTCGGACCGCGCAGATGGTACTCGCGGTACCGAATCGGATCGTACGTCTCCTGATACAGGGTCACACCACAAGCGCCCGCCTGAACCAGTTCGGCATAGGATTCTGTCGACTGAGGTGCGATCTCCACGGCGGGGACGAGTCCTTCAGCGACCATCGCCCGCAGGATTTCGGCGTAATAGCCCGTGGTCGTCCGATGCGGGAAATCGCCGCCGACGACCAGTAGATGGCGAAAACCACGGTCGCGCAGGCAGCGAGCCTGATCCAAAGCCTGATCGCAACTCAGGTGCCGCCGCGCTATCTCCAACGGATAACGGAAACCACAGTACGTGCAATAGTTGATGCACTGGTTCGATACGTACAGCGGTGCGTAGACGACCATCCGCCAGCGGGATAACGCGGCAGATCGGCTTTCCGTAGGTGAACGGAAATGCCGTCGCGTCAATTCAAAGGCTCGATCGGTCAATTCCGAAAGGGGAACGTGCGGATCGACCAATTCCAATGCCTCGCGGATGGAATCGGTATCGAAACGACTGTCTTGGATCGCCTGGCCGATGCTACGCGGCAGGCGATCCGGACGGCCTGCCAAGCGATTCGCCAACCGATCCAACCGGTCGACCAAGGTTTCGGTTTGCCAGGACCCCTCTTCCCCCTCGTGCTGCAGGAGCTGATAGCGCCAACGCTCGATTCGCCCGGCCAACTGGCGAGCGTCCGGGGACCCGGCCCGACCGGTGTTCAAAGCCGCCTCGGCCGCCTCCAGCAAAGAAAGATGGTGGTCTGCGTGCTGATCGTATTGGGATATCCAATTGGTGATGGACTCGACAGAGCCCGTCCCTTCGGTGAGCATCCGATTCATGATGGCTAATCTGCGGGAATTCGTGGGGCGTCGAAGCGAGATTCTTTTCATTCGCCTCGACATGGGAAACCAACCCCAACAATCCTAGATTTTGCGGAACCCGTCAAGTACCATGGTCGGCGTTCGAATGGCGGGGCGTGATGCTTCGCGTTACGACTTGTGAAAGGTAAAGGCCGATAAGATCTGTCGGAAATGCCCGATTTCAATGAGGGGTAAGCATGAGTGGTATGGTGGTCGAGGGTGGTGGTAGTGACGGCGATAACGCTCGTTTGTTCGACGAGCGGGTCTTGGTATTGGACTTCGGGTCGCAGTACGCTCAGTTGATCGCGCGTCGCGTACGCGAACAAAACGTCTATTGCGAGATCGTGCGCCACGACATCACCCCCGAGCGCGTCATGGCTCATCGCCCTCGAGGAATCATATTTTCGGGGGGGCCGAACAGTGTTTACGAGCCCGGCGCACCGCGTTGTCACCCCGAGATCCTGCGAATGGGCATCCCCGTGTTGGGGATCTGCTACGGCATGCAACTAGCGTGCGAATTGCTGGGCGGTCAGGTCCGGAGCGTGCCGTCGCGCGAGTACGGGCGAGCACGATGCTACGTCGAACGCTCCGAGGGGTTGTTGGCGGGTTTCACGGCGCAGACCGACGTATGGATGAGCCACGGGGATCAGGTCACCAGCGTCTCGGACGAATTTGTTTCGTTGGCGCACACGAAAACCTGTCCGATCGCCGCGGTACGGCACAAGACGCTGCCCGTTTACGGGTTGCAATTTCACCCCGAGGTCACCCATACGCCGCAGGGTGGTATGCTGCTGCACAATTTCGTGACCATGGTCTGCGGCTGCGAGGGGACCTGGAATCTGGGAGATTTCGCCCGCGAGACGATCGAGCGAATGCGCGATCAGATCGGGTCGGGTCGAGTGATCTGCGGATTATCGGGCGGCGTGGATTCGGCCGTGACGGCTGCGCTGTTGTACAAGGCCATCGGACCGCAACTCTCTTGTATCCTGGTCGACAATGGTCTGTTGCGCAAGGCCGAACAGGAGGCGGTTATCGCCGTCTTTTCCAAGCACTTCCAGACCGATCTGCACGTGGTGGATGCCGAATCGCGATTCCTGTCGGCGTTGGCTGGCGTGACCGAACCGCAGGAAAAACGTCGCCGCATCGGGCATGCCTTCATCGAATGCTTCAAGGAAGAAGCGACCAAAATCGAAGACGCCCGCTTCCTGGCTCAGGGAACCCTTTACCCGGACGTGATCGAAAGCGGCGCCGCGCCCGACGGGCCGGCCGCGACGATCAAGCTGCATCACAATGTGGGCGGATTGCCCGAAGAGTTGGGGTTCGAGCTGATCGAACCGCTGCGCGACCTGTTCAAGGACGAGGTGCGCCGCATGGGGCTCGAGCTGGGGCTGCCGGGCGAGATCGTATGGCGCCATCCGTTCCCGGGACCGGGACTGGCTGTCCGTTGCTTGGGCGAGGTGACTCGACAACGTCTGGACGTGTTACGCGAAGCCGATGCGATCGTGGTCGACGAAATCAAGGCCGCCGGCCTGTACCGCAGCACGGCCCAGGCCTTTGCCGTGCTGCTGCCGATACAAAGCGTCGGCGTGATGGGAGACGCCCGCACCTACGAAAACACGCTGGTCGTCCGCTGTGTGGATACCGACGATTTCATGACCGCCGACTGGAGCCGGCTGCCCGAGAGTCTGTTGGCTCGCATCTCGACGCGCGTGATCAACGAAGTCAAGGGCGTTAATCGCGTCGTCTACGACATCAGCAGTAAACCGCCTGCCACCATCGAGTGGGAGTAAACCAAAAACACGACAGATCGCGTGGCTGGCAAAGCCGGCTTCGTTCGCCTATATTAAACCAAGTTGCCTGCCGGAGGCATTTTTGTTCACCACCACAAGGCTCAGGGAGTTTCCAACATGATTTGTCCGACCAATCGTTCGCAGCGTTTCTATGTCTTGTTCGCCTGTTTGCTGTTCTCCGTCCCGGCCTTGGCAACCGAACCGGGGTTTCAGCTTCGTGACCAACCGGGCGAGCATTTGGATGTCGTCTTCGGCGGCCGGACCGTGGCTCGATACATGTACGCTTTCGATACCGATCGTTGGACCGACACCTACAAACCTTACCTGCACGTGATGAATGCGGACGGCGATCAACCGATCACCAAGGGGCCGGGCGGTCAATTCCCGCATCATCGCGGGATTTTCATCGGATACAACCGCTTGGCTTGGGACGGGTCGACGTATGATCTGTGGCATATGCGCGGAACGCCGCAGGTGCACCAGCAGTTCACAGAGAAAGAGGCAAGCGCCGAAACGGCTCGGTTCACCTCCGTCGTGCATTGGAACACCGAAGATGGCCGAACGCTGCTGGAAGAGCACCGCACGTTCGAATTCCACCCGACCGAGTTGCCTGAACTCGTGAAAATCGATGTGCGATCGAAACTCAAGGCAGTGGCCGGCGATCTCCGATTGGGTGGCGACCCGGAGCACGCGGGCGTGCAATATCGGCCGGCGAACGAACTGGATCGATCGCAGAGTCGATACTTATTCCCCTCGGAGGATGCCAACCCGAAGAGCGACAAGGATCTGGCGTGGGCTGCCCTGCGTTACGTCTTGGACGGTCACACGTACACGGTGGTCCAGATGAACGCTCCGTCGAATCCCAAGGGCACCGTCTGGTCCGCTTATCGCGATTACGGCCGTTTCGGCGCGTTTCCCGTGGTAGACATCCCGGCCGGTGAAACCGTGACGTTGGATTATCGCTTCTTGGTGATGACCGGCGATTTGCCGGAGCGAGGGCAGATTCAGGAGCGGTTCGAGCGGTACGCGGTGCAGCCTTGATGATTTCCCCCCTGCCACACGGAAATGCGCCAGGCGATGCAACGGGTGCTTTCCCACGAGATGATTCCTAACGCGGCCTCCGGCCGCAACCGACGTAGGTTGGGTCTCCGACCCGACCCGGTCGGGACAGAGTCCCAACCTACAAAGATGCGCGCACCGTGCGCGCATCTTCCATCCGAAGACTCCAAGGAGACGATTCATGATTCACGCGTTTCGTTTTTTCGCCCCCGCGGCCATGACGCTGATGGTCGCTGCGATCGCAACCCAACCTGCCGTTGCGGACAACGAGGCTGTCTTCGCGTTCGACGAGCAGCCCGGCCAACATTTGGACATCCGTTATGGTGATCGTGTGGTCGCTCGCTACATGACAGCCTTCGATCCCCAACGCTGGGACGAAACGGCTCGGCCCTATCTGCACGTGATGGATGCCACGGGAAAACAGCCGATCACCAAGGGTCCGGGCGGGCTGTTCCCGCACCACCGCGGCATCTTCATCGGATACAGCCGCTTGCGAGTCGGCGACCGGACGTACAATCTCTGGGGCATGGGCGGTGGTGCTCAAGTCCATCAGGAGTTTTCGGATCGGCACGCCGACGCCGACCAGGCACGGTTCACGTCGTTGGTGCAATGGCAGACCAAGGACGGCCAACCGCTATTGGAAGAGCGGCGGACATTCGTCTTCAACGCGGTCTCGTCGCCTGAACTGGTGGATGTCGAGGTGCTTTCTGAATTGACGGCTCTGGCAGCCCCGGTGACGCTGGACGGCGACCCGGAGCACGCTGGCGTCCAGTATCGGGCAGCCGATGAATTGGACAAGGACGCGACCCGTTACGTCTTTCCTGCGGAAGACAACGACCCGCGTACCGATCCCGATCTGGCCTGGTCGGCGATGCAATATGTGCTGGACGTCCAAACGTACGGGGTCGTCCAGATGAACCATCCCTCCAATCCGCAGCAGACCATCTGGTCGGCGTACCGCGACTACGGACGTTTCGGCGCTTTTCCGACAGCAGAGATCGCGGAAGGTCAGACGTTGCCGTTACGGTACCGATTCTGGATTACCGCTGGCCCCTTGCCGGAACGTGAGCAGATCCAAGTTCGCGTCGAAGACTATGCGTCGTAACGCCCCGGACCAAGTTGAAGTCGTCAGTCGTAACGTTCGCGCACGGTGCGCGCATCTTTGTAGGTTGGGACTCTGTCCCGACCGGGGCGGGGCGGAGACCCAACCTACGTCGGTTGCGGCCGGGGGCCGCGTCAGGATCACACGGCGGTGAGCACATCTACGAATTGCTGTAATCCTGCGGACCGCCGGCCTGCCGAAACAACACCTTGCCGCCACGCTGGGGATCGATCGAGGGTTGCCGATGGCGAGGGCCCGGTTGCGAGGCATTGTCCCGCGGGTCGACGATCGGCGGTGTGCCCGGCCCAAAGGTGAAGCCGTCTTGATGATGATCGACTGCCAGCACCCCGCCGGGCTGAATCTGGCCTCGCAGCAACTCGGTCGCCACCGGGTTCTGAATCCGCTGCTGAATCACACGCTTCAATGGCCGCGCGCCGTAGGCCGGATCGAAACCTTCCGTAGCGATCGCTTGCCTCGCCGCATCGGTGACGTTCAATCCGATGTCCTGCCGCTGCAGTTGGTCTTGCAGATGGATGATCTGCAGGTCGACGATCTTTCGGATCTCGTTGCGAGTCAACGGGTGGAAGATGATGATGTCGTCGATGCGGTTCAGGAACTCGGGCAGGAAGCTGGCGTGCAGCACCTCGTTGACGGCCGCCTGCATTTCGTCGTATTGCCCGCCTTCGCGAGCGACCTGCTGGATCAACTGGCTTCCCAGGTTGCTGGTCATCACGATCAACGTGTTCGAGAAATCGACGGTGTGCCCATGGTTGTCGGTCAGTCGTCCGTCGTCCAAGACCTGCAAGAGGATATTGAAGACGTCCCGATGAGCCTTCTCGATCTCGTCCAGCAGGATGACGCTGTAGGGTCGTCGGCGAACGGCCTCGGTCAGCTTCCCGCCTTCTTCGAAACCGACGTAACCGGGCGGCGCGCCGATCAGCCGGCTGACCGTATGCCGTTCCATGAACTCGCTCATGTCCAACCGGACCATGGCGTTTTCGTCGTCAAACAGAACTTCGGCCAACGCCTTGCACAGTTCGGTTTTGCCCACGCCCGTGGGCCCCAGGAACAGGAACGAACCGATCGGGCGACGGGGATCCTGCAGACCGCTACGGCTGCGCCGCACGGCATTGGCCACGGCTTCGACGGCTTCGTCCTGTCCGACCAGTCGCTGGTGGATGCGTTCCTCCAAGACCAGCAGCTTGGCGCGTTCGGTTTCCATCATGCGAGTCACGGGGACACCGGTCCAGGCGCTCACCACCTCGGCGACCTCCTCCTCCGTCACTTCCTGCCGGAGCAAACGGCGTTGGCTCGTGGGCTGTTCCGTTTGCTGCTCGGCGGAATCGAGCGTTTCCTGCAGCTTGCGACGCTGGACATCCAGTTCGTAAAGCCGTTGAAATTCCTCTTCGCCGACGGGCATCCCGGACGCTTGCTTGTCTTTGATGGCGGCATCCAGCAGGGCAAACTGCTGGGCGATCTGTTCGGCTTCTCGCCGCAGTTTCTGGACATCGCCCCGCCCCAGTTTTTCGGATTCCCACTGTTGGCGGAGGGCAGCTTCCTGCCCCTTCAGTTCGGCGATCTCTTCGTCGATCTCGGCCAACGAGTCGCGAGCGGCGTCTTCGGTTTCGTCGGCCAATTGCCGAGCCGCCAGTTCCAATTGCCGCAGTCGCCGCTGGACCTGATCGATCTCGGCCGGAACGCTTTCCAGTTCCATGGCCAAACGGCTGGCAGCTTCGTCGACCAGATCGATGGCTTTGTCCGGCAGGAACCGGTCGCTGATGTAACGGTGGGACAATTCGGCGGCAGCGATCAGCGCCGCGTCCTTGATCTTGATTCCGTGGTGCGTCTCGTACCGTGGTTTCAGCCCGCGGAGGATCGAGATCGTATCCTCCACGCTCGGTTCGCCCACATAGACCGGTTGGAACCGTCGCTCCAGCGCCGCGTCCTTCTCGACGTGCTTCCGGTATTCGTCCAGCGTCGTAGCGCCGATGCAGCGGAGATCGCCTCGAGCCAACGCGGGTTTCAGCAGGTTCGCCGCATCCGCTCCGCCCTCGGCGGCGCCGGCGCCGATCACCGAGTGCAATTCGTCGATGAACAGGATCACCGTCCCATCGGAATCCTGGATGTCCCGCAGGACGGCTTTCAAGCGTTCCTCGAATTCGCCGCGGAACTTCGTGCCGGCGATCAAAGCCCCCAGATCCAAGGCGATCACGCGCTTGTTCTTCAGGCTTTGCGGCACGTCGCCCTGGACGATCCGCAGGGCCAGACCTTCGGCGATCGCCGTCTTACCGACACCCGGTTCGCCGATCAGCACCGGGTTGTTCTTCTTCCGACGCGACAGTACCTGGATCACGCGGCGGATCTCGCCGTCCCGGCCGATGACCGGATCCAACTTGCCTTGGCCGGCCCGCTCCACCAGATCGATTCCATAGCGCTGCAGTGCCTGATATTTGTCCTCGGGAGTCTGGTCGGTCACGCGATGGCTGCCGCGAATGGCTTGCAGCGCAGCGAGGATCTCGTCGGGTTGGACCGCGTTCACCTGCAGAATGGTCTTCGCGCGGCACTGCGTCTTGGCCAGGCCGATCAGCAGGTGTTCGGTCGAGACGAACTCGTCGTTCATGGACTGAGCTTCCCCCGCCGCGCTCTCCAACACGTGCATCAGCGCCTGATTGGGCTGTGGCGTACTGCCGCCACTGACGCGAGGCAACCGACTCAATTCCGACTCGGTCATCGACTGCAACTGGCTGCGCTGCGTGCCGATCTTGTCCAGGATCGGTTTGACGATCCCATCCGACTGATCGAGCAGCGCCGCCAACAGGTGCAGCGAATCCACTTCCGGATTGCCACGCTCGCTAGCCAGCGATTGTGCTGCAACCAGCGAATCCTGTGCTTTGACGGTAAGCTTGTCCATTCGAAAAACCATCGCGTTACTCTCCTTTATTGGCTCCTTATTTCAAAAACGGAATGAAGTATTTCGGGGCAACATCGCCCCTTCCGTGAGCGGAATGGCGCTAGCCACCGTTTCCGAAGCCGCGGAAAACCGGCGGCCAGCGCCACATCGGGGACCGGCGGCTAGCGCCGTGCCACATCGGGGACCGGCGGCTAGCGCCGTGCCGCTCACAGGAGGACCCGACAGTTATGCTTTGCCGGCCCTTACTTCTTGACCTCGAATTCCGCGTCGATCGCATCGTCTTCGGCCGTTTCGGAAGTTCCAGCGGCGGCGTCGGGCGAGCTGGTCGGCCCGGTTGATTGGGCCTTCTCATACAACACTTTGCTCAGCGCGTGCGAGGCTTGTTCCAGATCGCTGACCGCGTTCTTGATCGCCTGGACGTCATCCCCTTTGGCCGCCGTGCGAGTCTTCTCGATGGCCCGTTCCAACGGCTGCTTGTCGGCATCGCCCAGCTTGTCGCCGTTCTCCTTGATCACCTTTTCGACCTGGTAGCACAGTTGATCGGCTTGATTGCGAGCCTCGACCAATTCGAACTTTCGCTTGTCCTCTTCGGCGTGCGATTCCGCGTCTTTTCGCATTCGATCGATCTCGGCTTCGGACAGCCCCGAGGATTGTTCGATCCGCACCGATGCCTCCTTCCCGGTGCCCAAGTCCCTGGCCGACACGTTCAAGATGCCGTTCTGGTCGACGTCGAATTTGACCTCGATCTGCGGCACGCCCCGCGGCGCGGGCGGGATGCCTTCCAGGTTGAATTCGCCCAGCAACCGGTTGTCTGCGGCCATCTTTCGTTCCCCTTGGTACACCTTGACCGTCACAGCCGTCTGGCTATCGGCCGCGGTGCTGAACACCTGCTTGCGTTCGGTAGGAATCGTCGTGTTGCGTTCCACCAAGGGGGTCATCACGCCACCCTCGGTCTCGATCCCCAGAGTCAGCGGGGTGACATCCAGCAGCAGCACGTCCTTGCGGTCGCCGGCCAATACGCTGCCTTGGATCGCGGCGCCGACCGCCACCACCTCGTCCGGGTTCACGCCCTTGTGCGGCTCTTTGCCGAAGACCTCACGAACCATCGCCTGGACCTTGGGAACGCGAGTCGATCCGCCGACCAGGACGATTTCGTCGATATCACTGGGCGAATACTTGGCATCCTTCAACGCCTGCATCACCGGGCCACGACAACGTTCCACCAACTTGTCGATCAGTTCTTCGAACTTGGCGCGAGTGATCGAGACTTGCAGATGCTTGGGACCCGAGGCATCGGCGGTGATGAACGGCAGATTGATGTCCGTTTGCGGCACGCTGCTCAATTCCTTCTTCGCTCGTTCGCATGCCTCCTGCAGCCGCTGCAATGCCATCGTATCACGTCGAAGATCGATCCCCTGCTCCCTTTTGAACTCGTCGGCAACATAGTTGATCAATTCCTCGTCAAAGTCATCTCCGCCCAAATGCGTATCGCCGCTGGTGCTGATCACCTCGAACACCTTGTTTCCATCTTCATCGTCCAGCTTCAGGATGGAAACGTCAAAGGTACCGCCGCCCAAGTCGAACACCACGATCTTTTCGCTGGTCCGCTTGTCCAGACCGTAGGCCATCGCGGCGGCAGTCGGCTCGTTGATGATCCGCGCGACCTCCAGGCCGGCGATTTGACCGGCATCTTTGGTCGCTTGTCGCTGCGCGTCATTGAAGTAGGCCGGTACGGTGATCACCGCCTTGTTCACTTTGTGGCCCAAATACGACTCGGCCGCCTCCTTCAGCTTTCGCAAGGTCTTTGCGGAAATCTCTTGGGGCGTATGGTGCTGGCCGTTGATCTCCACGGTCACATAGTCGTGGGCGGCGCCCGCCACCTTGTACGGAACCATCTTCTCTTCCGTCTCGACCTCATGATGCCGCCGCCCCATGAATCGCTTGATCGAATACACCGTATTCTGGGGATTCGTGACGGCTTGACGTCGAGCCGGTTCGCCGACGAGGACCTCTCCTTTCGGTGTAAACGCCACAACGCTTGGCGTCAGCCGGTTCCCCTCGGCGTTGGGGATCACCTTTGGATCGGTTCCCTCCATAATCGCGACGACTGAGTTTGTGGTTCCCAGGTCGATTCCGATGATTTTTTCACCTTGAGCCATGGTCGATGCTCCTTTCTTCGCAACTTGCAAATCCTACTGAGTGCTTGCTGGTTGTTTCGTAGTAATAGTTATCCGTTTTCTTAGGGGGGGTGCATTCCCTTGAATAACAACTTCGGTCGTTGACGCTCCGTTAAAACCTCACGATGCCAACGGAGGGATAAGCAAAGCTCGTGCCAGAAGCGGAAAACAGCCAGACGATTTTTCGTAAGCCATTCATTTAATTGACTTTACGGCGATTTTCGCAAGCGGATTTCGCGCATCAGGGCGGATGGCTTCTGCTGAGTCTGCCATTTTGACACGGATCTCGCGATCGAGACTGCGCCCCGGACCAGATCCAACCTTGGCGATGGCTGCTTTTCAGGTCTGCCGGTCGGAGACTATCATTTGGGCGATTTGGGTTGTTGTGTGCTGAGCCTCTGAGGAGTTGCTGGTTTATCAAGGGTGGAAGAGCGATGGCAAAACGAAGTACGTCCAAACGCAAGGTGGCGGCCTCGACGGCCAACCAATGCAAACAATCGTTGGATAAAATCAATCGTGAACTGATCGGACTACTGAACGAGCACGCTCGCACTGCTGAAAAGTGGGCGCGACTTCGGCACGAACAGGGGGGGCAGTTACATGATCCTCTGGCCGAGCAGCAGATGTTGTCGGATGTGGTGAAAAGCCATTCGAGTCCATTGGACGAACGGTGCATCCGAGCCGTCTTTCGGGAACTGATCAGCGGGACGCGATCGCTGGTCAAGCCGCTTAGGGTCGCCTATCTGGGGCCGACCTACAGTTATAGTCATCTGGCAGCGATCGAGCGGTTCGGCAGCGGTGCGGAACTGGTCCCGCTTGCCACCATCGCCGCGGTGTTCGAGGAACTGAACCGGGCGCAAGTCAATTTTGGCATTGTCCCCATCGAAAACTCGACGGACGGGCGGGTGGTGGATACGCTGGGCATGTTCACCCGGTTGCCCGTGCGGATTTGTGGCGAGGTCCAATTGCGAATCCACCATTTCCTGCTGGGCAAGTGCCAGCGCGGCGACATACGTGAGGTGTACAGCAAGCCTCAAGCTCTGTCCCAATGCCGCGAATGGGTCGCCAAGCATTTGCCGCAGGCGCGAACCGTCGAAATGACCAGCACGGCGGCGGCAGCTCAATTGGCTGCCGAAAAGCAAGGAGCTGCGGCGATCGCCAGCCGACAAGCGGGAGTGAATTACGGGTTGACCGTTCT
Organism: Planctomycetaceae bacterium; assembly: GCA_007121535.1. Lineage (GTDB taxonomy): Bacteria > Planctomycetota > Planctomycetia > Pirellulales > Pirellulaceae > SKKK01. The sequence continues at coordinate 1,601 of SKKK01000377.1, read as the reverse complement.
GGCCGAGAACATCGAGGACAACAAGAACAATATCACCCGGTTCGCCGTGATCGGCGACCACGAGGGACGACGGACGGGAAAAGACAAAACGGCCGTCATGTTCGAGATCCCGCACACTCCCGGGTCGCTGGCGGACGCTATGACCATCTTCAAACGAAACCGTATCAATCTGACTTGGATCGAATCATTCCCCATGCCCAACACCGAAAGCGAATATCTGTTCTTCGTCGAAATGGAGGGCCATCAACGCGACGCCAAGATCACCCGCGCGCTGGCGTCGCTGGAACGCAAGACCGAGCGGCTCGAGGTTCTGGGCTGCTATGCCAAGAGCCAGCCGGTGGAGTGAGCCGCGAGCCATCTTCTCCGCCGAGAAGACCGCCTGCCAGAAGAAAAAAGTATGGCTCGAAGATGTCGTTGCCATACGGAATGTCCTTGGTCACTGGTCCTTGGTCACTAGCCTTGACGGTGACCTGCGTCGACCGGCTGGGGGCGACCACTGGTACTCGGTCACTTCGCCGCTAGCGTAACCCGGTTGCTCGCGTCGCCCAGCCGTGCTACGGGTCCTCCTCGGCAGCAGGGGAATGCAGGGCAAGCGAATTTCGGGCAAGGGAATAGACCCACAAGGGCGGAAGATGGGAACACGAACCAAGCCGAAGACGTGAAACGAAGCGGGTTCATCGACGAAAGGGAGTGCCTGTGATCCAAGATCAACACCAACCGTACGACCGGAGCAGCAAATGGCTGATCCAGCATCATGGGGATTCTGGAAGTGTCGACGTATCCCGAGCGCCGCGTGTCCCAATAGATGACCGACGACCTGTTGCTGGTGTATCTGGATCGCGGTCGCTTGCCGGAGGGGGTGATCTTGGTCCTGCGGCCCAAGGGAAAGTTCCGCGTCCCCCGGAGCCGTAGCCTGCGCAGCCGCCACGAATTTTCGTCACGCCGTCTGAAGTGGCACGTCGTAAAGTTGTGGAAGATCCCGGCCGAAGAGCTTCTGCCGGCAGGGGATGTCGGCTTGATCCCCTGGGTGCCACTGACAGACTTCAGCGATCCGCCCGATGCGATGCTTCGCCGGTGCCGGGAATCCATCGAACGGCACGCACCGCTCGGCGAAAAAGCGAATTTGCTGGTCGTCCCCCAAGTGTTTTCGTTTTTGCGGTATGATGATTTAGGTCTGTTGACAATTTTGGGAGGAAAGAACGTCATGCTCGAAATACCATTTCTCGACGAAATCGTGTCGGAGAAGACCCGCGAGACGGCCCGTGAGACGGCTCAGCAGGACATCATCACGTTCTTGGAAGCCCGTTTCTTGGAAGCCCGTTTCGGCGACGTTCCCGGTGATGTGGTCGAAGGAATCGAGTCCATCGACGACCACGCGCAACTGAGGAGCCTCGTGCGGCTGGCCGCGTCTTGCCCCGATTTGGCCGCGTACCGCGACGCGGTGGTCCGGAACTGACCGGTCTTCCGGTCAAGCACCGCGCTGTTTTGCCTCTGACGGACGTTGAGCTTTATCTATGTGCTAGAGTTTAACTCAGCCGAAGAAAGGGAAAAGCTCGATGTCGAATCGGAAGTATTTTACGCCTGAACAGAAAGTAGCGATT
>SKKK01000151.1 GCA_007121535.1 Planctomycetaceae bacterium | reverse complement strand
TATGCTGCCGGGTTCGCCTGGAACATCTTGTGGCCGTCCGCATTCGAGAACAGAAACAGCCGACCTTCACGAATCGAGGCGTGACGGATGTTTCCCGGAACCCGTTTGCCCATCTTGACCAGAGCGACTGTGCAGTCGCCGCCCAGCGCGGGAACATACTTAGCCGGGTTCGCGTCGAACATGGCCTTGCCGTCGGCATTGGCAAATCGATACAGGTGACCGTCGAACACACTTTGATAAGCCGGATGTCCTTTGACCCACTTGCGCATCTCCACAACACTGACCGGACAATAGCCCTCCAGCGCCAAGGTCGCTTGGGATGCGGGTGTTCGCAAGGCGGAACCTGCTGGCTGCGACTGCGCCGGTTGCGAAGGATACGTGCGGCTGCCGCTTTGGGCAAAAGCCTCCAATGCACCGGCGACGAAAATGCCGACCAATGTCGAGCCAACGAAAAGCGATGTGAACAATCGTGACATGGTTGTCAACTCCTCTAAAATGGAACACAGACGGGTCGTGATGCCGCAACACCTGCGGCAAGCATAAATGGATGACGCAGCGAAGATGAATTCCTTACGAACCGTTTTGTTCCCCCGCCATTGTGATCTACTTCACGGAACCGACAGGCTCGGCATCGTACGATAAGAGAGGACGCCGTGTTTCGTCGCACCGCGTCAGCGAACGGTCCGAGTCACCGTCGTCTCACTGAATCCTCCCATGAATCGAGAGGCCATTCCCATGATCGACCGCCTTTCCCGCTGGTTCGTCCGCTTGTTCGCCCCGGCTGCCGTGATGGCACTGCTGGTCTGCAGTTTCATCCTGTGGACTCAAATCCGGCCCGATGCTTCCGCGGTCCCCGATGCCAGGCCGGTGCAATTCCGCGCCGCTCCGTCGTTCGATCTGAGCAACGCGGTGATCCCTGCCAACGAAATCCATGCTGGGGGACCGCCCAAGGACGGCATCCCGGCGCTGACCGATCCGCGGATGATCGCCGCACAGGAGGCGGCCTACTTGCAGCCCGGGGACCGGGTGATCGGGGTGGTCCGCGGACGGGACGCCCGCGCCTACCCGTTGAGAATCCTGAACTACCACGAGATCGTTAACGATCGGCTGGATGGCGTACCGATCGCCGTGACCTATTGCCCGCTGTGCGATTCAGCCGCCGTTTTCGATCGCCGCACCGAAGCGGGGGTGCAGGAGTTCGGCGTGTCTGGGCTACTGTATAACAGTAACGTGCTGATGTACGACCGGGGCCGACGGCCGGAAAGTCTCTGGTCGCAGATGAAGGCCGCCGGCGTGTCCGGGCCGGGCGCGTCGCAATCGCTTCGAGCGTTGCCATTCGAGTTGACGACGTGGCAGGATTGGCAGACTCGCTACCCTCGCACGACCGTCCTGTCGGATCGAACGGGACATGCTCGCGACTATCGGTCCAATCCTTATCAGGGATATTTTGCCAGCCCGCGTTTGATGTTCCCGGCCCGGCCAAGCAGTGACCGTCTACCCCCCAAGTCATTGGTTTTGGGTGTCTGGTCGGACGGGCAAGCTCGCGCCTATCCGCTCGATGCATTCGGTCCGCAAAGCGAGATCCTGGATCAGCAATTGGGCGACGAACGTTTTCGACTGGCCTACGACGGCCGACACCGATCGTTGCGTGTAGCTCAGGCCGACGACGAATTGCAATGGATGTACTCGTTCTGGTTCGCCTGGTACGCCTTCCGCCCGCATACGGAGGTTTATACGGGGAAGTGACGATCTAAACGCAGAATGCGTTCTCCTGCCGCTTAAATCGAAGATGTGTGTAAGGAAATGCGGGTCCGATCCGTCAGCTTTTCCAGACCCCATCTGTTTTGCATGAACGAAAGGAGAGGCCAATGAAGACTTATTCCAAAATGGGCTGGTTGATTGCCCCGTTTCTTTCCATGCCGCTATTCGCGTTGGTTGTCGCTAACATTGGCGCGTCTTTGGAAGCAGCAACTGAGGGAAAGACCAAGGAACGTAGAGTAGCGGAGGTGTCAGGACAGGATTTTGACGCACAGGTTCTGGAATCGCCGATACCGGTGGCGGTGGTCTTCTATGCCCATTGGTGTGGACCTTGCCAGCGTCAATCGCCGATTCTGGACCAAGCGGCCCGCGAGTTGGACAACGCGCGGTTCGTCAAGGTGAATGTGGACGAAAACCGCGAATTGACCGCAGCCTACAATGTCCGGTCCATCCCCACTTTGTTAGTTTTCGAAGACGGGGAAGTCGTCGACCGCCATGTGGGATTGGCTACCAAGGAGCGGATCAAGTCCCTGTTGAAACGTGGATCGGCCGAGTGAATGCCGTGTATCGCACGACTATCGCGTTGGCCGTGTCCTGGCTTGCGGCGGGACTGACTGGATGCAACTTGCGTCCGGCCCTGGAATGGACAGACGTAAAAGAGTCGATCCGAACCGAGTTTCCCGGCGTGCGGCAGCTTTCCACTCGGGAACTGGCCGAATGGCTGGCCGACACATCGCGGCCGCTCCCGGTTCTGCTCGACGCGCGCACCGCGGATGAATTTGCGGTCAGTCATCTGCGCCGCGCCGAATTGGCAACCGACGTCGCTTCCGCGTTGCCTCTGCTCGAAGATGCAGGCTCGGAGACGCCCGTCGTGGTTTACTGCTCAGTCGGATACCGGTCCAGTCAACTAGCCGAAGAACTGACCGCCAGAGGTTATTCCAACGTATTCAACCTGGAAGGATCGCTGTTCCAATGGGCCAACGAGGGCCGTCCCGTGTATCGGCACGACGTTCCCGTCCGAGCGATCCATCCGTATGATGCGCGCTGGGGCCGATTGCTGGACAAGCGATTTCATTCGAGGGGTATCGTCGAGTGACACGCCCCACCACGATCATCCTGGTCGGAGCCGGTCACGCCCATTTGTTCGTGGCGTCGCGCGTCGCATCGCTGGTTTCGCTCGCAGCGCACGTCGTGTTGATCGAGCCGGATGAGTTCTGGTACTCGGGCCTGGCCAGCGGCATGTTGGGTGGCATGTACGAACCTGCGGAGGACCGGTTGGATCCCCGAACGTTGATCGAAGCCCACGGCGGCGAATTCTTGCGAGAACGCGTCGAGTCGGTCGACACCGACGGCCGGCGGGTTCGCTTGGCCGATGGAACGGAACTGGCTTACGATCTGCTGTCGATCAACGTGGGCAGCCAAGTGCCCGCCTCGTTCTCCGAGACCACGGACGATCCCGATGTCTGGCGCGTCAAGCCGATCAGCAATCTGTGGAAGCTGCGTGAGCGATTGGAAGCAAAGTTTGAAGCGGGCCAGACGCCGCGAGTGACTGTCGTAGGCGGCGGATCGACGGGGGTCGAGTTGGCGGCCAATCTGCTGGCGTTGGCGGCAAGCCATCGTATCACGATGCCAGTGACCCTGGTTACCAGTACCGATCGACTTGTTCCTCAAGCACCGCCCCGCGCATCGCGCACATTGCACCAGAGACTTTCGCGGCGCGGGCTGACGATCCGCACCCATACACGCATCGTTCGCCGGGAAGGGCAGACGTTGATCGCCCAAGACGGCAGCCGCATCGAGGCCGAAACGGTCGTGCTGGCCACCGGCCTGGAAGCGCATGCGCTGGTGTATCGAACGGGCCTGCCGCTCCGCTGCCGAGACGGTCTGCGGGTGACCGCCAAACTGCACTCGATCGCCGACACTCGAGTTTTTGCGACCGGCGACTGCGCGGCGTTGGAAGGCCATAACCTTCCCAAGCTGGGGGTGTTCGGGATGCGTCAATCCGCCTATCTGCACGCGAACCTGCTGTCCAGCATCGCGGGAAGACCGATGATGGAATACAAACCTCAGAAACAATACTTGGCCATTCTCAATCTGGGTGACGGCACCGCCTTGGCCACGTGGGGGCCATTCTGGTGGAACGGCCGAGTCAGCATGTGGCTGAAAGACCGCATCGACCGCCGCTTCCTGGATACCTACCGATGAGCGTTCATCAGCGTCAATAAGCGGTCTGTCCCTTTTGACCCCGTACCTCTCCCTGGTGGGCGTTCATCAGCGGTTCCCGCCGAGTTCCTGTAAGTTTTCTTCGACAAGTCCGTCAGATGATCGAAGAGACTATTTTTTTCGGAACTTGCGAGGAACACCATGCCGCCATCGGTTCAGCTACTGCCTGCCGACGTTCATAACCGGCAACTCGAAGCGAACGTCCATCCACCCAGTTGGACCAACCCGACACCCTCGGGGCGTTACCACCTGGTTGTCATCGGCGCCGGAACCGCCGGACTGGTCACCGCGGCGGGCGCGGCGGGACTGGGCGCGAAAGTCGCCCTGGTCGAACGCAGCCTGATGGGCGGCGATTGCC
>SKKK01000490.1 GCA_007121535.1 Planctomycetaceae bacterium | reverse complement strand
CCCGAAGGCCGCGCGGGCGCGGTCGTCCTTCCAGTAGCTCACCTGCCCGCCGCCGAGGCGGGTCTGGGGGTGCTTCCCCTGCTGCCAGCGATAGACCAGCCGCTCGGTCCAAACCAGCGCCGGCTCGTGCTCGGCCAGTGCCGAGAGCGTCGCGCCGGCGTGGATCAGCGAAGCGGCGATGTTGACGAACGAGAGATTGCGGTCGCTGGTTTCGAAGGGGATCTCCAGCGCTTCGTCGAACTCGTGGTCCCACTGCGGTATGGCCTTGCTGCGGTAGGCCGCGTGGCGGTTGTAGTCGAGCCGCCGCCAGTCGACGACGTGCCCGCCCCAGATCGCGGAGAGCAGCTTCCGGGTAGCCTGCGGGTCGACGCGCCACATCAGTTCGTAGTGCGGCTGATGGTTCTTCATCTCGTGCTGACCGGCGGCATACTCGCCCACCGGCCGCTCCTGGACAAGGTCCCAGGCGGTATGGCCGCCCCAATAGAGCAGACCGTTGGGGGCGGCAGCGTGCGCCAGCATGTAGCGGGCCGCCCGCTCCGCGGCCTCGCGAAACTCCGCCTCGCCGGTCAGTGCGGTCATGCCGTCCAGGAACCGCAGCAGCGCCTGCTGGCTGGCGAAGTTGCTGATCACCCAGGTTTCGCCGTCGTACGGCCAACGGACCGGCTCGAGCGAAAGCACGTGCAGGCCGTCGACGAACAGCGGCGTGTGCGTCTGGCCGTAGCGATCCCGGCCGTGCTCGAGCACCGCGGCGGCGAACCGCCGCAACGCCGCCTCGTATCGATCGGCGGCGAGATCGATCGCGGACCCGTCCGGGACCCGCGCCACAGCTTGCGCCGGCGGCAGCGTCTGGAAGAGGGCGCTGGCCAGCACGACCGCCAACAACCCGCGCACGGTTCGCGGGGGACGGCGTCTTGTAAATATCCTGTGCATGGGGTCCTTCCGAAGTTCTTCAGGTAGATGCGGAGCGAGCGGCAATCACTCGGATCTCGACACGGGCGCCGGGGACGGCCAGTTCCGAGATGCCGATGGCGGTCCAGGCCGGCCAGGGGGGACGGATGAATTCGTCGCGGACGGCCATGAACGCCTCCAGATGAGCATGCAGCCCCACGTGGTATGTGGTGTACTCCACGATGTTCTCGTACCCCAAGCCGGCTTTCTGCAGCACTCGGCCCACCCCTCGCCAGGCGCTGCGAAACTCGTCCGCCGGTTCGGCCGGCACGCCCCCGTCGGAATCCACGCCGATCTGCCCCGAGCACAACAGCAGATGGCCGGCACGCACGGCAGGGCCGAAATGGAATTGATCGTACAGCTCCCGATCCTCATCGGGTAAGATAACGTCGCGATGCATGTCAAACCTCCTCGGTAGTAGCCTAACACCCGCGAAAACGGTCTTCAAGCAGCGACGATAAAACAGCGGTGGCTTGAATCTTGGCAAAAGCAAAGCTGACGCAAAGTGAAAGCGGCACCAAGCCGCCGCTCTGGCTGTGCCGCTGAACCGTTATTCTTTCGGCCCGAACCCCGTCACATGAACATGACCAAGGCCAGTGCGAAGACGACCGCCAAGCAAGCGACGCCGATCATCGCCCACACCAAGAATTGGACGTGGCCGCGGTGTGCGCCGTCCGTTTCGTCGAACGTGCACTCTTGAAACAACGCTTCCAAGGCCCGACGATACTCGCGGTCGTCGGTCAATCGGTACAGGCGATCGAACGTCGCCTTGCTCATGAATCCTTCGAAAGCCAAACGCCTTTGGCTGGGGTCGTAATGGATCTTACGTTGGAGGTCACCAGGGAAAGAAAGTCCCTCGGGCAACTTGTCGACCGAGACGGCCCGGATCATTTCCGTTCTCCTTTTTGACGAAGAAAACTGGAAAAATGCCGAAGCGATGATTCGTCGGTCCGTGGCGGTCAGTTCATGGCGGGACAGGTTCCGTCGGAACCAACGTCAAGGCCGCGCCCGTCGGCCACTCCGCTGGGCCCGACTCCCGGTCCAATTGCGAAGAAGGCGCGAAACGCAACCGAGGAGCATCCCCGCGCATCGTCGTTTGGACGACACCCCAGAGATACCCCAAAATAACGACCACCACGAAAATATCGAACTTCGTGATCATGCGGGGCGTCGTGCTACGCATGGCACACCTCTTTTCGACATCGACCGTCCGTAATCATCAATTCACAACCTTTTCATTGAAACTGCTCCAAAGTCTATCGAAGAAAATGGTACGCGCCAAGCCATGCACCACCAAAAGAACTGGTTTTGCGCAAAAAAATTTTCAGATCGAGCATCATCGGCTCGAATGCAATGCTAGCAATGCGCGAAACATGTCTATCTGAGGAAACTTAATTCCACATGAAAGGTGGTTTCCTCGGCTCGATCATTTCCAGTCCAGGCCTTCGGGGATCTGGTTCAGGTTCCGGCAGCCATCGGATTCGACGATCACCATGTCTTCGACGCGCACACCGCCGATGGCGGCACAGTACAGGCCGGGTTCGATCGTCAAACAATCGCCGACAACCAACTCGGGACCGCCGTGGTCCAGTAGGGGCGGTTCATGCACGTCCAAACCGACTCCATGTCCCGTACCGTGTGGCATCGCACAACGGTCGGCAGGGGATTGGTTGTCGGGCAGCCCTATCTGATAGCCCTGGCGAACGATCGCATCGCAGGTTGCTTCGTGGACCTGCTGGCCGGTCACGGTGGCCCGGCATGCGGCGGTGGCCGCCTGCTTGGCGTCCAGCACGGCGGCGTGCATCCGGCGCACCTGATCGGGAATCTGACCGTGAACGACGGTTCGCGTACAATCGCCATGGTAGCGGGTTTGACGGTTCCGCGGAAAGACATCGATGATCACGGGCTGTTCGGTGCGCAGCGGCCCCGAGCCCGCGTCATGGCAATCGGCGCCGCAGGGGCCTCCAGCGACGATCGATGGCGGGTTCTCGTAGCCGTGCCGCAGCAGCCAGACGTCGATCGACTCTCGCAAGCGCTGGGAGGTCAGCGGATGTCCCTGCCATTGCAGGATGCCGTCGCGGTCGGCGGTCGCGCGAGCGACCGTTTCGCATGCCATGGCCACCGCCTGCTCGGTGACGGCTTGCGCTTGCTGCAACCACTGGATCTCTTCCGAGTCCTTCTGACGCCTTTCCAGGATTCCCCATTCAGGATCGCACGAAACGATCAGCCCGGCGTGTTGCATTTGATGCACGAAAATCAGCGGCAACGAGCGATCGGCGACGACCTGCCGCACCCCATGGCGTCGCAGGCACTCGGCCAACGCTTGCGCCGTGGCCGTCTCGCGGTCTCCGGACAGTCCTTCGGCAGGCGCAAAGTCGCCCGGACAATGGATGCGATCGGCGCGAGCCTGTCGACGCGCCCGTTGCATCTCGATGTCGCGGAGGATCAGAACCGACGAACCGGCGTCGCCGGGGCCGTTCGACGCGAATTCGATCAGCGCCGCAGGATCGCCGACCAGGAAGCGGATCCTGCGGTACAGGGAAGTGTTCAGCGCCGGGATGCCGGCCATGACGCGCGCACCGATGCTGGCATCCATCCGGATCAACCTACTCCATACAATCGGCCATCGAAACCCGGTTTAATGTCGTCGTCGGCATGATCCATCACCTCGCCCAGATTGCTGAACACCTTGTGGAATGCGGCGACGACTTTTTCGTTCAGATCCAAGTCGTTTGGCGGATGGATGGAATGGATGTTGGTGTACGTGTCGCACAGCATCTGAGCCACCGGGTAATCGTGCGGATCGTAGTGGTACGTGACGCCCTGTGCTTCGTTGATTGCCCAGGGATAGCGTTTGCCGATCCCGATCATGCTGTGGAACAGATCCTGGCCCGGTACGGGCATGACCTGCCATTGACCGACCAAAACGCCTTCTTTGAACACGGCCTTTTCGATAGCGATACGGAACCGGCGCGGATCGACGTCCAGACCGGCCGCTCGGGGATCGAAGCGCACGGCGTAGAACCAGTAAACATGTTTGCAGTCCGGCGGGCAGTACGGCGGGATGATGCCCGGGATCTTGCTCAATTCTCGCGTCAGGAATTCGGAATTGCGGATTCGCGTACCGTTCAACGCGTCCAAATGCATCAGTTGGCCGCGAGCCAAAGCAGCGGGTAGTTCCTGGTTGCGGTACATATAGCCCAGGATCGACGCATTGTACTTCTGCCGCAACGTGCGTTCGTCGCATTCGTCACCAAAGTATCGCACCAGGTCGGCCTTGCGCAACACGTCCTGGTCATCCGTGACAAACAGCCCGCCTTCCCCACCACAAAGGTTCTTCAGGTTGTTCAAGCTAAAGGCGCCCGCGATCCCCATCGTCCCGCACATGCGGCCTTTGTACATCGCGCCATGGGCCTGTGCGGCGTCCTCGATAATGTACAAATCGTGCTTCCGAGCGATTTCGAGAATCGGGTCCATGTCCGCTGGGCACCCCTGGATATGCACCGGCATGATGGCTCGCGTGCGCGGCGTGATCGCTGCCTCGATCTTCTCCGGGTCGATCGTGTAGGTCTTGGGTTCGATATCGACGAAAACGGGAATGGCCATCTGGTGCATCACCGAGGATGCCGTGGCCAAAAAGGTGTATGACGGCACGATGACTTCGTCGCCGGGTCCGACCTCGACCGCAGCCAACGCCATGTGCAGCGCCGCCGTCCCACTGCCCGTGGTCAGGCAGTATTTCGAGCCGGTGAATTCCCGCCATTCTTTTTCCAGAGCCACCGCCTGCGGTCCCGTGGCGCCCGCAACGATGCCAACGTCCAGCACCTCGTTGACATATCGCCGATCGTCCTCTGTGATAACCGGCCAGTTCTTGTATTCCTCTCGCGTCAAAATCGGGGTACCACCGCCGATCGCCAGTCTTTCCGCCATCAGTGTCCTCCTTATCGAACCAGATGCCCAGATCCAAAGATGGGATGAAGTGTGACAACTGTGGAAGCGTCTTGCAAGATGGGAGAGGTTCGCCATGGTGATGCGGCGACTCCCGACCCCCCGGCTGACGACTCGCCACTTGGTTCGACTTCGGTTAAAATCGAACTTCGACCGCCCGGCGTAATCTGTCCGTTCGATGATGGCGTCGGGATCGGTGACCGTTTCTGTGACTGCTTTCTGTTGGCTGATGGCAAGGACCGTTGGAGGACCGTTCGAATGATCGACCCGAAACAGCACTCGGATAATCGCGGCTTGTTGGAATCGATTTTGCGATATATCCCCGGTTTTCGAGGATATCTGGAAAAAGATTATCGGCAGGAGAGCGACTATTTGCTTCGCAAGTCGATGGCCGACCGCTTGCAACGCAGCAAGCAGGGGTTGGACGATTTTCTGCTGCAGATGGTCAACGCCGGTCAATTGGATCGGCTGGCCGATGGCGATCGGGCCAAGAACCGGCTGGATCGATTGATCTTGAAGATGCGGGCCGCCGTTCGCGGCTACAGCGGTTTTTTCGACTATGTCCAGGTGGACATCGACCTGCTGGATCGCGTGTACGAGCACGACATGGCGATGGTCCAGGAGGTCGAGACGTTGGGAACGGCCATCGAGCAACTGGCGACGAAGCCCGATCCGGCGGCGGCTTCGATCGCCGATATCCTCCAACGGATCGATGCGTTGGAACGCCGCTTCGATCAACGCGGCGAACTGCTGGCGGGGTTGGTGTCGTGAACCTGGCCAAGAGTGTTTTGCATTCTTGGTTATCGTTGCGTGTTGCCGGTCGAAACCGACGTTGCCGGATCGATCACAGGGCTTTACAAGCACAGGCGAATCGGTATGATAAGGGCGGTTTTTGCCCTAGAAGACACCCGAAACAACGCTCGATCCGGCTTCCCGTTGCGGAAGCCGGTTTTTTTCTCGTTACGGCGAGCATGAAGATGACAGGAGGATGATCGATGTCCAGCTACGTACCGATGACGCGCGATGCCTACAATCGGATCAAAGCGGAAGTGGATCGGATGGAACAGGAGGAGATGGCCCAGATTGCCGACAAAATCGCGTTGGCACGGGCCGAGGGAGATCTACGCGAGAATGCCGAGTATCACGCTCAACGCGAGGCGATGGGGTTGCTGCAGGCGAAGGTGAACAAGCTGAAGAGCGATCTGGCGAACGCCTCGATCGTCAACCCGGATACGATCCCCAAAGATCAAGTTGCTCTGGGCGCCACCGTGTTGGTCCGCGATCTGGATTACCAGGACGAAGAGCAGTTTACGCTGGTCGGCGCCGGCGACGAAGATTACGATGCAGGCAAGTACTTGATCACCAGCCCGGTCGGACAGGGCCTACTGGGTAAACGCGTCGGCGAGCGGGTGGAAATCGAAGTTCCCAAAGGCACGTTGAAGTTCGAGATCCTGGAAATCCGCTACGACAGCCTATGAGGACGGCTATCCATGCTGGTTTTGCCTCGATCGCTACGTGTCGCCAGCGGAATGCTGGCCTGTTGGATGCTGACGGGGGCTCTCGCGTCTGGCTTCGATCCGCCTGTCGATGCGGCAGGGCCGTTGCGAGTGCGAATCGAGGGACCGGAAACGATCGACCGGACCGACAAGCCTTTCCCCGTGGACGTGGTGCTGGAAAACCGTGGTGATCGGCCGGTCGAAGGGCAGCTTCAGTTGCGTGTGATCGATCGCTGGACCTGTGAGCCGGCCGATGCGGTCGCCTTCGCAGTGAACGCTGGCCGGTCGCACGTGGTTCGGTTCCAAGTAACGGCGGGACAGGGCACGTACGCAGCCCTTTATCCCATCCATGCGATCGCCCGATTGGCCGGACCCGAGGGCAGTCGAACGGCACATCCGATCCTGATCGTCGATGCTCAAGTGCCCGAACCGAGCATCGAGCGGTCACCGCCGCCCTGGCAGCCGGTGGCGTGGCGATCGGATCGCGAGTTGGCCGTCTGGCAACTACCCGTCTACCGCGCGGGAATTCAGGTTTTCGGGCAGGAGCCCCGCGTGATGCCCACGGGGTGGACCGGTAGCGATCGACAGACGCGAGCGTCGATCACGGTCGGATCGCAGCAGACGCTGGACGATCGATCTCGCACGATCGTCGGCATCCATCCGCCCTGGGCCGAGGGCCGCGTAGGGACGGCTTGGATCGAGTACCCGTTGACCATGCCCTCGGCCTCACGGATCGATCTGCGATTCGCGCATGCAGTAACCCCTGCAGGCGATGGCGACGGCGTCACCTTCCGCGTGCGGGTGCTGCCGCACGAGGCGCCGGATGGTCGCTTGGGCGAAGTGGTTTTCGAGCGGCACTCGAATGCGAAGTCCTGGACCGAAGGCCGAGCGGACTTGAGTCGCTTCGCCCGGCAGCAAGTCCGCTTGCAATTGGAATCGCATCCGGGGCCGAAGAAGAACACCGCGTTCGATCAATCGTATTGGGCCGAACCGATTTTGACCGCAGGCGATCCGCCGGAACCGAGGCCCTTTCCACCATCAGATCGTGCCAAGGCCTTGTCGTTGGGCAGCTTGCAGATCGGCGATACGGAGTACCAGGTACGAGTCTGGCCCGGTCATCGCGGGCTGCTGGATGCGGATGTGCAATTCGATGACGGTGAACACCAGTTGGTCTTTCGCGGTTTTCCGATCCGGGTGATGGGTCAGAGACTGGACGACGCCAAGACTCCTTGGACACTGGAAGACGTGGTGCGGGAGGACACGGACGTCGGATGCCGGATGCGGCACCGTTTCTCCGGTGTCGATGGTTCCTGCGACCTGGTCGTCCACCTGCGGTGCGCGGCCGAGGGGTTCCAAGCGGAATTTCGCTTGGAAAACACACCGGTTGGACGCCCCTGGTTCGCCCCGCGGATCGAATCGCTGAGCATCGGACCGTTCGACCAATCGGTCTCGCGTGTGTACGCCGGGCATGGCAATGTGATTCAACGTCCCGAGGCGTTCCGGCTGAACTTCGACGGTCATCGGCTGGCCAGTTCACACGTGGGCTTCGACTTCGACAGCGGCGTGTCGCTGGTCAAGGCCGTCGATCTGCCGCCCGAAGCTTTGTTGGTCGATCCCGACCGGCGGAAATTCTCGTTGACCACAACCGGCCAAGCGACATGGACCCTGATCCCGGCCGCCGACGTCTGGCAGGCGGCGCGGCACTACCGCGAAACGTGCGGCTGGAAGGCATCCGCCGGGGTGCCGAGACTGGCCGGCCGTTTCGTCTTCGATCTGTGGGGCGGACGTTACGGCCCGTCGAACGAGGCCCTCCAACGCTCCTTCCGCTACGGACTGACGGATTCCGTCGTGATCTGGCACAATTGGCAGCGCTGGGGGTACGACTATCGTTTGCCGGAGATCTACCCGCCCAATCCGCAACTGGGAACCGAAGCCGAATTGGTCGCGATGATCGAACAATGCCGCGAGGCGGACGTTCTGTTCGCCCTGCACGATAACTACATCGACCTGTACCCCGATGCCGACAGTTTCTCCTACGAACGGAATATCGCCTTTTCCGCCGAGGGTCGCCCGGTGCGCGCTTGGTTCAACCGATGGCGGCAAGCCCAGTCGTATCGCTATCGGCCGGATCGCGTCGAGTCGTTGCTCGAGCCGAATTTGCGAACCATCGCTCGGAAGTTAAGCCCCACAGCCTATTTCATCGACGTCTGGTCCAGCATTCGACCGCACGACTACTGGACCGCCGATGGACAATTCGGCCACGCCGGCGAAACTCGCGAAATCTGGGGCGAGCACTTTGCATGGATTCGCCAACTGCTGGGCGAGGATGCCCCGCAGATCTCGGAGAGCGGCCACGATCAACTGATCGGCTGGCTGGACGGCGCCACGGCCAATCATCTGCGAGTCGGCCAGCCGGTGCCGGGACAGGAGTACACGTGGAGCGTGTGGGACATCCGTTGCGAAGATGCCCAGCGCATCGCTTGGCTCGATTTCGCTCACCGTCACCGGTTCATCCTTCACGGCGCCGGATACTCGCTCCGCTACCAAGCCGGATGGGACGCGAGGTTGCACGGCATCTACAGCGACGACTATATCACCACCGAGGTGTTGACGGGACGACCGGGGATGGTCAGCCAACCGTTCGGCCGCGACGTCGTGCGAAAGTACTGGCTGACCCAGGATCTGATGCGAGCGTTGGCCCTCAGGAAGATCGAGCGGATCACGTTTGTTGACGACGACCTGCACCGGCAGCAGATCTGCTGGTCCGGCGGCGGGCGGGTGTGGGTCAACCGAGGCACGACCGATTGGTCGGTGGAAGGTCACCTGCTGCCCCCTTACGGATTCTTGGCTCGCATCCCAACCGACGAAGGCATGGTCCAAGCCTCCATCCATCGCCACGGCGATCAAATCGTCGAGACGGCCGCTGGGCCGCACCACGTCTATGTCCATGGCAGGCAATGGGCTGGCGGCGAAACGCGAATTCGCCCCCGAGTCGAATCGGTCGACTGGACCGACCCGGGCAGGATCGAGCTGCATATCGATTGGCACGCCGAAGACCCCATCCCCGACGGCTACATCCCCTTCCTGCATCTGGTCGACGATGACGGCGAGATTGTTTTCCAAGCCAGCTACGACCGATCGATCCTGACGAAGCGGCGTCGCGGCACGATTCGCATGCGAGCCGTTGCCCACGTGCCAAAGGGCGCCAAACCGGGCGAGCAATGGGAACTGCGAGTCGGTCTGTACCATCCCGCCGGCGGCGCCCCGCGATTGGAGATCCAGGGTTGGGATGATGGCGATCGCCGCATCCGCTTGGGCTCGGTGCGGCTGACGGGACGGCATCCGCAACCCGACGGTATCGAATGGATAGCCACCGTCCGCGAGCCGGATGCGTTCGATGACCGCAACAATCCACGGTCGTTGCCCATCGACTTCGGCGCCGTGGTCACCCCTGGCGGCTGCCGTCTGGTGCGAGACGAAGATTCGGTCTGGCTGATCCCCTTGCCGCAAAGCGGCCACGTGGAAACCGAATACACCCTTCGTTGGGACCGCTTGCCGTGGAAGCTGCCCGCGCCCACCCGCATCGAAGCGATCGGCCATGACGATCAGCTTTTGCATGCCAGCAAGGTGGACGGTCCACTGCGGGTGCGAGCCATGCCCGAGGTGTTCGCTTACCGGTTCATGATCGACCCCTAATCGTCGGCGGAGCCCCGTTGCGGACCGTGTTGCTCGGTCTGAAAAACGGGCTGAATCTGCACATCCGTCATGGATTCGCCAAGCTTCACGTGCCGTCACTTTCGAATTGCGTGGAATTTCCCACACATCCGGTACGGCATTCTTGTCGCTGGAATCCCCCAAGCGATCCGGAATGAAGGCCGAGCCGCTCATTTTCCGAATAATCATCCGAACACGATGCTTGCTTGTAGTCTTCAGGAGATCGATCATGCGTTTCTTGACGCTGGTATGGATGCTAACGATTATCGTCCCGGCCACCTGCACCACTCCGTCGGCAGAGGCTGCGTATGGTGGAATCACCGCGATTGCCAATCGAAAAGACGGCGACTCCCACGCGGGTCGTCGAGTGCTGCGATGCGGTTTGCGGTGCCGTGCGGCTGCCGACGTGTGCGAATCCAGTTGCTATACGGTCATGAAAACCATGACTCGCATCGTCTACGATCGAGTCACCGAAAAACGTGAAATGGTCGTTTACGATACCGTGTGGGAAAAACAGGTCGTCCAGGACATCAAGCGGGTTTCGGAGGTCGAATCTCGCGTCGAACAATTCGCCTACCAGCGGCCGGTCTTCGAGACGGTCACACAACAGGTGCCCTACACCGTCTATCGGCCTCACATCGAGACGCGCACGTGCGACGTCGCGTACACGACGTACGCCCGGTCGTATGAAACGCGAGTCCGATCGGTTCCGTACACGGTCCACCACACGGTCGCCGAAACCCAGATGCACACCGTCTACTACCGCGTTCCGCGTCAGGTCTGTGGCGTCAAAACCGTACAGGTACGAACCGGACATTGGGAAACTCGTATCGTCGAATACCCCCGCCACGCATTGGGCCACGGGAAAGCCGAACAGAAGACCGATGTCAGCCAGAAGGGCGCCGATTCCATCCGGATCTGTCGCCGCGTCTGGGTGCCTCGGATCGAAACGCGGGAGGTCCCCTACACCAAGACGGTTTACGAAGTGAAGGCCATCCAGGTCCCGCGAACGGTCAAACGCGTCGTTCCCGAAGTGCGAACGCGCGACGTGAAGTACACCGTGTGTCGCATGGTTCCCATCACTCAGACACGTACCGTGTCCTACCAGGTCATGCGTCCGATTCCCGAACAACGCATGCGAACCGTCACGGGTGTGATCCAAAAACAGGTCACCGAGATCGGTACCCGAACGGTGCCTTATTCCAAAATCCGTGAAGTCCCCGTGACGCGAACGGTCAAGGTCCCTCGCCAAGTACCCCGAACGGTGATCACCACAGTCGTCCGCACCGTACCGCGGCAGGAAACCTATCAGGTTCCCGTGAAGATCTGTGTTCCCACCGGCAAGGGCGATCCCGGCAAGGGGAAGGGTGGCGGCAAAGGGATGGACGGGGTCCGCGAGGTTCCGGCGCCCGTCTTCGATACTCAGCCGGTCCGCGAACAGCCACGCCCGGTCGATACTCGGATGGACCGATCGGCGTAAACGCTTCTCAGCAAGGTAACGAACGGGCGGCCGTCGATGAGGTTCCCATCGTCGGCGCCCAAGAAATGTACGGCCGAGCGTCTCCCGCTAAGCACCGTTCGAGAAATAACTGACGCACTTTCTGACCCCCTCACCCTGCCCTCTCCCCAGAGGGGCGAGGGGACATCGGACAGTTATTTCTCGAACGGTGCTAAGAGCACCCAGCCAGATCCTTCTTGCTGGAATCGGGCGAAAGGGGTGGGGACTCGTTTTCGGGTGCCGCGTTTCTCATGTGGCCCCCAAGCGCCGAGGGGAGGGGGAGGCTGCGAGACTCGAAGTGCCACCGTACCTGCTGTCCCGAGCCGCTTCTGAACCGCCGGTGCCGCAGGTGGCCGCAGTCGACGTGTTCCGGTTCACGCAACTGACCGACGCGGGGCCTTCGTCCCTTGAACCTCCGCCCGAAGAACGTTCAACACCGTCGGCTCAGCCAGCGGCGCCGGTCCAGATCGCGGTCGGTCCCGATGGCCGACTGGTGATCTCGTCCCAGGACACGGCGGCGTTGGATTTGCTCGAAGAGCTTTTCGCCCAGCTCGCCCCGCCGCGAAAGGACTTCAAGATCTTCACGCTAAAGTACGCTTCGGCCTTCTGGATCAGAGTGAACTCGCAGGATTACTTCAAAGAGGAGCTGGAGGACACCGGGCAGCGGCGGCGAAACTTCTACTACTTCGATTATGCCCCGCCCGGGAAAACGATTCCCGACTTGGCGTGTTCGATTTACGCCTGTCAAGGCCAATTGGCTTGCTCCCGTTTTTTTCCCATTCCTCCGCCGCATTTCCGGCCCCCACCGGTCCTGCACCGGTGGACGGAGGTTTGCAAACCAAGCGGCCCACCCTGACTTCCTTTTTCCCCGCCTCCACTGCCGGAAGCGTCGCGTGGGAACTGTGGTTTCCAAACCGGTTCCCACCGGGCCGGTGGAAACGAAAACCGTTCGACTCCCCGTTGCCTTCTCGACGCCGAAACACCATGATGGTTAATGAAACCTTGACGCTCGGTACTTTGCCATGAACGACGATCAGCAGTACCACGAAACGACCGACCCTTACGACTTGCATCGCTTTGTGCGCGCACAGGAACACGACGACGCGCGGGCGTTGTCGGAGATTCGAAACGGTCGAAAGCGTTCGCACTGGATGTGGTACATCTTTCCGCAGTATGACGGCCTGGGATTCAGTTCGACCACGAAGCGTTACGCGATCAAGAGCGTTGCCGAAGCGGAGGCCTATTTGAGCCACCCGATCCTCGGTCCGCGACTGCGGGAATGTGCGCAGGCGGCGATCGACGTCGAGAACCGGTCTGCGACCCAGATCTTCGGCTCGCCCGACGACCTGAAACTGCGATCCTGCGCCACGCTGTTCGCGGCCGTATCACCGCCCGGTTCGGTATTCGAACGTTTGCTCGACACGTTTTTCCACGGCGACCGGGACCAGAAAACGCTCCGGCTGATGGGCCTGCCAGCCCAGTAATCTGAGCGGACCCGCACGAAGTTCTGCCAGAAGTTCGACGCCCCTGGCGTTAGGGTACCGAGGTCACCTGTTACTGTGTTGATTGTCCGTAAGTCTGTGCAGGATGAGGATGGAGACGAATGGGCAGCGGCTGTTGCACAGGATTGGGCCAACGAGTCGAATGACTCACGCGAGGACATCTATACCCTGAACGACGGAGAGCCGGTGGTGTGAATCCGGACGAGATCTATCTTGCACGTTTTCCGTTCGGCGGGAGTGTCGATCTTAAACTCCAAAGGTTATTGAGCCTGGAATAACCAGGTTCCGTCATCGGGCTCGCTGGGATTCGGCAGAAAAATGGCGGGGGCTGGCCGAATCTTGGTTCGGATGGAAGATCATCGGTGGGTGGCACCTATTGTCTTTCATCGGTGGGTGGCACCTATTGTCTTTCTTCGCTGTTCCCTCCCCTTGGATGGGGAGGGTTAGGGAGGGGTGGCCAACCAAGCCCGACCGATCCCCCACGATTCATACTTTTCGCATACCCAGAGGATGGTAAGGAAGCTGGCAGAAAAATTGATGGCAGAAAAATGACTGAGGCTGGGGAAATCTTAAAACGGTCGGAAGACCATAGATTGGTGGGTGGCACCTATCGCTTTGCCTGCTGGCCTTGGAAATTGCCAGCGCGTATTATGCTGGTCACGTAAGAACGAACAACCGCCGTCTCGGCGCGGCCGGTTGAACATGGAAACTGGAAAATGACGTGGGAACTGCAGTGATCTCTGTCCTTTAGCCTGCTGAAGCTTAATCATGAAAACGGTCAAAGTACTGGGAAATGTCGACAAGAGCCACCGACTTTCGGCGCAGGTTCCTTCCGAGATCTCTCCGGGGCCTGTTACTGTGTTGATTGTCCGGAAGTCTGTGCAGGATGAGGATGGAGACGAATGGGCAACGGCTGTTGCACAGGATTGGGCCAACGAGTTGAATGACTCACGCGAGGATATCTATACCCTGAACGACGGAGAGCCGGTGGTGTAAATCCGGACGAGATCTATCTTGCACGTTTTCCGTTCGGCGGGAGTGTCGGGATGAAGTTGCGTCCCGTCTTGTTGCTGACGGGGCCAGTCGGTGATGTTCCGGAAGTTCTGGTCGCCTATATCTCGTCGATAATCCCTGATGTGCTCTTGGCATCTGACATCGTACTGCGACCGGCGACAGCCGAGCATGCATGCACCAATTTGAAAACGACATCGGTCGTGCGTCTCCACAAGCTCGCCACCATTCATGCTCGAAATCTTGTTCGTCGCCTTGGGACGCTTCCAGTGGACTTGGTTTCCGAGGTCGATCTCAAACTCCAAAGGTTATTGAGCCTGTAATAACCAGGTTCCGTCATCGGGCTCGCTGGGATTCGGCAGAAAAATGGCTGAGGTTGGGGGAATCTTGATACGGTTGGAAGACTGTGAATAGGTGGGTGGCACCTATTGTTATTGTTTAGCCCGTATCTCGGCTTCGGACAGAAGATAGGTGGATGGGACCTATGGCTTTCGTTTTCCGCAAGATTGGGTGGTTAATTTATGCATATCGAGGTGGCATTTTGCAATTCTCGTGCCGGTGACGGGGGTGGCAGCCGGTACGGAAAATTTTTTGATGGTGACCTCGCCGAGATTAGTGCTGGCGATTTGAGGCTGGTAAGCGGGGTCGGTGGGGAAAAAGTAGCCCTTATGGTGAATAATAAATTCATCATAAAATGGCATGTTGTCCGGCACATTTG
>SKKK01000279.1 GCA_007121535.1 Planctomycetaceae bacterium | reverse complement strand
CTGCCGATCGTGGTTGGCGAGGCCAAGACGCCCGTCCGCCCGGCGGTTACCTGGGTCGACGGGGCCGCCCAGATTCACGACGACTACGAGCAGAGCGTGCCGGCGATGTTTGTGCCGAACGTGTTCAGTTTCGCCACCGAAGGCAAGGCGTTCCGCTACGGCTCGGTGCGGATGCCGATCGACATCTGGGGACCATGGCGCAGTGAGCCGAACGCGCTAGCGTCGGGCGATGGTCAGCCGAACGCGCTAGCGTCGGGCGGCGGTGAGCCGAACGCGCTAGCGTCGGGCATCGCGCGACTAGCGCCCGCTGAACCGCGGCCAACAACGGCCGGCCCGCGGCTAGCGCCGGCGGCTCAGGAGGGCACGTTGGATGCCGTCCGGAAGTCGATTGAGAGCATGTTCCGGGTAATCCGACCGTGCTGATCGTGGTCGACCGGATCGACCTCGATACGCAGATCACCGCGACATTCAACGCGGCCGACGTGCCGAACATGATCAAGGCCGAAAGCCGCGAGGCGCTGCAGACGCTGCTGGCCCAAGACGTGCGGAAGGTGGTGATCACCACGATCCACAAGTTTGGCGAGGCGGAAGGGGTGCTGAACGACCGCAAGAACATCATTCTGATGGTCGACGAGGCTCACCGCACGCAGGAAGGCGATCTGGGCCGCAAGATGCGTTCCGCCTTGCCGAATGGGTTCCTGTTCGGCTTGACCGGCACGCCCATCAACCGGGCGGACAAAAACACGTTCTGGGCGTTCGGCGCCGACGAAGACGAAAAGGGCTACTTGAGCCGCTATACGTTCCAGGAGTCGATCCGCGACAAGGCGACGCTGCCGCTGCATTTCGAATCGCCAGAGATCAGGCTGAAGATCGACAAGACGGCGATCGACGAGGCATACAAGCAGATTACTGAGCCCCCGGGCCACGAATCGTTGGATGGAATCGGACGAGTACGGTGGACATTCTTGTCCGTCATTGGCCGCACGACGGACACGAATGTCCATCCGGCATTGTCGAAAGATGCGTGGTCGGTGGAACACGTTGCGTGGCGCTGCGATTTGCAGTAGCATAGGTTGGAACGGGCACAGCAATCACTCGGAGACGAGGTATGTCAATGATTACGATCGAGGAACGGGTTGCCAAATTAGAAGGGTTGGTGGATGAACTCCGCGAGCGGCGTGCGTCCGTCGATACCCCTGGGCGCGACGACTGGAGAGACACCGTCGGGATGTTCGCCGATGACGACGTGATGCAGGAGATCCTGGACGAAGCACAACGGCTTCGCGAGGCCGACCGAAGGCAGGCCGACGCATGCTAATCCTGGACACCGATCATCTTTCGGTCCTGCAGCGTCCGAAGACCACGGCGGCTGTCGCTCTGAATGAGCGACTGTTGACCGCCCCCGATCGCGACATCGTAACGACCGTCGTCTCGTTCGAGGAACAAATGCGAGCGTGGCTAAACGTGATCGGACGTTACGCTGACGTGAGCCGTCAGGTCACGTATTACGAGCGCCTTGGGCGACTGGCCGACTTCTTCCACCGGTGGCGCATGTTGCCGTTTGATGCTGCGGCCGCAAATGAGTTCAAACGGCTTCGCCACGATCGTATTCGCATCGGGACCACGGACCTGAAGATCGCCGCCATTGCCCTCACGCATCAGGGGACGCTCCTGTCGAGCAACCTCCGCGACTTCGCTCAAGTCCCCGGACTGCGCATCGAAGACTGGTTGTACGGATGAGAGTGCCCTTCCCGAGGAACTTGAGTTCGTCCACCTCCGCAAGAACTTGACTGTATGGAACGATGTGTCGCGTTCTCGGGAACAGGTCCAAGCCGGCAAAAGGCATGTTCATCGTATGGCATGCCATGTCGCCCAAGGCCCCGGTGCCGAAGTCCCACCAACCGCGCCAGCCGCCGCGATGGTAGCCGGGGCCGTAAGGATGCTCCGGTGCGGGACCGAACCAGAGGTTCCACTCGAGATTCGCCGACACGAGCTGCGCCGCGGGCCGCCCTGCGTCCAGTACCGCCCGGGCCGGTTCGACCATACGTGGACCTCGCTGACCTGGATGCGTTCATTCGGCGACTCTTTCCCCCGTTCGCCCGAGTTGGCGCCAATTCCCCGTTGCGTTGGCCCCGGCCGAGGCGAGCAGTGAGTTCGCCCAACGGCGGAACAACCGCGACCGTAATCAACGCCGCGGGCACCACACCGGCCGAGCAGGGGTCCGCCGAACCAATGATTGGCATCCAGCGAGCTTACCCAGAATCGGCAGTATCCCCATATTTGGCGCCTGTCACCTCTCCCGCCCCCTCCTGTCACCTTTTCCGCCCTCGTGTTTGCTGGAGAAGCAGGCAAATGCCGAGGCTGAAGCGGCGAGTTCTGGGCCGACGAGCACTGAACGACGGGGAACCCCTTCGCGCCGCTCTGGCGCCGGTGGCAAGGAGGCATCCCCGTTCACGAGGGGCTTTCGGCCCGTCGCCGGAATTCGACCACATCGTGAGAGTTCTCTTGGACTTGCAGGAGAAACTCCGTCAATTCCTCAACCTCTGGAATCTCGCGAATCTGCTCCACATCACTCGCGTCAAGCTGACCGATGGCCCTATTGATGTCCCAGCTTCTTCCGCTGCGTTCCGCAAGCCGCTGGAGCATACCCTTAGGGTCCCTTTTCCCAAACAAGACTTCTTCTTCGGATACCACCTGGCCCACCACCCGCTCAAGCGTTGCCCGGCTCACGAAGAACCATGCCTCAATCTCTGGAATCGCGCAAAAAACCTTGACGGGTATCGAAGCATCGGCCGCTCGGATAATCTCCTCGGTGCTCTGCTGCCGTTCCTCGATGACTTCTGGATCGATGGAATCGGAATCCATCACGATCGCGACCGGGCTCTTCCGGCGAACGAGCACTGAACGAGCCAGCGAGGGAATGCCCGTGCTCCCGCCGGCTGTGACCAATTCGGCAGTACCCAGCACTTCCACGGGCAGAATTCGGCGAAGGAAGGCGGCGTCGCTCGGACCTTCCACAAGGATGTAGACTCGTTTCATGGAATGTTCCTCTCGCGTAGGTCGTAGTCAGGGATGCCGTCCTCGCAGCACACCCGATGTTTAAGTCGCAAGAACTGACATATCTTTCCTGCCGCCATTGCGACCTGAATGTCGAAGCCTGACCAAAGCAGGACCGCCTGGGGCATGGTGAAGTGGGCAAGATAGATACCCGGCTTCGTGAATGCTGTTTTGGAGAACATGACCCCGATAGTTCCAGCAGGCCGTCGCAAAAGCTGGCTTCGCATTTTCACGAGAGGCCCAATCGCGACGTTTCTACCCCAATCTTAGCTCTCTACCAGACATGACAGCCCTGGCAAATGAACTGCACCGTCGATTTCCTCGACCTTCTCACCGAAAAGCGACACTTCATAAGGGTATCTTACCGTCGCCGGTTCGTCGGGGTCCAACTCGAATGCTCGGATTACCATGTATTCGAGCGCTTTTCCCGAATCCCATTCCGGTGGCGTCCCATCTTGAATTGCTCTCCAAAGGCTGCGCAGACCGTTCCAGTCCGTAATCCGCTTGATCTTTGCCTCCAGTTCCGCGGACGTCGCCATCCTGATTCCTCCGTTCCAACTTCTTGCTCCACCCGAAATCGTACCACATTTCGCCCGCCGTGGAAACTATGGTGGGCCGTTGCGGCGGCCGGTTAGTTCCCAGACGCGTCTATACTAGTGCGGGCTGACGCCTGCCGCCAACTGCTGCTGGAGTTCGACCTGGATGGCTTTCATCTGCCGGTAAGCCCTGAAACCGCTCGCCATGCAGAACAGGACGATCGCGTGAAAACCGATGGACAACCATGCGTCGACCAGCAAATAAATGTACATCAGCACGAAAATCATCACGTCCAGCAGGTACAGGAACATGCCGAGTGCAAGAACCGGCAGCAACCCGCGCCGGGACAGCCAGCCGAACAAGCAGAACATCCCTGCCACCAGCAGATCGAAGGCGAACGCGATTCCCTGCGCGGTGCCGGCGATCTCGGGATTCCGCTCGGCAATCGTCTTCGCAATCACGTCGGCGATCAGTGTCACGCCCAACCCAACCACAAAGTGAGTGTCGCCACCGCTCAGCAAAATCACCGAATTGATCAGCGACAAGGCGGCAATCCAGAAGAACCAGTCGGCACCGGATCGCCCGCGGGCGTCCAGTTCCGCCAACTGGAACTGCAAGACTTCCAGCGGATTTGGTTCGACGTTATGAAACGCAAAGGTCGCTATTCTCCAGAACTAGCAGTCGAAGGCGTCCCGCCAGCCGAATCGGCATGACGCTGATCGGCGTCGTCACCGCCCGCAGCCTGGCGAGCGCCCAGGGGGAT
>SKKK01000371.1 GCA_007121535.1 Planctomycetaceae bacterium | reverse complement strand
GTCGTAACATGCGCGCACGGTGCGCGCATCTTTGTAGGTTGGGACTCTGTCCCGACCGGGTCGGGTCGGAGACCCAACCTACTTCGGTTGCGGCCGCAGGCCGCGTTAGGTAACCGGCGTGGTTTACCACCGGCAAGTGGGTCAGCGTCGTCGTGAGCGGATCGGCGTAAAGGCGATGCCGCGATCGGGCTGGTCTTTTCAGCATCGGCCGGAGAACGAAGCGTTTGTTCCGAGGCATACTCAGTGCCGGCAAGGACGTACGGTCTGGAGGCAGCGCGCACCGCGGGCCGGGCTGATTCCGGCGTGCCCGCAACGGTCTTGGCCGGACCAGTGGCTCGTTGTGTCGAACTATCCAGAAAATCTTCCATCCCGCTCACTGCCTCGGAAACCGCTGCTGCCCACTGGTCCCTGCCGAAGACTACATCGAACGTCTTGTCTGGGTCTTTTCGTATATCTTGCTCGAACCATCGGACGTCTTCAAGCAGGGATTCGGCCAAGATCCCTGATCTACTTGTCCAGTAATGCTCGACCTCATCAAACACCGCTTCCCGTGCTTCTCGCTCCAGATCCTCTCTGCGTCGCCACCGTTGTCGCCGGGCGGCGCCGCGGCCAGCGGCGGACGCGGTCAACCCGGCGAGTGCGCGGCCATTCCTTGTCACTTCGCTGCGCTCGTTCGCACCTCGCCATCGCTCGGCCTGCTCGTCACTTCGTGACTCGGGGGTCGCCTATCGGCTCGGAGCGTGCGCGGTCGTCCAGGCTGGCGGGCTTCCGGCCCGACCGCTGCGACGACTTCCTGTCGTCGCTATGGTCGCTTCGCGACCCGCCATAATCGCAGGCCATCAGTGGAGTGGCGCTTTGGTTCCGCCGGCTTGCGAGTGCGTCCGGATGGAAAGTCCTCAGTCTGTCGGCTTTAAGCCTTTGAAAACCCCGACGGCGTGTTTGCCACAACATTCAATTTCAGCGCCCCATCCACTGATTCGATCTCGACGATATTACCAATGCGAACGGTCTTTACCTGCTCGATGAACCCGCTAAGCCGAGCAAGACATTCGTCCACACTCGGAACCTTCTGACCGGTATCCACGAGCTTTGCAAAAAGATCATTCTCATTGACAGATTTGCCCGTCATAACCACAAGGCCGTAAGACGCGATCTTTCCTGATTTACTACCCAGGAACACCACGCCGCCACTTTCCGTCGGTACTGGCAGGAGAAAATCACTTGATTGTTTATCTGGCTTTTCAGGGTCGAAGGCGACCAAGACTTTTCTAGATTCGGCCACGATGTCACTCCCACGGTCGATAAAATTTATGGTGTGTTTTGTGTAATTCTCGCAACTGTAGCCGCTTATTGGAAGCCGCATCAGGACCACCGATTGATAGCGGCTTAATATGGTCAACGTCATAGCCCGGGGGCGCCTTCCCCTTGCCTAGCCACTGTTTCATCCAAGACGGAGTGTTTGGATCATCTGCAAGGCCCTTCAAGAAGTTATACTGCCCACGTCAACCCGCTGCACTGTTCCTTCGTCATGTACGTCGTCCCTCGCCGGATTGGTGCTTTCGAAGAATCTCACGAAAGGCCGCCTTCGGACCAACTGCCATTCTTCCTGCCTTTTGCATCCCGAACTCTGCCCATTTAATTGCATTGGGAGAATCACCGAGATAGTCGTAGACTCTGGCAAGTAGAAGAATGCGACGAACCGTGGTCATCATTGGCATCAAGTCAACCGCGGATCTGCCCTCGATCTCGGAGAGCTTGATATGAAGGAACGGTCTGGGAAAGTCGCCGTACTGCCGAAAAAATGTTTCACCGGTTTTCTCGAAGCAGACCAAGAGTCCCTCGACAGCAGATGGGTCTTCGAATTCCCACCAGTGGTCTGTTTCCCCGACACGTGCAAGTCGGGACGTGATTTCGCAATGAGCGCTCGACATCTTCTTGATATCCACGGCCGTCGCCACCCCCGCGATCGGGAGAAACGAGAGATGTTCCCCAAGGTTTAGGCAACAAGCCGCGTTATCGCTCCGACTTTGAAGGTCCACGCAATCTATAAACGGTTCCCGTACTCGAACCCATCGCAAGCGACTTCGCACAAGTCCAGTGTCGGAGAGCACCGCACCTAACCGCTCTTGGATTCTCTTGACGAATTCCGACCTCGACATGTTGAACCCCCGTCACTCGTTGAGTCTTTCCCTGATTCCGAACTTGTTGTGTTTGGCCAATACCGTCTGCGTCGGACCTATCTTCCCCGTCACACTGTTACGGGAAAACTCCCAAACGACTTCGTCAACTTGACCAGAGCTGAGTAACTTGACGTCACGAGCGAGTTCTTGCCGAATTCGTGTGGTTAGACCTGTTCGTCCAACCTTCGATGCAAATGCGGCGCGACAAAGGGGACAGGTCGGACTTGGCCCAATTTGCCGGAACAGCCCGATGGGTGCTGCGCACAAATTGGACCTGTCCCCTTTTCCAAAAACTCTTTCAAAACTCCCCTGTGTCCGCAGACTCCTGTTGATAGACGGTGGCTTCGGGCTTCGCAAAATCTCCGGACCGGATGCCTACGGAGCACCAGCTAGGTTGAACCATCGTCGCAACACGTCAGAATCCGACCGTGCAGACAGAGGCGGAAAGAACATCAACAGATACTGATACAAATCTGACGAGCACTGAGCCAGGTTCCTCTGGAAAGCTACGAGGTCGAGACGCACCTCATTGCCTTCGCTTTGGCTATGGTCACGCAAATACAAAACGTCTTCCTCTGCTCTGATCTCGATGTCGTAGAACTGATGTTGACTCGTAAGGCGTTCTGATGTTCGCTTTCCTCTTCTAATCTGCGAAATACGCAAGCGTAGATTAAGGACGAACCCCGCCGCATCGACATTCTCCAGGAACAGGTACCTCCCGCCCGTAAGACGCTCAAGAATGATAATCTCTCCAATGAAGACCTCAGAAAGCATTTCATCATAGCTAAGGCTATGGATGTAGTGGCGTGCTTGTTCGATCTTCCGAAGATTCGGTGTGAACAGGATAAGGTCGCTTTTCATGACTGAATCCTCTAGGACGGCTATGGCGAAAATGGAAATGCGGTTTTCACGAAATTGTTGGCATCTAAGAAGATCTTGATTGATTGAGTGGCGGTCCCGTCCTGCCCGACGCCAATAACTCGATTCATTCGAATTGTCAATTCTCTTCCCCCGTCCGCCGTCCGGGTGGTACTCGTAAGTTTTCCCGTACGAAGCGCGTCCGTGATAAGACCCTTGATCTGATATTTCGACTTGAACTTCGACGAGAAACGGCTAACCTTCTCATATGCTGAACCGTACCGGTGCCTCATCCATACATGATCCAGAGAATTCACCTTGCGGCCATGAACAGCGTAAAATCGGTCACCCCACCGTACAGTGCAGATATTATGTGTCAATACGGCGCCATGTCCCACGTAATACACGTGCTCCACATCGACTTCGATGTTGAACACGGGTTCGCGGCCGGGGCGT
This sequence comes from Planctomycetaceae bacterium, assembly GCA_007121535.1. Taxonomy (GTDB): domain Bacteria; phylum Planctomycetota; class Planctomycetia; order Pirellulales; family Pirellulaceae; genus SKKK01. The sequence continues at coordinate 920 of SKKK01000371.1, read as the reverse complement.
GGGGTGATGCTGGCGACTTGGATCGGGTCGCCAGTGGCGGTCTGCAGGCGGGTGCCGGGGGTTAGGTCGCCGGCGGGGACGAAGGCTTGTTGGTCTGCGCTCCAGAAGGGATGGCTTGCGGTGACGCCGATGGCGGTCGTTTGGCCTTGGACGTCGATCAAGACCAGATCGAGGACTTCGGCGGAGGAGTGGGCGAAGCGGCCGGTCACTAATCGGTAGCCGGGACCGGGACGGGGCAGGATTTGGGGACAACGGTGGATCGCCAGCACCGTTGCGGGGCCGTCGGCGCCGAGTTCTTCGAGGTCCAGGTCGATTTCCGCGCCGACCTGCACTTCATACCAATCCAACCAGTCCACCGGACGCAGCAGTTCGATCTGCAAGTCGCCACCGTCCGGTTTCTCCATGCGCAGCGATACCAAGCGCCAGTCGTCGGGCGCCTCGACCGGCCCGAATTCGTCGTGCTCGGCCGCCCAACGTTCTTCGTCGCTCAGTTCCGGATTGTGCGCCAAGGCCCAATCGCCGGGGCGGATGCGCTCGATGGGGATCGTGGGCAGTGATGGACCAGCGGTCGCGGCGGTCAACCTGCTGGGTTCAGGATCGACCGCCGATTTCCCGCCGAACGGCGGGAGCAAAGCCAAGCAGACCAATGCCACGGCCAGACTCAGAATGCTGGCCGCATTCCAAAGCCACGCGCCGCAGCGCGAGGCCCGTGGGCGGTTCGGGCGTGGGTTAGAGTCTTCAGTCGTAACATGCGCCCACGGTGCGCGCATCTTTGTAGGTTGGGACTCTGTCCCGACCGGGTCGGGTCGGAGACCCAACCTACTTCGGTTGCGGCCGTAGGCCGCGTTAGGTAACCGGCGTGATTTACCTGCGGCAAGTCGGCCGGCGTCGTCGTGAGCGGATCTGGGTGACGGCGATGC
>SKKK01000176.1 GCA_007121535.1 Planctomycetaceae bacterium | reverse complement strand
GGGGTCGGGGGCATGGTTCTCCGCGAGTGCCTGTGTCGAGTAGAATACATGATGTACGAATCCAGATCAGTAGCACGGGGGAATTTTACGTGGCAACCGTAACCATCGATGATGAACTTGGCCGCCTGCTCACCCGGGTCGCCAGTGTGCGAGGGAAGACGCTGGAGCAATTCGCGGACGAGGCGTTGAGGCGGGCGATTTCCGAGAACGGAGGGGTGCATCGTACCAAGCGCAACGGACTGCCCGTGATGGTTGTGCCCGACGAGCATTCAACCATCGATCCTGACAAAATCCGCCGATGGATCGAGGAGGAAGGACTTTGATTGCTCTACCGGACGTGAATTTGCTGATGGCGTTGACGTGGCGTAACCATCTCCATCACGCGCGAACACATGGTGCAAAACTCGTGACGTTCGACCAGCCCGTTGCAGCGGTTTGTCCCTGGGCAGAAAACTTGGAAACACTGGCTTTCTAAAATCAACCACTACGGCGACGAGGTTCTGAAGGTGTTCAACGTCTGACAGAAGAGTCTGGCAGAAGAATTGATGTCAGAAAGATGGCGTGAAAAGGGGTTTTGATCTTTCTGCCATCAATTTTTCTGCCCAATCGCCTGGGAGAAACGCCGATGGCCCAACTACCCTCATCGTTATTGGCAGTAAATGACGGCATTTCAGGGAATTCTGGCTGCGTGCCTCAATGACAAAGCCTTCCGTAACTGTTTGCTACGAAAGGCTTTAGGTAGTGGTCAGGGGCGGGATCGAACCGCCGACACACGGATTTTCAGTCCGTTGCTCTACCAACTGAGCTACCTGACCTTGGCTGTGCCGCAAGTTCCATAGATTACGTGCCGCGCGAACGGTTGTCAATTCGGTAGCGTAGATCTTTTCGTCAGAATGTGCCGAACTGTGCGATTCGGCTCGCACCGTAAGAACGGTGGGGGGCCTTGAGGGAACGATCGAGGCCAGCGCTCGAGCGATTGGGGATGACGGGGCAGCGAAATGTCGCGAGCTGTCGCCGCAAATCGTAGGCCGGTCATGACTTGGGCGGTCGCGTCCGTTGACAGCGGCAAGGTGTGGGGTTAGCATTCCAATGCGTGATTGTCCTGTAGTATTTGATCTGGAACGTGACAGATTCCAGGAAGTTTTTCACTCGACCAGGGTTCGTTGCCCAGTCGTTTTGGTCGGTTTGTTCGGAGGGATCCCGGCGTGACTTCTCATGATCCTCGGTCACAAGTTGACGATGCTTCGAGCCATCCGCAACTCGGGCTGCGTGTTTCGGCCTACGATAAAGTCGCCAGTCTGCTGATTGCGTTGCTGATTTTGATTGGCTTTTTCGTCACTCTGTTGTTCATCATCTGGTTGACGTCGCGCTTGCTGTTCACCCGGCGAGCGATTCCGGTGGAATTGGTCGAGTATTCTGGGCGCGGCCATCATGCAGCGGGTTTTGAAAGGGATCTGGAAGAACCAGGACTGGAAGAACTGGAAGAGATGGTCGAGCCTTCGCTGGAGGTGACACTCGAAGCGGTCACCGATTTGGTGAGTTCGCAGGCAGCGGCGTTCGACATGATCGAGACGGCTGCCGAATTGACGGGCAGTGGAACCGGTATGGGGGACAGCCGTCCTCCAGGACCGATGGGTGAGGGGTCTGACGATGTGATTCCACCGTGGGAACGATGGGAGATCAGGTTTACTACGACGGGTGTAGACGCATACGCCAGACAGTTGGATTTTTTTGAGATTGAATTGGGCGCGGCGGGCGGTGGGATTCCGGTGGTCGAATACGCCTCGAATCTCTCGTCAGCGAAGCCGACCGTGCGGAAGGGCAGACCGGAAGATGAGGATCGCTTGTACATGTCGTATCGCAATACCGACAGCCAATTGGCCGCGTTCGATCGGCAGTTGTTGTCGAAAGCGGGTATTCGCGTCGACCGGCGGCTGATCCTCCAGTTCTACTCGAAAGAGCTGGAGCGTCAATTGATGACCTTGGAAGCATCGACGCCTGCGGCGCGAGGTCGCAAGCCCCAGGAGTTTCAGAAGACGATCTTCGGGGTGGAAAGCACGCGTGGCGGTTTCGAATTCGTCGTAGTGGATCAGTTCTTCCGGCAGCCTCCCCGGCTTTGAAAATGCCACCGTGTCCAGAAAATCAACGCTGCTTTGGTTGCGGTTGGACAACGGCTGGTTATGATAAAGAGGTTTCGAGCAACCGAGGGAACCGGTCTGCAGGTTCCTTCAACAAGGGCAGCCAACGACTTTTTCACTTTCCATCCGAGAGACCAAGATGGACATTCAAGGCTTGACGGCGATTGTCGGCAACATGACGTATGTCGCGTTGATCATGATCGCATTGTGGGGGGTATTCTGTATTGTGATGGTGTGGACGCGGGTCGCTCAAAAGCGATTCCGTAACGAGGAGGCTCAGCAGGAGTTTTTGGGCTTGCTGGAAAAACCTTTGGAAACGGGCGATTTCTCGGAGGCCGGGGCCATCTGCCAGGGCGACCCGCGAGCGGTGCCTCAATTGGCCCTGTTGGCGATCGAAAACCGGTCGGTAGGGTATAACAAGATCCGCCAATTGATCGTCGATCGATTCCAACGCGACGTGATGGCCGACTTGGAGTATCGGGTGAGCTGGGTCAACACGATGATCAAGAGCGCCCCCATGGTAGGGCTATTAGGCACTGTATTGGGGATGATGGGCGCCTTTGGCAAGTTAGCCACAGCGGAAAACGTTAGCCCTGATGTGTTGGCGAATGACATCAGCTTGGCTTTGATCACCACGGCGGGTGGATTGGCGATCGCTATCCCGCTGGTGATCAGCATGGCCAGCATCAACGTGCGAATTCGCAAGATGGAAGACTTGGCCATTTCGGGTATGTCACGAGTCTTGGAGAGTTTACGAACCGGCCTGGACGCTCGGGGCGACCGGACTTCTTGACACTTTTCGAACGGGCAGACCGGTCGTTTGAATGCAACGGCGGTCCACATCTGCCGGACGGGGCATCACGACAGAGAGCGAATCTGATCATCGACGAGAACCACCGATGAACGAATTGCAACAACAAGACGAAGAAATGCAACCGTTGTTGCGTTCCAAGACGTACGACGATTCGGAAATGGACATCACGCCGATGATCGACATGACGTTCTTGCTGCTGATCTTCTTCCTGGTGGCTTCGAAAATGGATCCTTCGGCGGCGATCAGTCTGCCCCCGGCCCGACACGGTTTGCCGGTCGTCGAAAGGGGGGCGGTGGTCATCACGTTGGCATTGGGCGAGAACGGGTCCGCCATCGTTTACGCGGCCAACGGTCTGATTTCCGATGCGTTGATTGACGGCAGCGACATCGAAGTGCAAGAGGACGAGATCGCTGCGTACGTCGAGCAAGAGTTGGCGCAAAGCGGGGCCGAGCGGAAGGAAAACGTTTTGATCAAGGCCGAGCGGGGTATCAAACACCGCGAGGTAGCGCGGATTACCAGGGCCGCGACTCGTCCCGAGGGAGTTGCGCAGTTGTATGTCGCCGTACTGGAGGTAATGCAATAACGTGACGCTTCTGGTTCGCTGTTCTCATTGCCAAGCTTCTTACAAGGCAGCCGAGCACCTGATGGGCAAGCAGCTACGGTGCCCGGCGTGCGGGAAAACCGTATCGGTGCCCGCCGCCAAACCCGCCGCATCTTCCAAGGCGACTCAGCGCGCCAAAGCTACCCAAGCTTCCAAAGTCTCGCCGGATGACGATGAGGACACTCGGGTAGATCTGGGCGAGAAGCGTGAGTTGCAAGAGGCGTCCATGGACATGACGCCGATGGTCGATGTCACGTTCCAACTGCTGATCTTCTTTATGGTGACGGCGGCATTCGCGATGCAGAAATCGATCGAGTTGCCCAAGCCCGAGCAGGACGAGCCCAGCACGCAGGTCGAGCAGCAGGACCCCGAAACCGACCCGGAATACATTGTTGTACTGGTCGACGAATACAATACATACCACGTGTTTGCGGACGGTATCCATCCCGACGATGCCGAAGCGCCCAGCGAGCAGGAGTTGCTGCGGAAACTGCGTTACGCTCGTGATGCAGCCCCGGGCGGGATCATCCCCACCAAATTGCTGGTGAAGGCCAGCGGCGAGGCGTTGCACGAAAGGGTGATTGTCGCCTTGGACGCCGGTACCGAAGTCGGGATGGAGCAGGTTCAATTGATGACCGTCGAGGAAGGGGAGTATTGATGTCGGCAGATCGGTTTCTGAAGCGACTGGACGAGGCAGGCTTGTTGGAAGATTCGGTCCTGCAAAAGCTGCGAAAGCAAATCGCGTCATCGAAAGGCCCCCTCTCGGCACGTGCGGTGGCCGAAGCGTTGGTCAAGAGCGGCCATCTGACCAAGTTTCAGGCTTCGAAGCTGGTCGACCAGATGGAGGGGGATGCGCTGTCTCCCAAGCCCAAGACGGGCAAACCGGCCGGAGCATCAAGTCCACAGGCCAAACCCAAACCCAAACCGCCAGCAGCCGACGAGGACGAATTGGGATTCGCTCCCTTGGACGACGACGAAGAGGCATCCCAGCCTCCATCCCCCGGCAGTTCGGCCGATGAGGACGACGATGAGGACGTCGTTTTGCTGGAGGATGCCAGCCGAGTGATCGATGATGACTTGGCGCTGGATATGGAGGACGACGCGGATGCTGACGAGCAGCAACCGTCGAAAACGCCCAGCAAACCGACACCAGGACTGGAACCGGTCGACGGCTTGGAACCGGTCGACGGCTTGGAACCGGTCCCACCACCTGCCGCCAAGAAGAAGGCAGCCCGTCGAAAACCGGTCGACGGTTTACAGCCCGTCGGGGGGTTGGAGCCGGTTAGTGGTTCCGAACCCGTCGGGGGTCTGGAACCGGTGGGTGGGTTGGAACCCGTCGGGGGACTCGAACCCGTCGGGGGACTGGAGCCCGTGGATGGCCCGCAGCCAGCGGACGGGTTGCAGGCGGTCGACGGGCTGGAAGCGGTGCCCGATTCGGGACTTTCCGAGTTGGACGAGTTGCCGGGCGGCGAACCGGTACCGATTGGCGGAACGTCCAAGAAGTCTTCGTGGCAAGCCAAGAAGCCGAAGTTGCGTCAAAACGTCTGGGACTCGAAGCTGCTGTATGTGGGAGGCAGCTCGCTGGTGCTGCTGATCTTGCTGGGGATCACGCTGTATTTTTCCTTGAGTCGCGGGACTGCGGCCGAGTTGTTGCAAGCGGCGGATGAAGACTACCGATCGGCCGCCTACGCACAAGCGATCGCCAATTACGAGCGGTTCTTGCAGCGTTTCCCGACGGACCCGAACGTCAGTCTGGCTCGAGTGAAGATCAGCACGGCGCGGATGTGGCAGACGGTGGAAGGCTCGCGAGACATGACGCACGCCTTGGAGACAGCCAAGCGGGAATTGCCTTTGATCGTGGACGAGGAGGCATTCGCTCAGATCCGTCCCGAACTGGCGTCGATCCTCCCGGAAATCGCCGACGGATTCGCCTCGCAAGCCCGCAGCCAAACCGACATGCAGCGGGCTCAGCAGTTGGTGGATCTGGCGGAAGAGGCGATGGAACTGATCGATAACCCGACGTACGTACCGACCTCGCAACGCAAGACGATCGAAACACGTTTGAATCGGATCAACGAGAATATCGAACTGGCCAACCGCAACATCAACATGAGCCAAAGACTGGCCGAAGCGCTTCGCACGATGCGCGAGCAGGCCGAGGCGGGTAACACGGTCGAGGCGTTTCGGATTCGGCACGAACTGCTGAACGGCCGACGGGACGAGGACGGTCAAGTGGAAATCGCGGGGTATCCCGAGTTGACCTCCAACGAGGAACTGATCGAGGCAACTCGATTCATCACGGCTCGGGAACGCGAATTGGTCGAGATCAGCGACCAACCGGTCGACGCTTTGGACCAGGATCATCCGCAACCGTCGTTGTACCCGGTGGCGTTGGCCAGCCGGCATGGTGACGGCGGTGCGGGCAACGAAAACCACGTGATCAGCGTCCTGGCTCGCGGCGCGATCTACGGGTTGGGCGCCGCGGATGGACGGCTGTTGTGGCGACGCTTCGTGGGGCACGAAACGTTGATTTGGCCGCAGCCGATTTCACGCCAGGCGGGGGCGGACATCATCGCGGTGGACAGCCGCCATCACGAACTGCTCAGACTGCACGGCGATACGGGCCAATTGCGATGGCGATTACCGTTGGAAGAGCCCTGTTTTGCACCGGTGATCAGCGGACGTCGCGTGCTGGTATCGACCCATTCGGGTCGTCTGTGGGACGTCGATTTGGAGACGGGCCGTTCGGAGCGCCAGGTCACGTTGCCGATGCGTTTGAGTTCGCCGCCGGGGACCAGCCCCGTGCGGACTCTCTATCAGGTCGGGGCTCATTCCAATCTGTATGTCTTGGACGATCAGCGATTCGAGTGCCGCGAAGTGTACTACTTACAGCATCGTCCGGGAACGGTGATGGTTCCGCCCGTGATGGCGCTGGGCCATCTGTTTGTGGCCGTCAATACCGGCCGCGATTTCTCCCATCTGCATGTGTTACGGACCGACGAGAACGGCCAGTCGCTTGCACCGGCTCGCGATCCGATCCGTCTGGCGGGTCGAGTCACCACGCCATTGCTGCAAGCGGGCGCCCGGGTTTTGGTGATGACCGATCTGGGGGCGTTGCGAATGTTGGAGGTCAATCCCGCGAACGTCAAGGAGCCGGTGGTCAACGTGGTGAACCCGGTCGGGCAGACGTTCAAGACGCCGCTGGACAGTTATCCTCTGTTGGATGGCGGCCATCTGTGGGTGGGAAGCGACCGGTTGAACCGGTACGAGATCCAGACGTCGCGCAACCAACTGACCTCCCAAGGCATCTTTTTTCAACGCGACGCGTTCGTCGCTGCGCCTCAGATCCTGGGCGATGCGATTTACCATGTTCGACGGCGGCGAGGATCTCCGGCGTTTACCGTCGCGGCCAGCGAGGCGAATAGCGGCAAGCTGGTTTGGGAAACCGACGTGGCCACGCCGGCGGCTTTGTTGAATGTGGACTTGGAAAAGCGTCAGATCGATGCGGTATCGATGCAGGCCGAGTTGTTTCAGGTCACGATGGACGTTATGAAACAAGGCAAGGTGGACCAGATGGCCACCGCAGCGTTGGGTGCTGCGCGGACCGTCCCGTTCGACCGGGCGATCCGCCTGGACGACGATCGCTGGGCGTTGGTCAGCAGCCAACAGATCAACCGTCTGGTGCTGTATAATCCCAAGGCGACCTCGTCGACGGGGCGACTGGAGATGCATCCGATTCGCCCTGCTTCCGAGGCGCAGGTCTCGGCCACGCCGATCCGGTTCGAGGACGGGTTGCTGGTGCCGTTGGACAACGGGCAGGTATTCCTGATCGATCCGCAGCATGGCGGCCCCAAGATCCTGCCCTTCCAAGCTCCCATCGCCGGCGGCTCGAAAATTCGCTGGCGGCGACCGGTGGCGACAAACGATGGCCACGTCGTTCTGGCCGATAGTGACGGCAAGTGCTATCGAGTTGGCATCCAGAATGACCCCGAACCTCACCTTGAATCCATCGTCCAGGCGGATCTGGGCAGTTCGATCGATTCCGGCTTAGCCATCGCGGGCGATACGGTGTACGCCGTGGTCCGCGAATCGAACAGCGACACGGTGATCTCGATGGCGGCGACCGATCTGTCTGCCGGCAGCGATTGGCCGTTGGAAGGCCGCGTCACCTGGGGCCCCGAATCGATCGGCTCGTGGGTCTTGCTGACCACGGATCTCGGGAAACTGCTGTGTTTTGATGGCGAAGGTCAGCAACGCTGGACGGCGGATCTGGAGTATGGACCGCTGACCGGGTGGCCCTTGGTCCACGAGGACGATCTGGTGTTGGCATCCACATCCGGCACCGTGTGGCGGGTTTCCGGTGCGGACGGCAGCGAGGTGGCGCGAGCCGAGATCGGTGAGCCGCTGAGTGCCGGCCCGCTGGTATTCGGCGCGCAGGGCCTGCTGCTGCTCGGCGGCAGCGACGGCACGCTGCATCTGATCCCGGGCTTGAATCAAGGCGACTGAAGATCGGCGTTGCTTCCGGTCTCCCCGTTTTCCGCAGTCGAGGCATCCGTTATACTCGCGGCTTGTTTCACGCTAACGAAGGAGACACGCGATGGGTGCTGATTACTTGAAGGAAATGTTCGGGCTGGAAGGCCAAACGGCGGTTGTCGTCGGCGGGGCAGGAGTGTTGGGCGGCGCATTGTGTCGCGGCCTGGTCCAAGCCGGAGCGAAAGTGATCGTGGCGGACCTGATGGAAGAGCCTTGTCGAAAGCAAGTCGACGAACTTACGCAATTAGGGGGCCAAGCGGCCTATGTGGTTGTCGACGTCACGTCACGAGAGTCGATCGAATCGCTGCTGGCCGATTCGCTGAAGCAAAGCGAGCGGATCGAGATCCTGGTCAACTGTGCTGGCGTCAACGCGGGCAACGATTTCCTGGACGCGACAGACCAGGACTGGGACCGCATCATGGCCATCAATCTGCGCGCCGTGTTTCAGGCCTGCCAAGTCTTCGGGCGGCACATGATCCAAGCCGGTGGTGGAAAGATCGTCAACATCGGCAGCGTCACCTCGCATCTGCCTCTTTCCCGCGTCTGGGCCTATTCGGCATCCAAAGCGGCCGTGTTGAACCTGACTCGCAACGTGGCTCAGGAATTCGCCGAAAAGGGTATCCGAGTGAACGCGATCTGCCCGGGATTCTTTCCCGCAGAACAGAACCGTAAAGTGCTGACGCAAGAGCGGATCGACAACATCATGCACGGCACGCCGATGAAGCGGTTCGGGGAACCCGAAGAGTTGATCGGCGCCCTGTTGCTGCTGGTATCGCCCATTGCTGGCCAATTCATCACCGGCACCCACATCAACGTCGACGGCGGTTTCACGGCGGCCTGGTTTTGATCCCTGTTTTGGTTCAGCGGGACCGAAGCGTTGCTTCTGCCAAGTATAATCCCGGGTTTAGAATTTGGTCGACGCGACGCATGCCGATCGAACTCAACGCATGACGATGTGCGGATGGGGACAGCGTACTAGGTCGCACGGCCGGTTTCCGCCAGGCCGCGAAGGATACAATCGGTCACGGCCGCAACATCGACTTCGACGGCCACACCGATCGTGGAAGGCGGCGGGTTGAGTCCGCGACGGTCGAAGACCGTGACGCCTCGCGTCAATTCGCCTGCGACCTCTACGTCGCCTTCCAATTCCTGGATGGAAAACAGCTCGGGATTCAACGCCGCCGTCAATGCAACGACGCTCTGCAAACAGATATTCTCGCGGCCCAACTGTTGCCGGTACGCACGGAATGCGAACGGAATCACTCGCCGCAGCAGTTGGCCAGCCCGAGTATGTTCGCCAGGCAACTGCTCGATCAAGTCCAGGTTCAACGACACTTGTTGGGCGATCTCCAGAGGGATCAGGATCTTGGTGGTCGGGGATCGAAAGACGGCCCGCGCCGCGATCGGATCGTAGAACATATTGAATTCGGCCAACGGCGTCACATCGCCTCGACACTCGACGCTGCCCCCGGAAATGATCACCTGGTCGATCACCTGGACCAGCGTAGGGTCGCGGCGGAAGGCTCGGTCCACGTTGCTCAACGGTCCCAGGCACAGCAGGGTAACCTGATCGGGCGCCGAACGGACTTCGTCGCAAAGGATCTTCTCCGACGGATGCTGATGCTGCAATTGCGACACGGGGAATCGGGCGTTGCCCAGTCCGTTCTCGCCATGCAGATGCCGCATGTCGATCGCCGGCGCCGCTTCCAAGGGCGTGGCGGTGCCCAGTCGCGGGTAACGCGGCGGATCCAATTGGTCGACCACCGTCTGCACGTTCAAACTGGCCTGATCCGCCGATACATTGCCTTCGACGGCAGTCACCCCCAGCACTTCCAAACGCGAGTCGAACAGGGCCATGCATAGCGCGACGGCGTCATCGATCCCGGGATCACAGTCGACGATAACTTTTCTGGCCATACGATCTCGCTCGCGCTGCTGGGGAAAATACACTGCTCAAACAAGGCGAGATTATAGTGCCATTCCCGTCGTCCAACAACCCGATGAAGATCAACGAACCCGGCAACGAAAGCGGATGATGCCGCCCTGCCCGACTTCCAGCGGATCCATGACCTCCCAACGCAAGATCAAGGATTCGCCATCGTTTTCCTGGGTGACGAAACGGGCGGTCAACGAGCATTCGGCCGTTCCGGGCACGTACTCCAAGCGAGTCGTCAGGTTGTCGATGATCGTGACATTGCCGATCGCCTGATCCCCGACGTTGTCGAAACGCAAGGTGAATTCGATCTCGTCGCCGGGCTGCGCCTGGGCGGTCGAGGCGACTTTGACGATCCGCAAGCGTGGCTTGCCATCGGGCAGTTCGTATTCATAGACCGATTGAACTCGGGAGCGGCCCGTGACCTGAACGGCCGCATGTTCATCGATCACCACCTGGGCCGATTGATCGGACTCCCAGGCATGAGCAGCCTCCAGCCAGAGGGTCAACCTTGCCTTTTCCGAATTGTCGAAGGTGCCATCTCGGATGACCTGGAAATCTTCGTAGGTCTGGAAACGATCGCGGAGCCCGGCGGGCAAAATGTCGCCAGTGACGCCCAGCGTACCTTCATGCTCGCGGAAATCTTGCAAGCCGCGGAGCCCCAGGTAACGTTCGGTCTGCAATGGCTGGTGGATACCGCTGGGCTTCAGTTGCTCTTCCTGCGTCAGCGGCTCTGTCGGCGCCTCGACGCCCGCCAGCCGGTTGCGGGTGTGGCTCATCGAAAGCCCCGAAATCTGCCGGACCGAGGCGAAACGCGGCGCATAGATGGGCACGCGATTGGAGGCCTCGACCTCGGTGCGGCCATCCAACGTGTCGTAATGGGCGACGGTGTCTTCCTGGTCCAACCCCAGTACCGTCCAGTCCTGCATAACTTGGACGGACGGAGGATGATCTCCGCCATCAAACAGGTATTCATCAGCGGGCCACATGCCGGTGATCCCGGGTGGTCGCCAGGGGGCTGCTTGGTAGTTTGCACCGGGCCAAGGAGCCGCCATCTGCGTGGGGCCTGCCATGGGGGCGCCGGGCTGCGCCGGCTGGCCCGTCCACGCATTGGCCGGCAACGCGGGCGGGTGATAAGCCGCCAACGCGATGTCTCCGCGGTGTGCATCGGATCCTGGCGTGCTGCGGGTACCCAAAGGCGTTGCCCCGGGACCGGGCGGTACGCCCGGAGTTGCCTCAGACCGCATCGGCGCCGATGGCGTGAGGCTGCGGCAGGAACACAGCGACAGTGTCACGCCGGCCAACAACGCAAGAACGCCAACCCACGCCTGGCGGGAAAGCGAGGCAGGTGGTTTGGTCTGCCCGGGGATTACTTGTCGGCGCGTCATGACCGGCTACCTCACAGAAGTTCGAGTTCCAGAGAGCGATTCCGAGCGCGGCTCGGGATGCGGCTGGGGCTGGTTGAGCGGCAACAACGGAGGCGAACCGTACAGGAATCGCGGGGAGTCCGCCTGGCCGTCGGGAATGCGAGATCCGATGCGCAAAATGGCCATGGGGCGGCCCAGCCGGTCAGCGACTTCCAAGGGATCTTCGGTGCCCAGCACATCATAAACCAATTGCCGTTGCGGATCGCTCTGGACGGGTAACGCCAGGTTCGGATTTTCCAAAAAGATCACCCGCAGAACGAAATTCCCATCCAATGCCAACTCCAGCTCCTCTTGCGTCAACTGGATGGGGATCGGGAAGTGTTCTGCCAATCCGGCGGGCGGATACGTTCGATTGATCACTTCGATGGTCGGAAAGACTTCGAAGCCTTCGCGGCGCGGTATGTTCGTCACCTTGAAGCGATAGACGGCGCCGATCAGCATCCCGGCCCGAGCCGGAGCGGGCTGGGGATCGAGAAACTGGCCGTCGGCTGCGAACGAGATCTGCACGCCCGGCGGCCCCTGAACTTCGACCGGTTGAAAATAGCCGGGCAGAGGGCCGCCTCGCAATAGTTGGCCTTGGCCCACCGTACCGGGCGGTAGGTGAGCCGAGTGGAAATAGTGTACCGGGGCTCGCTGCCCGTACGCCGAACCGCATAGGCTCAGCAGCACGAGCCAAGCCAGCAGCCGTAGCGGGCGGGCTGGACCCGCCCACCCGGCGAAGCTCGATCGATTCCGCAATTTGCCGGACATCAGTGCGCCTTGCTGGCTGGAGGAAAAGGAAGTGGTTCCCGTCACAACCGCCTTAGTGAATCTGCTCATGCCGATGGATTCGCGGCTGGTTGTAAGGCAACGCAGGCTGAATCGACTGCTCGGTGATATGCACTCGGTTCGGCGGTGTCGGGTAACTGAAGCCAGGCTGCTGGCGGACGTTCATGTGAACGTGCCGAGTTGGCTCCGGCATATGCACTCGCGTGTGGTTCCTGATGGTATGCTGCTGCAATCCCGCAGGGCCACCCAAAGGAATATGAGGCGGACCGGGAAGACCGATCGGTGTTCCTGTAATCGGCATGCCCCATTCCGGAGCGGTCACTCCGGCGACATGACTGGGCATCAAGCCGGTCGGCCCCATCGGCGCCGGTCCCCCGAATCCCATTCCCATCGGTGGTCCCGCCATGCCGTCCGGACCAGCATTGCCGGGAATCGACGAGAACGCGCCCGCGTTGCTGCCCGGCAGCTCGATGTCCTTGTTACCCAATCGCAACACGGCCAGAATCGCGCCGCGGCGATCCGCTTCGGTGATCGGATCCATCCCCGGATCCAGGCGCGTGCTGACCAGGGTTTCCACATTGGCCAACGCCATTTCCTGGAACGCGGGATCCGGCAGGTAGATGACCTTCGTCACAAAGTTGCCGGAAAGCACCTGATCGAAGTCCTCTTCCGTGAATTGGATCGGGATGGCGTTGTGAGCCAGATACGCTTCGCTTCGTGGCGTCGTCGGACCGATCTCCAACGTCGGGTATAGCTCGACACCCTCGCGACCAACAATGTTGGTCAGCTTCAAACGATAGATGCCCGCGGTCCCGAAGTTCTGACGTCCGGGGACGATCAGCGGCGTGGAATCAAAGGTTCCCTCGCCCATGACATCCCAACGAACCTGCATCCCCTCGGGACGCCGGAACAGGATTTGTACCGCCGAAGCCCCGGGCGACATCGGCATCCCGGAAGCAAACATCGCGTCGTGACCGACCGGCATCATCGGGGGCATGACCCCCGGTCCGGGACCGGTGACGCCCGGACCAGGCCCCAGAAGTCGCTCGGCAGGCGGTAAGTTATGCTCTAACGGCGTCACGCACCCGACCAGCAAGGCGGATGCAGCTAGACACACTAGCATGAAACCAAATCGTTCTTTCATCGTGTTCCCCCCATTTCGGCACGAGTCCTTCGCCAGAATCAAATTCCGGCGATCGCAGGCAAGAATATGCCCACCGCACAATTCGCTGCATTAATGGCGTAGACCCCGCTGCCAGCCGACTCTACAATCGCCCCCGCTTGGCTGGCCGCTGGCGGCGCAGCACACTCGGTGTCTGGATTGCGAGATAACGTCCACGTGCGTTATTGTTCGGCTTCGTACAATCGGTTTCTTTGCTAAAACCGTCACAATCGGGCTTGATGGACCATGAAACAGTCAATAGCCATCCTGATCTTCATGGCGATGCTAGCGTCCGCTCCCTGGCCCGCAGATGAATCAGAGGTCGATGTGCCACACCTGGACTCGGCGGATTCCAGCGAGCAGCTTCTTCGACAAGTCCAAGAGCAAATGATGCTAGCACCCGCATTTCAAGCTCGTTTGAATCAGTACATCGATCTCTTCGGTCAACGGTTCGTGAGCCAAGGCACCTACGTCCAACGTGCATCACCTCGTGGTCCGTTGATACGATGGGACTGGCAGTCGACCATTGGCGACCAAATCGCCAGCGTACAGCAGATCAGCGATGGACGATTCTTATGGGTGACAAGTGATCTGTTGGATGGCCCCGTTCTGGAACGAGTCGACTTGGATCGCGTCCGAGGGCCGCGCGCCATGTCGGCGTATACTGCCACACAACCGTCCATTTCGATCGAACATGGGTTGGTTGCGTTGGGGCTGCCACGATTGTTGGAGAACATCCTCCAGTTTTATCGCTTGGCCCCACTTCATTCGGCTCAGCTTGAAGGCCAGCCCGTTTGGGTCGTTGAAGGACAATGGAAAGTTGCGGAGGATGAGGATTCCGGCGCTAGCCGCACACGAGGACGAGATGCCAATGTGTCTCATCTGCCCAACTACCTTCGCGTCATCATCCAGCAGGAAGATCGAATGCTGCGTCGAATCGAGTACCTGCACGTTCAAGCGGATCGACGCACGGGAAGCACCGATCTGCTCCACGCAACCTACCGCATGCTGGCCGTGATCGATTTCATCGAATCGTCGTTCTCCGCACATCTGGAAGAAGGTCTCTTCGACTTTCCGACCGGCGGTGATGAAATCGTCGATCGCGGGCATCCCCTGATGCGATACCTGGAACCCCGCTCCGCCAACTGAGCCGCCGGCTGGCACAATCGCTCTAACCGTCAACAACGCAACGGTCCGCCTGGCTTTCCAAGGAGAATCCCAAAGCAGAGGCTCGTTTTGCATGGTTACGGCGGGTTTGATGTGCCATGGTTAGATGACAGAACCGGAATCTCTTCATTGGCCGGACCAGCCCTTGCGAGGAAAACGAAGAAAGATCGAGGACGCTTGAAAATTTAATTTGAACAGCGTGCTACATACGATATAGTGGATAAGTTACGTTGACTATGGATTGGAAGTGTTGTGGGAAATACAGGAGGTATAGGCTATTTGTTTCATGCGTTGGGAGTGTTCTGATGAAACACGCAGTATTGGCAGCTCTTTGTGGTATTCTGTTCGCTGGCTCGGCGTTGTTCGCCGGTGATTCAGCGCAGAAGGATGGTGCGGCACAAAAAGACGGTGCCGTGCAAAAGGACGGCGCGGTTCAGAAGGACGGCGCGGTTCAGAAGGACGGCGCGGTTCAGAAGGACGGCGCGGTTCAGAAGGACGG
>SKKK01000629.1 GCA_007121535.1 Planctomycetaceae bacterium | reverse complement strand
GTCGATGACTTGCTTCATGACCGGATCACCGCGAAACATGCCCACCGTGCGCCGCCAATCTTTGGCCGGTACTGGAAGCGAGGTGGCCTTGCCGCCCGCCAAATCGTCCACGCGCTGCTCCAAGCGAGCGACTCGCTCCTCCAGGGTTCGTTCCACCATGACATGCCTCCCAACTCGTTCTGCAACTGCCGATAGCTCTTCTACATTTTCTACCGACGATCGTCAGCAGGTATCCGACGCCGACAGCCCTGACGCACTTCGTGAATGGCCTTCTCAATCACACGATCTGCTTCTTCCGGCGCAACCCGTTGATCGGCAGCCGATGCACGGCCGCGCCGAGCAATCTCGATGGCACGCTGCGAGGCCGCCTTCCGGGGCGGATCGTCCGGTTCCGTACCCAACTCCACGACGCGGATGATCACCCGCTGGTCTTCGGGCAAGGCATGCCCCACCACCGACTCGTCCATGCGGCGCTCCTCAGCCTTCAGATCGTCGACTTTCCGGATGATCGATTCCATGCTGTTACGATACCCGATTTCCAGCCCTCGGGCAATCGAAAGCCCAACTCCCGCCAATCACTCAAGACTGGGGGGGTGTGCACTCAGTGGCTTTCTGAGCAACTGCTGGTGCGATTGGGAGCCGAACCGGTGAGGGCCGTCCTCTTCCCCGTCCCCGGTTCTCCGAACGAGGGGAAACAGCGGTCGGGTCGACGATGTGCCATAGTGTTTGCCCCTCGCCATGCCAGGTCACCACCGTCCTGTCCGACGCCCCTGTCGCCTCCTCCGGCCGCTCAGGATGTTCGGCTGCCATGCGGCTAATGTACCACACGATCACCAGACGCTCGACGGTGTCACGGTCCCACCGTGTCTCTTGATCGCCGGTGATTCTCAGCAGTGAGTATCTACGCACACGACGCGAAATTTCCGACTCTCCTGCAGGAGGCATTCGACTTCTTCGAGCCATTGCTCGTCCGACTTGGCCTCCATGTGTCCGTGCCCAGTCTCATCCTCCACGTAACGCTCCTGAGCAGACCAGGTGCCAGCCGCGGAGACGATGCAATCCGGAAGTCGATCCTTGAGGTGCGGGGATTTCAGCAGAGGCGGAACTGCTCGAGGTCGGGAAGACCAGTGCATGCAGTTGAGACCGCTCTTTTTTGCAGGTGGCGGTGCCGTACAAGCGCTCGCTACGTCGGTCGATGTGACCGACGGGCTCAACGAGCCGATCCGAACAGCTCGTGTTGGCCTCGGCTTCGCAAGTCAATCCACAGATGGTGCAATCGAAAGGGCGACGCCTCGACTGGTCGGTCGAATTCGTGTTCCAATCGTGCGAGGGCGCCGCGATTCCTACCTATTAGGCTCAAAGCGGGGAGTGAGTTCATGCGAGATTCTGCATTGACTTCGTTCAATACCTCCTCTCCCTCCATGCTCTGCCAGTATCCGACCATCGCACCGCTGGGAAAACGCTGGGCGTAAGCCCAAATCGCGTCTCGAAAGCGATTGATGCCGTGATGTACGTAGTTGAGGTTGAATACCCAGTCGGCACGAGAAGGTCTACCGAGCCGCTTGCACTCGACAACGAACTGCTTGCTGCTACGGCGCGGTTCGGGTTCGTAGCGGTCCAGAAAAATCCATTGGAAGTCAGGCCGTTTTCCTTCGCGGGCCGCTCGCGCTTCATCGTCCGGGTCAGGCTGGTTGTTGCACTCGGGCACAGGAGCAACGACGTCATCAGGATACAGTTCGCGACTAGCCTCAAGCAGACAAAAATAGAAGCACCGGTTTAGTTCCGTTTCCGTTTCAGGTACGTCGTCGTTCATGGCGAGGAGGAGCAGCGCCCGTTCGAGAGTCGCGAGGCACCTCTGTTCCCGCTCGGACCAAAGGCAGCGTGAGCGTAGCAACGGTCCAGCACGGGTCATTCCTGGCCTCCCGAACCGACATCCTTGAGGTTCATCAAGTGAGCAAGTGCAGACTCGGCGTCTTCACGGGCGGCGGTGCGAGTCCAGAAGCGTCGCTCGTTGCGTTTTATGAAAAGGATTTCACGGTCTCCGACGTAGCGAAAAAACGTGTCGATGAAGATTCGCGATGAGCCGCCGCGAACGTGCGAATCCTGATGCAGATGCGTTAGGACATTGGACCACGCCTCGGCATCGGTATTCGACAACGCGGCAGGAGACGCGTCCTGGATGTAGCGGGTAGTGAACGAAACGGCCAGCAGCGGCGCGCCAGACGGCGGTGACAGGATGCGCCAAGCAAGCTCGGCGTCCGGGGCCAACTCGGCGTTCCAGATCTCAAGGAAGATGCGAAGGTAGGCGGACAGATCGTCCCCCGTCCCGGGCAAGTCAGAGAATGTGCCGACGCTCCGGCTCGGTTGGGCGACTTCCCGCAGCGCATCCCCGTTATGGTATCGATAGAACAAGTCGAGGCCCATGGAACACGTCTCGCGTATTGCGTCGCGTTCTGCGGGCGACAATTCGTAAAGCTCGAAAATGGCCGCGTCGAGTTCGTCTTCCAGCCGTCGCAAGTCATTCGCACATGTCCGGTGCTCACGAGCATTTTTCTGTTCGAGCAGATCCCGAGCAGCGGTTGGCACCGTCAACTGCTGAAGCTGCTTGACGATTCGAGCAATCCGATTGCGGAGCTTAACGTCGCGTGGAAGGCGGATAGGCATTTGCTGCACGTCTTCAAGATGAATCTCATCGTGCCACAGGCCCCAGGCCCCGGAGGTTAGAAAGTAGAAGTAGCGTGCCAAAGACGACCAGAAGATCCCGATGATTGCAGCTTCCTGCCAAGGTTCGAGTCCCTCCAGCCGAACCCCATGAATCGAGTTCCGGAAGGCGTAACTCTCCGTTTCCAGACGCGCCGTGATAAAACCGCCGGTCTTGATACCGCGTGCGACGAGCACCCGGTGTCCACTGTAGATCGCTTGCAACCCTTTTCTATAGACTCGCGGTGGGACTGCTTGCAGATCAGTGAGGGACTGGGGACCATACCGCCTGAGGCTCTTCACCGGCAATTCGCGATAATTCCTAAGCCATCCGCTTTCGTCACCAGTCTTTAGTACTTCAAAACCGCGTCCAAAACTGAGTCTTATGGCGGGCACTTCGTCAGGTAATTGAACCAGGCGTCGATTCGCGCTGAGCTTACGAACCAGTGCTTCGTCCCTGTGTCCGCCCCACCAATAGATCTTCCACAGCCTTTCATCCGCAAGGCAGTCGTGCTGTGATAGCCAGTGCATATCGCCTCGATTCAGAACGACATGGCGGGTGTTCTCGATGACAGCCGTTCGCTTGGCTGACCAGTATTGAAAGTGGTTATCTTCCGGTGGTCCGGCCGTCGTTCGCTCGAAAACGATAGAAACGAAGGGCGAGATGCCTTTGGCCTCGCGCTGCGGCCCGGAGAAGAAAATGCGCCGCACGTGGGCGAAGTTGACGACATGTTCGAGCCGCGCGGCGTTGAGCCACACCCGGCGGAATTTGCGGCTGTTTTCGTGATGTTTGAAGAAGACGCCCGACGAAACGAGCAGTCCTGCTCTGCCGCCGTCTCGCAAAAGGGCCAACGCAAGGTGGATGAACGCTTGGGAGAGTTCCTTGTCTCCCACCGGCCGGCCCTTCTTCGCACTGCACCATTTTAGGGTATCGGTCAGTGCCTTCTGGCCTTCCCTGTCATCGCTCTTGGGATAACCCCACGGCGGATTGCCGACGACAACATCGGCACTTTCCGGCCCGAAGCGATGTGCGACTTCCGGCAGGCACTCGTCGGAGACGACCTCGAAAGCATTCGCGTTCAGCAACACGTCGAAGTGCTCTGCTCCCGGCTTCTTTTCTTCGCGGCGATTCCGCTCTTCTTGCGGTACCCATTTCAAGTAGGGCAATGTACGCTCATCATTGATTTCCCGCGGCTTCTGGTAATGCAGAAATGCGAGGTAGAGGCTGAAAGCCGCGACACGGACCGCTTCCTCGTTTACGTCAATTCCCGCAATCTGCTCGCGGAGGATCTTTCGAAGTTGGGGACGGGTAAGCGGCCTGCCGTCTTGCTCCCTCCAAGTGTGACGCACGATGCGGCGAAAGGACTCCACGAGGAAGATGCCCGAACCGCAGGCGGGATCGAAGACACGCGGTTTCTTGGCAAGCATCTCCGGCGTAAGCGTATTTTGGAGCACGAAATCAACCAATTCGGGTGGCGTGTAATGCGAGCCCTGGCTGCGGCCTTTGCCGATCCGCTCGGTGTAGAACTCTTCGTAGATCGCGCTGATCAGTTCGATGGGAATCACATCAAATCGGTAGGCGAAGAAGAACAGCTCCTTCTGCCGGGACGTGCTGCCCGTCAAAAACCCGCGCAGTTCGTCGAGGTGTTCTTGTTGGATGCAGGCGTCTTCTCCTTCCTCGATTGGGAAAACATCGCCGTTAAAATCCCTTGCCAATCGTTCGAACAGCGCGTAGGTGAACGCCTTGTCTCGCAAGACTCGCAGAAAACGCAGCTCTACCATCCTTGGATCCAGGCCTGGGGCCGTGGGAGGCTCCGCGAGGATTTCTTGCCACCCCTCACGGCCCTCGGCAATGGACTCGAAATACGCGGGGACAAGAATTTCCCGATCTTCGAGATAACGGACGAAGATGGCTCGGCCTATCAACGAGTGGAGATACCGGAGTTCAGGTTTCTTCTGCGTCTCTGGAACGGAAACGGCCTCCAATTGACGGCGAACGGTCCTGAGATCCCGGATCAGCGCGCGGTCGGCGCGATTAGTGGAGTCGCGGAAGCGGTCGTCGCCAAAGACCGCTCCTGTTTCAATACACTCGCGGTGATAGGAGGCGAGTTTTGACTGGACATCCGCCATCGACGAGGCGACGGCAATCAGTCGGTTTTCGCCATCAAGCGATTCGCCTGGCCTCGGCGGCGGCTTGGCAAGGTCATATACCGCAAGTTGCCCCGGGCTGGCAAGGAACAGCAACTGAGGACGCGACATGCACCATATTTGGTCGTATAATCTCCGCAAGGTATCGGGAGACCCATCCTCCGACCGCGCGAACACCACGACTGGATCGCGATCCACGAAGAAAATGGTCTCCGCGCCCACTTGGGCCGCCAGCGACTGCCAATCTCCGAAGTCAAGCCAATCTTCCAGTGCCGCCGTTCGAGGCTTTCTGGTCGCAAACAGCAATGCGCCCCGGTCGAACGCTAAGTGTCTGTACGCCGCTTTTAGAAGCGCGGCTGGCGAATCAGAACTGATATGCGTTGCGGTTCCCACTGCGCCTCCACCCCAGAAAACTAGACCCCATCTGCCGCCCGATGCAAGATCCGAGTCGCGAATCGTGTCCTCTCGATTCCGCATTTTATCCAGCACATGCCGCTACATAGATTACCCGTCAGCCTGACAAACTTGAGCCACTTCCAACACACCCCGAAACGCTCTTGGCTGACGCCCAGTACCCCATTCTGGCCGGACGCCGTTGCACCCTTGGCCGAAGCTGTTGCTCGTTCAGGTCACACTCATCTCAAGCGATTGCCCTGCCGGGCCAAGGTACTCAGGTCGCGCCCACCTGAGCGGTCTAGAAACATGCCGTCTTTCGACTACCCTCCCTTCCAGCCGCGCTGCTTGCGACCTGAACGACCGCTCGCAATTCCAATGATTGCGGTCCAAAAATCCGTCTCGAAATCGAAGTCCCAGCCGGCCGTGGACCGGCCGGTTTCTGGAACAGCTTCAAACTAATTCTCAATTTAACTTTCCTGACGGCTCAGTGCAAGACCTCCGTAGGTGCAAACACCACTCCGTGCGACTGCATCCACCACCCCCGTCAGGGTCGCATTGGATCCGCCTCGTTGTCAGCCTCAGGGTTACATCCGCAGGAAGGTCGCCGTTGTCATGAGACAGTGAGGTGATTCCTTATCGATTCTCATGAGCTGGGCGAGGTTCGACGCCAATCACCGCCCTTGGAGCCGTGCTATTTCCGTACTCCGATGCGAGGACTTGCATTGCGCTCAACGTCCAGCGGCAATAGGCTTCCCCGGCTGCTCCCGTTCTTTTACACGTGGAGATCTGCCATGACACTGATCAAGCATTGCGGTGCTCGAGCGGTCATGTGGGGCGAACTTGACCAGATGCGCACCCCGCCGGCCACCGCGACATGGTTTCCCCTGTCCCACAGCCAGGTCCTCGGATCCGTCGTCCAGACCCTCGACCAGGCAGGATTTCAAATCCGGTCGATGGAGCTGGCTGTTACTCCAGACGACGCCCGCTTCTTCGGCGCCCTGCCAACCGCCTGGCCAGTTCAGCCATCATTGCGACGATCGCGTCGCCGGCCGATGGGGCCTTTTTCGGGTTCGCCATCATAATGGGGGAATAGGTGGTCCAAGTGTAGTCTACCAGCGGCGAACTCGTGCGGCATCTCCTCGTCATCCACCGCGTCAGGAACTCAAAATCGACTGCTCTGTGGTACAGAATCTGGTACAGAATCCATGAAAACCGGTACAGAATCGTGTTTTTTCTACGATTCCTAGAAAATCCTTTGGCGCAGCAAAAAAGCCGCAAATCCTTATTGATTCACGGCTTAGGAAAGTGCCCCCATCTGGACTTGAACCAGAAACCCTCTGATTAAGAGTCAGATGCTCTGCCAATTGAGCTATAGGGGCGTCCTTCTCGTCGGCCCCTAGTCTAGCAGAAACGGATGGGCGGACAAGCCCATCCTGGAATCGGTTCTGAAAGTTCTCCGGGCTTCACGGCCCCGGCGTGGGGATTCAATCCCACCACCAGACGGAAGGGTCGATCTGGCGGATGTCGATCTGCTCACGCATCGCGGCCACGGTTCCCTCTTCGTCCGGCAGTAAGGCACCTTCCGATAGGGCCAAGGCAGGTTCGATCTGGACGCCGCCGCCGATGGGGGTCATCAGCGTGTTGCCTCGCCATACGACGTTCACGGCGGATTCGACGGTTTTGGGTTCCGGATACGTTTCCACCGGGAATTGCTGTTCGCAGCCGAATACGTCCATCATCCAGCCGATCCGTCCGTAATAGTCCTGCTGTTGGATGAAGGCGGCGGCGATGGTCATGTCGATCAGATTGCGCAATTGGGCGTAGACGGGTTCGCGAGCGGCCAGATCGGCATAATTCCGCGTAAAGGCTTGCGTGAAGGCTTGGCTGGCCATGTCCACGCGGCCTGAGGTCACGCGCTCGCCTGCGGCTTGGACCAGTTGATGCTCGCCGACCAATTGAACGCCGTTGCCTTCCAGGGCCACCGCCAATTCGTCTTCCGATACGCGGAGGCATTCGTAATTGGGGGTGAAGTACCAACGTTGCAAGGCGTTTCGCGACACGTCCCGTGGGTTGGCTCTGGAAACGTAACTCGGAATCCTGACCGGGGGTTCCTCCAATCCGATACCGATCAGCTTCATGCGGTAATCGGCTTCGACCATCACTTGAGCGAAGTGGGTGCGTGGTGAGATCCCTTCGATCCGCACCTTCTGCTGGCCCAAGCTTTCCCTCAATCCATTGGCGATGCGGTTGGCATCGCCCGGGGTGATTCGTCCCGAGATGTTGACCAGAAACTGCTGCATCCGCTGCAGGCCTTCGGGCGTGGGATCGATCGAACAGACCACAGCCGGAGTGCCGCGTTCGCCCGGTGGAAAGGCTCGTAAAGCCACCACCAGATCCTGCAATTCCAACACGGCGCTACCCGTGTGCATCCCCACGACTCGACCCGCCACATTGGGCGCGAAACCTTCGGCAGGTCCCGCGATCACCAAGTCGCCCGTCTCGGGGTACAGGAACACGTGCTGAATCCTGGTCATTCCGGCCAAGTACCGCATCTCGTCCGGCATGCCTTGCCCGGTTGCCAAGTGCTGAGCCGCAGCGGCTTCCAGCCGATTCAACGATACCTTCCGCATCTTGCTGGGCCGCAACAGATCGGGAGCCAGCGTAGCTCGAGCCGCTTCCAGACGCTGCCTCGTCAACATCCCGTTCGGGTCGTAGAAGACTCGCGTCCTGAGAACGCCGTCCGCATCGACCACGACCCCGTTGCCCTGCTGGGCACGCGCGGAGGTCACCACCAGACAAGCTATCGCTGCCAAACACAGCCCAGAAATCCGTACTTGTCGCCAAGCCATTTGCTTACCCCATTTTTCGAAGCGTCTAAAAAGCCTTGCCCCATGATCCTGTGCCGGATGCCGTTTTCGCGGCGGTGAAAACCCGCGCAGTCAAAGTCATCTTCGGCGCGCAGCCGACACCGCCAAAGACCTACTTCAGTCTATTATGCGATATTAATTGGAGAAGATGGACAAAACAAGTAAGAAGAAACGCCACTTTTCCGAATGTTATGTCCGAAAGAGCACCGCGAAGATCGCGTTAAGTTCTTTTTTCCATTGACTTTACGTCAGTCCGCCAAGCTGTTCCCGCCCGTCCACAAGCGAGACGCCCAAGAAAAAGAAACGAACAAGAAATGGGACTCTAAGGTCTCCGCACGGTCCCATTGCACGCAAAAAGGGCCAATCGTCTGCCACGAATGACAGGATCTAGTCCGGTGGCGGGGGCGATTCGCCTCGCGAAGGGCACTGGTCACACATCGGGCGTCCGGATGCATCACGCGCGGATCCCATGCCCCCGCACGAGCCGCTGATACACCGCCTACCGAAGATTACGCCCAATGCCATCCCCAGCATCGCCAACACGAAGACGGCCAGGGCAGCGAACAAGATGTTCATGGCGTACCTCCTTCGGTAAATTGTAGTGAGCCGACCACCGATGTTCTACCGCGTTGTCAGCAGGAATCGGGAGAATCCGTCGGTCATCCGTTCCTCGAATCCCTGATCCGTTCGCAGGATCAGCAGGACGTCCAACGAGTGTTCCTCTGCCAATTGCAACGCTCGATCGGGGCCGACGACCAGCAGGGCTGTGGCCCAGGCGTCGGCCATCATGCAGTTCCCGAGGTAGATCACGGAAACCGAAGTCAGTTCATGCTGAACCGGGTATCCTGTGAAGGGATCGATCGCGTGCGAATAATAGCGTCCCTCGTGCTCGAAAACGTTGCGATAATCGCCCGACGTGGCCAATGCCTGGCCCGATAACCCCACGACGTGTTGGACCGATCGCAGATGGCTGACCGGTTTTTCAATGCCGATCCGCCAATGTTGGCCATCGTGACGGGTGCCGCCTGTCCGCACGTCACCTCCGATCTCGATCATAAAGTCCGCGATGCCTCGGTCGGCCAGCAGTTCGGCGATCGCGTCGACGCCGTAACCCTTGGCGATGGCCGACAGATCGACGTAGATTTCGGGACTCTTCTTTCGCAGCGCCGGGGGTGACAGACGAACCTCCAGTTGCTGGTACCCGACGCGGGCTTTCTCTTGTTCCACCTGTTCTGTGGTTGGTATGTGGCCCGGCTTCGCGTCGGGTCCGAAGTTCCAGAGATTGACCAACGGGCCGACCGTCACATCGAAAGCTCCGTCGGTCAACCGGCTGATTTCCAATGCGACGTTGACGACCCCCGCCGTCTCCTTGGAAACTTCAAACCAATCGTCGTCTTGGTGGCGATTGAATCGAGACAGTTCGGAATCGTCCTGGTAGGTCGACATCCGCGCATTGATCTGCTGCAGACGCTGCTCCACTTCTCGATGCAGCGTGTCCACCTGCAAGCCCGCCGGCAATTCGCCCAACTTGATCGAATACACGGTGCCCATCGTCATGCCCGTCAACGAGGGGCCTGCCTGCATTCGAGCGGTGGGCCGGCAAGCGAACCAAGCGAACAGAGCGCTGGCCACCAG
Organism: Planctomycetaceae bacterium; assembly: GCA_007121535.1. GTDB lineage: Bacteria > Planctomycetota > Planctomycetia > Pirellulales > Pirellulaceae > SKKK01. The sequence goes on along the minus strand of SKKK01000629.1, from coordinate 29,257 downwards.
TAAGAGCGCGAGTTGCCGCCGTCGAACGAGCATGGGGATCAACCGCCGAAATCATCGAAAGCGATCATCTCCGGACCAACTCCCAGATCGTCCAGCAGTTTGAAAACAGCGGAGTTCATCATGGGGGGGCCGCACATGTAGTACTCGATGTCTTCCGGCGCCGGGTGGTCTTTCAGGTACTCTTCGTACAACACCTGGTGAATGAAGCCCGTGTAGCCGTTCCAGTTGTCTTCCGGCAGCGGCTCGGAGAGCGCGATGTTGAATCGAAAGTTGGGAAATTCTTTTTCGATCTCACGGAAATCTTCGATATAGAACAGCTCACGCAAGCTGCGACCCCCGTACCAATACGAGACCTTACGCTTCGTTCGCATGTTCTTGAAGAGTTCGAAGATGTGACTTCGCAAAGGCGCCATGCCGGCGCCACCACCGATGTAAACCATTTCTGTGTCGGTATCCTTGATGAAGAATTCACCGTAAGGTCCCGAAATCGTTACTTTATCGCCAGGTTTCAGATTGAAGATGTACGAGGACGCCTTGCCCGGCGGAGTGCCCTCGGGCGCCCGTGGCGGCGGACTGGCGATCCGCACGTTCAACATGATGATGCCACGCTCGCCGGGCCAGTTCGCCATCGAATAGGCACGAATCACCGGTTCGGTCACTTCGGATCGATAACGCCATACGTTGTACTTGTCCCAATCTTCCCGGTATTCGGGCTCCACGTCGAAGCTCTTGTACTCCAATTCATGCGGTGGAATCTCCATTTGGATATACCCTCCCGCTTTGAAGCCGACGTCTTCTCCTTCCGGCAGATCCAACACCAATTCCTTGATGAACGTGGCGACGTTGCGATTGGATCGCACCGTGCATTCCCACTTTCTCGTTTCGAATGCTTCCTCGGGAACATGGACCTTCATGTCCTGCTTCACCGCGACTTGACACGACAAGCGTACCCCTTCGCGAGCTTGGCGGTTGCTGACATGGGAACGTTCGGTCGGCAGGATGTCTCCACCGCCGGACTCGACCTTCACCTTGCACTGGGCACACGTTCCGCCTCCACCGCAAGCCGACGACACAAAAATCCCGGCGTCCGCCAAAGCGCCCAGCAGCTTTCCTCCTGCGGGGACCGTCAACGTCTTTTGATCGTTCACCAAGATGTCGATATTGCCGCTGGCCACCAACCGGGACCGTGCGATCAGGATCAGCACGACCAGCATCAGCACGATCGCGGTGAACATTGTCACGCCAAGGAAGACTTCGAAAACTTCAGACATAATTCACTCGTCGAATGTTAGCCGATGAAAACGGACCATCACAGTTGGATACCGGCAAACGACATGAACGCCAGAGCCATCAAGCCCACCGTGATGAAGGTGATCCCCAGACCTCGTAATCCTGGCGGAACATCGCTGTACTTCATCTTCTCCCGGATGCCCGCCAGGGCTACCAAGGCCAACGCCCAACCCACGCCCGACCCGAAGCCGAAGACGATGCTCTCCACGTGGGTGTACTCGCGTTCGACCATGAACAGGGACCCCCCCAAAATAGCACAATTGACGGTGATCAGTGGAAGAAAGATCCCCAAAGCGTTGTACAAAGGCGGGAAGAAACGGTCCAAGGTCATTTCCAGGATCTGGACCATGGCCGCGATCACGCCGATGTAACTGATCAACCCCAAGAAGGTCAGATCAAGTTCTTCGTAGCCGGGCCCGACCCATTCCAGCGCACCGGGCCTCAGCAAGTATTGGAAAATCAAATGGTTCGCCGGGATGGTGATGGTCTGAATCACGATCACCGCCACTCCCAGGCCCAAAGCCGTCTTGACGTTTTTCGAAACGGCCAGGAACGTGCACATTCCCAGAAAAAAGGCCAAGGCCAGATTCTCGACGAACACTGCCCGAATAAACAGGCTCAAATAATCTTCTATCATATCAAGCCTCCTCGACTTGTTCCGGTTTCCACGTACGGATCGCCCAGATGAACAATCCGATCAGGAAGAAGGCGCTTGGCGGCAACAGCATTAGGCCATTGGGAACGTACCAACCGCCCTCCTGCCCGGCGACGGCCAGCAATTGTACGCCGTACAGTTGTCCCGATCCAAGCAACTCTCGGAAGAAAGCCACGCCCAACAGGATCAACCCATATCCCAACCCGTTGCCGATTCCATCCAGGAAGCTGAGCCAGACGCCGTTCTTCATGGCAAAGCCCTCGGCCCGCCCCATCACAATGCAGTTGGTGATGATCAATCCGACAAACACCGACAACTGCTTGCTGATCTCCCAGAAGAAAGCCCTCAGAACTTGATCGACCAGGATGACCAGCGAAGCGATGATGGTCATCTGCACGATGATGCGGATGTTGGTGGGAATTCGCTTGCGGATCAAGCTGACCGACGCCCCGGAACAGGCACACACGAAAACCACCGCGACGCTCATCACCAAAGCGGTATCGAACCGAGTTGTGATAGCCAGCGCCGAGCAGATCCCCAGCACCTGCAGGGCGATCGGATTGTTATTGAACAAGGGGTTCAGCAGAACCTGTTTCGCTTTTAATTCTGCCATCGGTTGCTCTCCCATGCACCGTTGGATTTTTCAACCCGGTAAACAGCCTCGTTTGGCTGTGCTATTCCGTTTCGCGTTCTCGCAGCGTCTCCAAGACGGAGCCGAATCCTTGTTCGCCCAACCAGAACTGGACCAAGTTGGATACGCCTTGGGCGGTGATGGTCGCCCCCGCCAAGCCATCGACCTGATGGATCGCGTCCGGATCGTCATCATCGACCCGGCCGCGAAGCACGCGGATACGGACATCGCCCTGGTCGTCGAACGCCCGCTTGCCGACCCATTGTTGCTGCCAGCGAGGGTTATCCACCTCGCCACCTAGTCCCGGCGTTTCCCCATGCTCGTAGAAGGTCAAGCCCTGGATGTGATCCAGATCGGCATCCAGTGCCAAAAAACCATACAAGGTCGACCACAGCCCCTTCCCGTGAACGGGCAGCACGACCTGAGACAACTGGCCATTCTTGCGGACCATGTAGACGAAAGAATAATCCGCTCGACGCCCGATTCCCGCTGGATCCTGCCTGCGATCCAACGAGCGGCTCTTGTCCGGATCGCGGGCGGCCGCCCGCTGGTTGAAGGTGTCGGGGTCGATCACCGAAGGGTCGACCAATTCGCCCGATTCCAAATCGACGACGTGTACTTCGACCTGTTCGAACAACTCTTCGAGCGGCCGATCCCGCTGATAAAGTCCGGCGGCCCGTAGGATATTGCGTTTCTGCTCCATCAACTGGTTGCGTTCTTGAGCCGGGCGAAGCACCACCGCCGCGGTCGACACGACGACCGAACAAACGACGCACAAGCACGTCGCCACCGCGAAAGTATTGGCGATCGAATCACGTTGCATATCGTGCCATCCTTCTCTTGACATTCGCTTGGACGACAAAGTAGTCGATGGTGGGGGCAAACACGTTGCCGAACAGAATCGCCAGCATGATTCCCTCGGGGAATGCCGGATTGACGACCCGGATCAGAATCGTCATCACGCCAATCAAGACCCCATACACCCATTTCCCCGCGTTGGTCATCGAAGCCGAGACCGGATCGGTTGCCATGAACACCAGACCAAAGGCGTATCCACCGATCACCAGATGCCACCACGGAGGAACGTTGAACATCGCGTTCGTCTCGCTGGGAACGAAATACAACAGGGTGGAAAAGACCATACCACCAGCCAACACGGCGGCCATGATCCGCCACGATCCGATCCCCGTGCCGATCAAAATTGCAGCGCCGATCATACAAGCCAACGTCGACGTCTCGCCCATCGATCCCGAAATGGTGCCCACGAAAGCCGACATCCAAGTGATCGGCGTCTCGCCTGTCTCGGGAGCCACCAGAGCCTGGAGACCGGTCGCCGGATCGGCGATGGCCATCCGCCCCAGGGACGTGGCGCCCGTGTATCCGTCCAAGGCCACCCAGATCGCATCGCCCGTAATCTGAGCCGGGTAGGCAAAGTACAGGAACGCTCGAGCGGTCAAGGCCGGATTCAAGAAGTTCTTACCCGTGCCGCCAAACACCTCTTTGCCGATCACAATCCCGAAACTGATGCCCAAAGCGACCTGCCACAAAGGCATCATAGGCGGCAACGTCAAGGGAAACAACATCCCGGTGACCAGGAAACCCTCGTTGATCTCGTGCCTTCGCACCAAACAAAAAATGAGTTCCCAGGTTCCTCCGACGGCCATGGTCACCAGGTACATCGGCAAAAAATACAATCCGCCGTGGACGATACAACTCAGGAAGTCATCGGGGGCATATCCCAATTGAAGCTGACTCATGACCCAGCCTCGCCAGCCTTCGGCCGCGTCGACCCCCATCTGCTGCATCGCCAGATTTGCTTGGTAACCCGTGTTCCAAAACGCCATGAAAATGCAGGGAGTCAAGGCGACGATCACCATCGACATCATCCGCTTCAAGTCCATCGCGTCGCGAACGTGCGAGTCACTGCGAGTCACCTCGCCAGGCGTGTACAGGAAGGTATCCATCGCCTCGTACAAGGGATACATGCGTTCCAGCTTGCCGCCCTGGTCGAACAGTGGATGGATGCGATCTAAGAATCGTCGTAGCATAGGACTGGTCAGCCTTCGAGTTCGATCTTGGTGAGGTTCTCTCGCAGCATGGGACCGTAGTTGTATTTGCTAGGACAAACAAAGGTGCAAAGGGCCAGGTCCTCTTCGTCCAACTCCAGGCACCCCAGTTCGCTGGCCTGTTCCGAATCTCCAACGATCAACGCCCGCAGCAATTGGGTCGGTAACAGATCCAACGGCATCACGCGTTCGTACACGCCGATCGGAACCATCGCCCGTCGACTGCCTCCGGTCGATGTGGTGAATTTCATGTTTTGCAACAACCCGGGAACCCAGGACGACGCAAACGCCCTCGTCACGGAAAAACGTTGAAACCCCGGCTTCTGCCACCCCAAAAATTCTCGCTCGTGGCCCTCTGGAAGCACAGAAATCTGGGTGTGATATCGCCCCAAGTAATGGCACGGAGGTTCCGATGTTCGTCCCGAGAAAACCGAACCGGAGATGATGCGGTGATCTCCGTCCGTCAGCTCGTCCGCCAGCAAGTCGTCCAGGCATGCCCCCATCCGAGTGCGAAGCAGTCGCGGCTTCTTGACGGACGGACCGGCCAGCGAGACAACCCGGTCGATGTTGATTCGCCCGGTCCTGAAGAGGGTACCGCAGGCGATCACATCCTGATAACCGAGGTACCAAACACTCTTTTCCAAGTTCACCGGATCCAAAAAATGAATGTGCGTTCCCACGAGTCCGGCAGGATGCGGACCCGAAAAATCGGCCATCGTGACCCCCGTGACCTCGCGTCCCGGAATGTCGACACCCACCGCATGACAAACGTACACCGGCACGTCCACCATTCGTGTCAGCGCAATCAATCCAAGTACAAAGTCATCGCTGCTTTCTCGAACGATCAACGCCGGGTCGGCCGCCAACGGATTCGTATCGATGGCCGTTACGAATACCGAATGCGGCTGGGAGTCGGCCGCCGCCAATCGGCTGTACGGTCGCGTCCGAAAAGCCGTCCAAAGCCCGGACTCGATCAGCGTCTGGCGAATCTGGTCGGAAGACAATCCGTTGAGATCCCGAGGCTCGAAAACGGCCTCATCTTCCTCGCCCGCAAGCTCGACCACCACGGACTGCAACCTTCTCTTCAGCCCTCGATTGACCTGGATCACTTCGCCGGTGCCCGGTGAGGTCAAGAACACGCCGGGCCGCGATTTATCCTCGATCAGCGGTTGTCCCAGACGGACGGAATCCCCTTCGCGAACCAACATGTTCGGCTTCAGACCCACGTAGTCCGCAGCCACCAAAGCCACGGTGCGAGGCTTGGGAGCAAAGGATACCGCTTGCTCGGGAGCCCCTGCGATCGGAAGATCCAAGCCCTTTCGAATTCTGATCATTCGCACCTATCCCTTCAACCCCCAGAATAACCAAGCGCTGTGTTGTGCGCGTCTTGACTGCCTGAATTCTCTTCCAATTGGATTCTAGAGGGATGTCACCCGGTCACCGTTTTTGACTCTTTCAGATAATACACGGATTTCGTCTGTTCGCAAGCGTACCGACATGAACGGCACATTCGGTAAAGTCGGCATATCGGTCGGGACGATGACAGAATCTGTGGGTCTGCGCATGGTACGCGCACCCCGAGATGCCTTCCCGCGAAGAGAGTATTCGCCATGCCGTTTCCCATGCGTTCGTTGACAGAATGGCTTTTTGGAGCCTCACGCGACAGCAGGTTGCCAACCAAGCGAAAGCAACGGCGTTTGGGCATGGAACCGTTGGAAACCCGAACGCTGCTCGCAGCGGATCTCGCCGCGATCGCCGGAACCGTTTTCGTCGACCAAACGGATGATGGTCTGACCCAGGACGATGTTGGCGTCGAAGGGGTGACCGTCCATTTGTTTCGCGATGGCGGGGACGGCATTGTCAGCAGCGACGATACTTTGGTCGACAGCGTCGTCACCGATGCGGCGGGGAACTATCGTTTCGATGGTCTTACCGAAGGGCTCTACTTTGTGCAGCAGACGCCGATTCCCGGCACGCTGCAACGGGTCGACGATCAGATTCAATCTGTGGTGATCACGGCTACCGATGCTGCGGGCACCCGCGGAGTGAGTATCGACTCGTTCGACCTGACGCCACAGGCGGTGGCGGTTTCCTCCCTTGTCCCGGCGACCGATGCCAATTCGATGCTGGCAGTCGAGGCGATCGGAGGCGAACGAGACATGTCGGTCGAATTAGTCTCCGGCCCGGGGGACGTGGAGATGAGGATCCTGCACTTGGATCGGCCTCTGCTGAGCTTTTCGGCTGACTCGGGCGCCGTCGGCCGCGGCGTCGTGAGCTGGGATGGGATCGATAGCGATGGGGAACAATTGGACCCCATCGGTTTGGGAGGAGTCGACTTGACCGAAGACGGCGTGAATCTGGGAATCGAGTTCCTGCAAGGCGCTGACTTGCCGGGCGGAGTCCTGACGCTGACCGTTTACACCGACGGGGATAACTTCTCTTCCCAGAGTCAGACGATCCCGCAAACTCTTCTGGGAACCGCCGATGTTCTCACGGTTTTCTGGTTCGATGACTTTGTGATCGGCGCAGGATCCGGCGCGGACTTCACCAACGTCGGCGCGATCGAACTCGAGATCCTCGGGGTCCCCGCAATGGATGCTCAATTCGACGAAATCGGTACCATCGGACCGACGGTGAAATCGGTTCACTTCGCCAATCTGAATCCCATGAGCCTGGGGGACACCGTCTGGTTCGATGCAAACAATAACGGGATCCTGGACATCGACGAATCAGGGATTCCCGGCGTAGCCATGACCTTGTATGAAGACACCAACGGGGATGGGGTCTTCACACCCGGTGTGGATGTGCCCCTGGCAACGACGGTTACCGATGGCAATGGAATCTACGGGTTTGGCAACCTGTTTCCGGGCGACTACATCGTCCAAATCGATGCTGCCAACTTCGATCCGGGCGGCCCGCTGTTCGGGTTGGTCGCCAGCACGGGGCTCGATCCCGTGCCCGATCCCAACAACAACGTCGATGGTGACAACAACGGGTATGAAATGCCCGGTCAGGGCATCGTGTCCAATGCCCTGACGCTTAGCGCCGGTAACGAGCCGACCGATGATATCGATCCGGACCCCAACGCCAACCTGACACTTGATTTCGGGCTTAGTGCGATTGCCGACCTGCAGATAACCAAGTCCGATGACCCGGATCCCGTCACGGCGGGCAGCGCGCTGACCTACACGCTGGTCGTCACCAACCATGGTCCCTCGCCAGCCATCAATGTTGTCGTGACGGACCCTCTGCCCTCGGAAGTTACGTTTTCGAGCGTCGATACCAGTCAAGGCACAGCCGAGCACGCAAACGGTGTGGTCACCGTCGAACTGGGTGATATGGCTGTGGGAGATTCGGCAACCATCACGATCCTTGTCCTGGTGGATTCTTCCCTGACCGACGGGTTGTTGAACACGGCGCAAGTCACTTCGGACACGCTCGATCCGGTGTTGGAAAACAACGTGGCGGAGGAACCGACGGACGTTCAGCAACAGATCGACCTGAGGATCACCAAGGCCGATGATCCCGATCCGGTCGTCGCCGGCGAAACGTTGACGTATACGCTGGTGGTCCACAACGATGGTCCCTCGGACGCGACGGGGGTTACGGTGGTGGACGATCTGCCGCCCGACGTGCAATTCGTTTCGGCCGTCTCGTCCCTTGGCACCGCCAGCCACGCGGACGGCCAAGTCACCGTGGAATTGGGCAACATGGCGGCGGGTCAATCCGAAACCATGACGATCGTCGTCGCGGTCTCGCCCTCGGCTCGCGACACCCTCTTCAACACGGCGACGGTGACCGGTAATGAACCGGAGATCGACATGGATAACAATACGGCCAGTGTCGTGACCACCGTCCAGCCGTTGATCGATCTGGCGATCACCAAAGCGGACGATCCGAGCACCGTACTGGCCGGCGAGAATCTGACGTACACGCTGGTGGTCAGCAATCTGGGACCATCGGACGCCACGGGCGTGACGGTCGTGGACGAGTTGCCGTCCGAGGTACAATTCGTCTCGGCCGACTCGACGCAAGGCGTCACCTCTTTTGACGACGGGATCATCACCGTCGATCTCGGTGACATGGCTGTCGGGCAATCCGAAACGGTGACCATCGTCGTGACGGTCGCGCCGACGGCGCGTGACACGCTGGTCAATACGGCCACGGTCAGCGGCAACGAGCAGGAAAGCGACTTGAGCAACAACGAGGACAGTGTTCAGACCACCGTCCAACCACTGATCGATTTGGCGATCACCAAAGCCGACGATCCAAGCACCGTACTGGCGGGCGAGAATCTGACGTACACGCTGGTGGTCAGCAATCTGGGACCATCGAATGCCACGGGCGTGACGGTGGAAGACCAACTGCCGCCCGGCGTTCAGTTCGTCTCGGCTGTCACCTCCCAGGGTGTCGCCTCTCATGCCAATGGAACCGTCACAGTGAACATGGGCGACTTGGCGGTAAATCAATCGGAAACGGTGACGATGGTCGTCACGGTGGCGCCGACAGCGACGGGGACGCTGATCAACACGGCCACGGTCAGCGGCAACGAGCAGGAGAGCGATCTCACCAATAACTCGGATAGCGTGACAACCACGATTCAACCCATGGTCGACCTGGCAATCTTCAAAGCGGATTCTCCCGATCCTGTCATCGCCGGCCAAGAACTGACCTACATCCTGTCAGTGGTCAACAACGGTCCTTCGAATGCCACCGGAGTGATGGTCACCGACCAATTGCCGGAACAGGTCCAGTTTCTAAGCGGCTCGGCCAGCCAGGGAACGTTGATCCACACCAACGGGATGGTCTCGGTCGATCTCGGCGACATGGCGGCTGGGGCCACGGCGACTGTCAACATCGTCGTCCATGTCGATCCTTCGACGCGGGGCATCATTACGAATACGGCGAACGTGACCTCAAACGAGCCGGACTCGCACCCCGATAACAACACCGATAGCGAACCGACGTTAGTCCAAGCTCAAATCGACTTGGCCATCACCAAAAGTGGAGTTCCCGATTCCGTCAAGGACGGGGACCTGTTGACGTACACCCTGAATGTCACCAATCACGGACCATCGGATGCCACGGAGGTCCAGGTGCAGGATCTCTTGCCGCCGCAGGTCGTATTCCAGTCGGCGACTGCCAGCCAGGGATCGGTATCTCATGAAGACCAGGTAGTCACCGTCAATCTGGGCAATCTTGCAGTTGGTGACAGCCGAACGATCACCTTGGTCACACGAGTTACGAGCCACATTGCGGGCGAAATCACCAACAGAGCCACCGTTTCGGGTGAAGAACCAGAGTTGGACTTGACCAATAACATGGCGACTTGGGTGACGGCGGTCGACGTGCTGATGTCCAGTCTGGCCGGTTACGTTTATGTCGACCACAACAATAACGGGTTGAAGGAGCCGGGCGAAGAAGGCATCGGCGGCGTTACCATACGGCTGCTGGGGGTCGCGAACAATGGTTCTACCATCGAGCGGCAACAGCTCACAGCAACCGACGGATCATTTCTTTTCAACGATCTGCCCCCTGGCGTTTATCAATTGACCCAGGACCAGCCGGAGGGCTATTTGGACGGTCGCGATACCCCGGGAACAGCGCCAACCGAAGTGGTGGAGAATAATCTGTTCGCGGGTATTCGACTGGATCCGGGCTTCGATGCGGAGCAATTCTTGTTTGGCGAACGACTGCCCATTTTTTCAAAGCGTTTGTTCCTGGGTTCGGTCCGGTAGCGTTGCCTGACGGCCTGGTTGTGCTACGATGACCCCATGGCAATAGAACGAACGGAATACCAGGATTCGCAAGAGCAATCGCGGGCTCAGCGGCTCAGCTTGCAACGCACCGAACCGCCGGGGCAGCCGGCCGGATACGAGATGCAACGGTTCCTGGGAGCCGGGGCCTACGGCGAGGTTTGGGTCGCGTTGGACCGCAACACGCGTCGCCAAGTCGCCATCAAGTTCTACTTGCATCGCGGCGGATTGGATTGGACGCTGTTGTCCCGTGAGGTGGAGAAATTGGTCTATTTGTCCGCTGATCGCTACGTGGTGCAGCTATTGGAGGTCGGTTGGGACGCCGACCCGCCCTATTTCGTGATGGAGTACATCGAGAACGGGTCGCTGGACGACCTGCTGCGCGACCATGGCCAGCTTTCCCCGGACGAAGCGGTCGTCATGTTTCGCGAAATCGCCATCGGGCTGACCCATGCCCATGGCAAAGGTGTCCTGCATTGCGACCTGAAACCGGCCAATATCCTGCTGGACCAGGACCACCGACCGCGTCTTGCCGATTTCGGGCAATCGCGTTTGAGTCACGAACAGACACCGGCGTTGGGAACGCTGTTCTATATGGCGCCCGAGCAGGCGGACCTGCGAGCTGTCCCCGACGCTCGATGGGACGTGTATGCGTTGGGCTCGCTGCTTTTCTGCATGCTGACCGGATCGCCGCCCCATCGCGAAGACGCGCGTATCCAGCGGATCGAATCGGCGCCCGATCTGGCGGCGCGGCTGGAGAATTACCGCCGAGAAATCTGCGAACAAAAGCCGCCCGACCAGCATCGCGCGATCCCCGGTGTCGACGGGATGCTGGCGGATATCGTCGATCGCTGCCTGGCGATCGACCCCCAGCACCGCTACCCCAACGTCCAGGCCGTTCTGAACGCCTTGCAAGCTCGGCAACAAGCCCGGATGCGTCGCCCCCTGCTGCTGTTCGGGTTGGTTGCCCCGGCCGTGCTGATGATGATCATGATCGCGGTCTACTTCCGAGCGTTCGGCCGGGCGGTCGATCAAGCCGAACGGATGGTGATCCGCCAAACCCATAACAGCAACCAGTTCGCTGCCAAGTTTTTGGCGAAGAGCTTCGAAGCCGAGTTGGCCAGTTATTTCGAGTTCGTCGAACGCGAGGCTCGGCAACCGGCTCTGCGGGAAGCCCTGGCGATCGCCTCCAAGAGCCCCCAACTGGCCATTCTGGACGATTATCGATTGGATCCGAAGCAACGTATCGAGGAACAGGAGACGTTTCTGGCCGACCCTACGCGCATCCCTCTGACGAATTACTTACAAGATAAACTGGACAAGATGAACGAGAACTCCAGCCCGGCCGACGCTCATTTCGCCAGCCTGTTCGTCGTCAGCCGCCGGGGAACCATGATCGCCGATGCCTACCCCGAGCGGTTCGCCACGCGGTCGGTGGGACGCGACTTTAGCTGGCGCACCTACTTTCATGGAGGCCCCGAGGATCGCGAGCTGATCCGCTTGCCTGACCTGCCCGAAGTGATCCGCAGTACCCATTTGTCCGCAGTTTTCAGAAGTCGAACGACGGAACGGTGGAAAGTCGCCATCTCGACACCCATCCTGGATGAAACGGCGCCAGATCAGCCGGTTTTGGGAGTGCTGGCGCTGACCATCGATGTCGGCGACTTTGCGATTTTCCGCAGCCATATTGAAACGACCGACTATTTCGCCATCCTGATCGACAACCGCCCGGGAGAACGGCGTGGCACCATCTTGCAGCATCCCCTGTTTCGAAGAAACCCTCCAGCCGAAGACTTCAAGGTCTCCGATAAACAATTGGCGGGTATCGGAAAAGAATCCCTTTATTCCTATCGGGATCCCGTGGCAAAGGCTCCGGGAGGCAAAGCCTACGCCGGGCGTTGGATCGCGGCGACGCAGTCCGTAGACCTCCCCAAACGAGGTGCAGCGGTCACCGGGAATGGCAGGACCGATCTATTGGTTCTTGTCCAGGTTCACGCGGATATCGCCACCGCGCCCGTGGTCCAGCTCGGACGCCGCTTGACTTTCGAGGGCCTGGTTGCCTTGACGTTGATCGTGACGGCCGTGGCTGCGATGTGGTTGATTGTGATCTATGTCGTGGGAGTACCCGGTGTCCGCCATAGTGGGCAGGCGGTGCTGGCTCGGGGGTCGAGTTCCTGGCAGGATCTTTCCACGATCCCGGCAAACCGCCGGAGTTCACACGAAGACCGTCAGGACACCTGATCGACCCGCAAGGTCTACGTATCTGCCGTCTCCTTTCCTATGCAGTGAATGCGTTGCGCATAACTGCCGCCGTCCGTCGAACGCGGCTGTTGTGACAACCGCTCGGATGCCGATAAGTCCCGTAGACAACGCATGACCGACGACCCAGACGGACCAGCAGATCAGGGGGGGCTCCAGAACGTGTCCACGGAAATCAATGTCTTGGCACTGGTCAAGGGAGAAGAACGTTACGTTTTTCTGTTCGATGATGATAACCGCATCGAGACGCTACGACAGATCGGGCGTTACGCGGCGAATCCCGAGCTGAGTTTCACTTGGTACGATGCGGCCGTCATGAGTCAAAAGATTCGGCAAGCAGGGGCAGCGCGAACCAAGACCTCTTCCTCCGATCTGGATCTTTCGGATCGGTTTCGTATGCCGCTGTCCAGCGACAGCCAATTCGATCTTTGGGACGATCGGGAAGCCGCCTGAGATGCAGGTTGCGATTTCGCGATTCCTTCGCTACTTGCTGGTCGAACGCAATTCGTCCGAACTGACGATCAAATCCTACCGCGAGGATCTGAACGCGTTGGACCAGTATCTGACCGAGAGCTTTGGCCACACGCCCGAACCGCAAGAGATCACGCCGCTGGATCTGCGCGGTTATGTGGCTGCCATGCACGAGGCCGGGTACGCCAAAACGTCCGTCGCCCGCCGACTGGCTTCTCTCCGCAGCTTCTTTCGCTTTGCACAACGCGAGGGCTACGCCCAGACGAATCCGGCAAAACCGCTGCGCAATCCGCGTCCCGACCGCAATCTGCCCCATTTCTTGTCCACCGAGGAAATCGGACAATTGTTGAGTAGTCCGCCCAGCGACACCACGTCCGGTTTGCGCGACCGAGCGATCTTGGAAACGATATATTCGGCCGGGCTACGAGTCAGCGAATTGGTGGGAATCAATGACGGCGACCTGGACATCGAAGGCGGGCTGGTGCGCATCCGAGGGAAAGGACGGCGAGAAAGGCTGGCCCCGTTGGGCTCGTTCGCCTTGAAAGCGATCCAACGGTGGCAGCACTGCCGAAAGGTTGCCAGGGACCAACCGAAAGGCCCGGAGACGCCCCTGTTCGTCAATCGCTTCGGACGACGATTGACCACGCGCAGCATCGGAAGAATGCTGGAAAAATACCTGAAGATCACCGGCCTGGATCTGCGGACGTCACCGCATACCTTGCGCCACAGCTTCGCAACCCATCTGTTGGACCGCGGCGCAGATATCCGTAGCGTCCAGGAACTGTTGGGGCACAAGAGCCTGGTGACGACGCAGATCTACACCCACGTCAGCACGGCCGGTTTGCGCGAGGTCTACGAGCGCGCTCATCCTCGCGCAAGGTGAGCGGCACGGCGCTAGCCGCCGGTTTCCTCACCCAACGGCGGCTAGCGCCGAGCCGCTTGGGGAACGAAACGACGATAACCGGGAGGTGATTCTTGCCCAAGTCCCGCGCGGAGGATGGTAGGGCGATCAACTGCGCTACGCCAACCCGCGTCGCACGGCCCAGACAGCCGCCTCGGTGCGGTCCGCCGCATCCAGCTTGCGCAGGATGTTCTGCACGTGTTCCTTGACGGTCTCGATGCTGATGCTCAACGATCGGCCGATCTCGCGGTTGCTTAACCCGAACGCCAGATGCCGCAGCACCTGATACTCGCGCTTGGTCAGCGGGACATCGTCGGCCACCGGGTCCAACCGCTTGCCCAGCAGATCGCGGATCTTGTTCAGATCGCCCTCCAACGGTGGTGCTTCACCGCGTGCGGCTCGTTGGATCGCCGACAAAAACTCTTGGGATGTCGCGTCCTTCAGGACAAAGCCATCGGCTCCCAAAGCGACCGACCGTGCCATGTATGTCGGGTTGTCGTAAGCCGACATCATCACCACACGAGTTTGAGGGGACTGTTCCCGAAGCTTTTCCAACGCATCCAATCCATCGAGTTCGGGCATCATCACATCCATCAACAGGACGTTCGGCCGATACTCAAGCGCTTTTTCAATCGCTTCGACACCATTGCTGGCTTCCGCCACAATCTCGATTTCTTGGCCTTTCAGCATGCTGGCGATCCCTTGACGGATCAGCACCTGATCGTCGGCCACTACTACTTTAATGCTCACGCGTTGCTCCTATTGCACGAAACAACAGACCCTTTTACTCAAAACGCGGTGATATCATAACCTCTTGGTCGTAAAAAACACAGGTGGCACGAAAAGTTTTTTCTTCCCGGTGAAAATGACTTCCCGGGAACCCGAAGATCCCGCCAAGATCAAGCTTCAGGTCTTGCTTCGCCTTGGGCCGGCACGTCATACCCAAACCAACCCAGAAAAAAGGAGCTATGGCTACAGATATCTCCATATGTCGCTTTTTTTGACGCCGTAAAAGCTGTGACCTACATATTGGTGGCACTATGGAAACGATTGTAAACGCGGCGAGGCGAACATGAAACTCGGATCCCTACTTCTGGTGGACGACGACCGTCTGGTCCTGGATTCCATGTCCGACTGGTTGCGGGAAAAAGGTTTTCAGGTCGCCGAAGCCCGTTCGGCTCCGGAAGCGATCCAGCAGATCGACCAGTCGGTTTTCGACATCGTCGTCACCGACATTCGCCTGCAGGACGGAGATGGCTTCGAGGTGTTGGAGCATTGTCAGCAGAGTTGCCCCGAGACCTCGGTGATCATGATGACTGGGTATATGACGGATAGCACCCAGGCCGACGCCCTTCGCTGGGGGGCGCGCGACGTCTTGGCCAAGCCGTTGCTGGACGAGAGTCTGGAAGTAGCCATCCGCCAGACGCTGGCGGAACGCCGGGACTCCGGACGGGACCACGGAATTCCATGCCCACGCGATCCGCGGACGGGGATGGAGAACATCGTGGGGCACGACCATCGAATGCTGCGAGTCTTCGACATGATCCACCGCATCGCCAATACCAAGGCGACGGTGCTGATCACCGGCGAAAGCGGTACCGGCAAATCGCTGGTGGCTCGAGCGATCCACCGCCATAGCGCCCGTTCGGCGAAACCGTTTGTGGAAATCGCTTGCGGCGCCCTGCCGGAAACCCTGCTGGAGAGCGAATTGTTCGGCCACGTCGCCGGAGCGTTCACGGGTGCTTCCGTGCCGAAGATCGGGAAATTCATGCAAGCCGACGGAGGCACGGTCTTCCTGGACGAAATCGCAACCGCCTCGCCCAGCATGCAGGTGAAGCTGCTCAGACTGCTGCAGGAGTTCGAGTTCGAACAGGTGGGCGGAACCAAAACGCATCGCGTCGATACGCGGGTAATCCTGGCCACCAACGAGGACCTGAGCGATTCCGTGGCATCCGGGCGATTCCGGCGGGATCTGTATTACCGAGTCAATGTGATCAACGTCGAACTGCCCGCGCTGCGACAACGCGTGACGGATATCCCGGTGTTGGCCCAGCATTTCCTGAAGAAGATATGCCGCGAGAGCGGTCGGCAGGTGGACGGCTTCACCGCGCAAGCCACGTCGGCGCTCCAAGCACATTCTTGGCCGGGCAACGTCCGCGAACTGCAAAACGTGGTGGAACGCGCCGTCTTGCTGGGCAGGCACCGTCAAATCACGTTGGAAGATCTACCCGCAACGATGATCCGTGCTCCGCATCACGATGTGCCCGGCAGGCAAGGCATCACGTTAAAACAAGCACTTGAAGGCCCCGAACGCCAGATCATCCTGCAGGCTCTACAGCAGAACAACGGGAACCGAGGTGCGACGGCCGAGCAATTGGGGATCGACCGCAGCACGCTGTACAAGAAAATGAGGCGACTCGGCTTGGAAGAGGGCAACGGCACGGTTTCACGCCCCTACCCAACTCCGTTCTAAAGCCCCGTGGTTGCATGAATCAAGGTGTTAGACGGCCCGTCCGGCCGACATGGGCGGGTCGAATCCGACATCTTGGACTGTTCACCAGATTTGACGGACTGACCACCTTTCCGCGCAGGGGTGCCTTGCCGAATCAAACATCTTCCTGCATGATGTTGTGGGCCGGCGGATTTCCCGGTAGCCAAACTCGCAAGAGTTCGGGCTCCCCGGTAGCCGGACTCGCAAGAGTTCGGAATTCGTGCGGTTTGGCGACGTTGCCCACTCCGGACGTAAAATCGACGACGCACTCACCGCCGGTTGATCGGCCGCTGGAAATCGCGCCGGTTGTATGTACTTGCCACCAATGATGAAAAGGGGGGAATGAGGTTATGGATATCGCGGTTTTGGGCACGGGCCGAGTCGGCAGCGCGGTGGGGGTTCGCTGGGCGCAGCAAGGACATCGAATCTTTTACGGAGCGAAGGATCCGCACAGTCCGGAAACGCAAGATCTAGTGGAACGCTCGGGACCAAACGCCTCGGTCAGCGGCGTTCGCGAGGCTGCTGCCGCGTGCCAGGTGATCCTGTTGGCCATCCCCTGGGCAGTGACTCGCGAGGTGCTTGATTCCCTTGGGCCTTTAGAGGGAAAAATCCTGATCGATTGCATCAACCCGTTGACCCCCGATCTGAAGGGATTGGAGATGGGCTTCACCACGTCGGCGGCCGAGCAGATCGCCGAATGGGCGCCGGCAGCGGTGGTGGTCAAGGCCTTCAATACGGTCGGCGACGCGGCGATGGCCGACCCGTTATTCAGCGGTCAATCGGCCACCATGTTCTACTGCGGCGACGACGAACCCTCCAAAGCCATCGTTCGGCAATTGACCGAGGACTTGGGGCTGCAGCCCGTCGATGCCGGACCGCTGGTCAACGCACGTCAATTGGAGCCGCTGGCTGCTCTGTACGTATACTTGGCCATCTTCGGCGGTTGGGGCGGCGATTGCGCTTTTAAGATCATCCAACGCTAGACGTGAAACTCCCACGGACAAGCCGTGGGCGTTCGAACCGTGGCGGAACGACGTGCATCGCCCGCGTCATCGGCAACTTTACCGTCCGAACTGGGCCATCACAGAGAGCATCGAACGTTCGTCGACAGGTTCAAGACCGCAGGTCTTCGTACGAGGTCTTCGTACAAGGCGCCCAACGGCTGAAGGCCGGCGAGACGAAATGGCCCTCACCGCCGACCCCGTGTCGGCGGAAGAGTGACTGGTCGGCTAGAACGTCCGGCCCTTCAACGAATCTTCTCTTCCTCAGGCCGCCCGCCGCCTGAGTCGGGCGGCCAGAGGAAGAATCGGGTGGGGGCGTTCGCGGCGTCGAGCCAACCAGTCGTCGCCCCACCGACGCGGGGGCGGTAGCGGCGGTAGTGAAAAAGGAATAGTCGAGATTCAATTCTTGTCGTTTTGCATCATGGTCGCCAGGGACCCGGCCAAGAGTTTCTTGTCATTGAAGGTAGCCTTGCATGGGTGACGCTGTGGGGCCTGCGCGGTGATCTGCACTCAGGGGAGACGCCAGTCCGGCGCTCGGGGAACACATGGGAAGCGGGTCAACCGAAAACGACGCCCGACCCCATCCGCCCGATTCCACCGAGAAAAACCTGGTCGGGCAACGTTGTCGGATGGGTCGCAGGGCAGATATACTGAAAGTAGTGGATGGTTTGAGGATAACAGGGGAAGCTGCTCCAAGTAAACGGTACGCGGTGCTGGCCGCCGCTTTCGCTAAGGGATCGGAAGCTTGAAGAGCCACGGTGCAGAATTCGAGAATCGCTGGTACCGGTCTTTACGTGCCATCAAGATCGCGATCTGCGAATTTATCAGGAGGCTGGGCTCGGTCGCCGGATGGCTTGTTTTGATCGTCGGGGGAAACTCGGTGCTGGCGGCTGGTGATGTGCTGGTTCTGGAACATGGTGGTCAAATCGTCGGCCGCTGGGAGAACCGAGACAAGCTACCGGAAGACAACTATGTCTTCGCGTTGCCCGAAGGCGGCCAGCTTGTCGTCAGCTCAGCCCGGGTACAGCAGATACTGATCGGTCAGGGCAGCGGCCAGCCGTCACCGGGGGACGACCGGATGTCCAGCCGCTGGACTCACGGTACGCATTCGAGGGAATCTCGCGGCTACGTTCGCCACGGTGGTCGCTGGCGGACGCCTCAAGACGTTCAGTTGATCGAAGAACGCGAAGAACTCCAGCGGCGCCAAAAGCAATGGCTGCAGCAACTGAGCCATTGGCGTGGGATGCTGGCGACTCCGCAGGTGGGACAAGCCTACGGCAAGATCCTGGCGGTCGATGATTCCATGGCCGTCTGGGCGCTGCGAGAACTGCTGCGAAACGAATCCTCCAGGCAGGTCAAGCTGTTGTACATTCGCGTCTTGGGTCAAATCGCTTGCCCGGCTTCCATCAAGGCGCTGGTGAACGTCAGCATGCAGGATGCGGACGAAGAAGTTTTCTACGCCAGTTTGGCGGAACTGGTCCGCTTGCAATCGCCCCGGGCTCCCACATTGTACGTACAGCATTTGGGGCACAAGGATAATGTCCGCCTGAACCGTGCCGCACATGCTCTGGGGCGTCTGGGCAATGCGTCTTGCATATCTCCATTGATCGATGCCTTGATCACGACCCACTACGTGATCTTGCCGCCGCGATTCAAAGGCCGTCAAGCCTCATTCGTTCGCGCCGACATGCCTGACGGCGGAAATCCGTTAGAATCCACGGCGTTCACGTCGAACGATTCACCGATTATCTTGAGCCATACATTTCGCAATGAAGAGGTGCTGCAAGCCCTGATTCGACTCAGTGGCGGTGTGAATCTCGGGTTCCATCCGAAAGCCTGGAAGTCGTGGCTGGCGAACCAACATCACCGGACTTCTCCCCCCATGCACGCACGCCGCGAGGCAGCGGGACCGAACGGTATTGAGTGAGGCGACCATGCACGCCACCGTGACTGACGGGAAGCTCGTGGCCGATCGCCTACCCATCCTTCTGGTGTGGCCGATTCACGCAAACCCCATCAGTTGACGTCCCGCAGGAAGGCCTTGACTTCACCGTCTTCCTCGCGCTCCGCAGCCAGCTCAGAAAGATCCTCCGTGTCGGGAACCCCGTCACTGTCTTCCGATGTGGATCGTTCCCTCGGGGGCGCGGAACCTCCGAGCGCCGCGGGGCGATACGCATCATTCGCCTCGTAAACGGCGCGAAAGGTGATCGTTCCCAGGGTCAAGAGGCCGCCGGGAGGCAAGATCTCCTGCTGGATTCGGTGCTGATCGACGAAGGTCCCGTTCATCGAGCCAAGGTCGCGAACCAACAGAAACCCATTGTGTTCCACGATCTCACAATGCCTGCGGCTGACCAAAGGATGAGGCAAGACCAAGCTGGCCTGCCGTCCCCGACCGATGATGACCGGCAAGCGCAGTTTGATTTCTTTCGGCGTGATTTGGCTGCCGACGACGACCAGCTTTGCATCCATCGGAGTTTCCATGGATTTGCCGTGGTAGGGGTGATTTTTGGAGGGAAGACCTTCTATTAGTCTAACTTGGCCGAAGACGCGGGGCAACACCCGGGCTCTGTCAGAAACGGGCTCTGTCCCTCTCCGAGCATGTGAAAGAATCGGACTGGCTCCGAGCAGAAACGGCGAAAACCCACTAAAACAGGGGGTGCCACAGTGCCTGTCCCAATTCTTTGACAGCCCCGCCGGGCACCACGCATTTTCCCGATTTCAGCCTGCCGTCCCAGGGGGCTGAATCCGTTTCTGAAAGAGCCTAAGTACAAACACGCAGCAGGTTTGGGCCATTTTTCGTAGTTCGTGTCCCAGCCCTATTGCAAGGTCGCTCTGGACCTCTATAATTGCGAACAAGTCGCCGGGACCGAAATATCCAAGCGGCCACAATTCGACGTTCGAATGCCAAGTGCGGGTGTAGCTCAGTTGGCAGAGCACAACGTTGCCAACGTTGTTGTCGTGGGTTCGAATCCCATCACCCGCTCTTTTTTACTTTTCCACGTCGGATCTTGCTGCGAGCAGAAATAGGCCAATCATGACGGACACGGAAAAAAACGAAGCATTGGATACGCAAGACCCCTCCTTGGAAGGGACTGAAGAGGAATCTTCGGAGAAGGTGGCGGAACATCTCGACCTTGAAGTCAAGGTGGATTCACCGAGTTCTTGCCAGCGGCATTTGACGATCACGGTGTCTCGCAAGGACGTCGATCGCTACCTGAACGAGCAGTACGACGAACTGCTTCCGAAGGCCGAAGTACCTGGGTTTCGCCCAGGCAAGGCCCCCAAAAGACTGGTCGTCAATCGCTTCAAAGAACACGTCAGCGAGCAGGTGAAGGCCAAGCTGTTGATGGATAGCATGACGCAGTTGAGCGAGGAGCATGAGTTTTCGCCAATCAGCGAGCCCGAAATCGATCTGAATGCGATTGAAGTTCCCGACGAAGGTCCGATGACGTTCGAGTTCGATGTCGAGGTGCGTCCGGAATTCGAATTGCCGGAATGGCGCGGGTTGACCTTGGAGAAGCCGGTTCACGAGGTCACCGACGAGGATATCGACCAGCAGTTGAGTACGTTGCTGCAAAAGTACGGCAAGGTAGTCGAGCAGAGCGGACCGGCCGAAATGGGCGACATGGTAACGCTCGAGCTGGAGGCCGCGTCGGGCGATCGCGTTCTTTCTCGCAGCCATCCGATGCGAATTACCCTGAGACCTGTCTTGAGCCTTCGCGACGCAAGAATCGACAATTTTGGCGAGGTGGTCGCTGGTGCAGTGGCGGGGGATCGTCGAGAAACTGAAGTCGCTATGAGCAGTGCTGTTTCGGACACCTCGCTAGCCGGCCAGACGGTGCGGATGACGTTTCACGTGCAGAAGATCGAACGCGTGGAACTTCCCAAGATGACTGCTTCCTTTTTGGATGAAATCGGCGGTTTCCAAAGCGAAGAAGAGCTGCGGGGATTGGTTGCCAAGTCGATTGAACGGCAGCAGGCGTACCGTGCGAACCAGTCGATGCGCGATCAGATCACACGCAACTTGACCTTGACGGCGACTTGGGATTTACCGCCGACGCTGCTGGAACGGCAGTCGCGGCGCGAGGTGCGTCGCGTCGTCTTGGAGCTGCAGTCGAGTGGGTATTCCAATGAAATGATTCAGGCTCATGCCAATCGATTAGAGCAGAACATTTTCGAGTACACAGCGCGCGCTCTGAAGGAACACTTCATCCTGGAGCGGATCGCGGAAGAAGAAAAGATCGACGTCGACGAGCAGGATTACGATGCCGAGATCGAACGGATTGCCGAACAGGAAGGCATTCCGCCTCGCCGCGTTCGCGCTCGCCTGGAAAAGCGAGGCGATTTGGACGCAGTGCGAAATCAGATCCTGGAACGCAAGGTGATCGAGAAGATCGTTTCCCATGCCACGGTGATCGAAACGCCGGAGGAACTGAAACGTGGCGGAGCGTCCGACGATGTGATGGCCATCGATTATTCTCTGGTGCGACGGCGAGACGCCTCGGCGATCCCCGAAGCCAAGCACGGGGAAGAAGCCAGCAAGAAACTGCCTTCGTGATACGATCGTTCCTGATCCCGCATGATTTTCGGCTGGCGGCCCACCCCGTCCACGCCATTGTTTTCCAAGGACCAAAGAGACTATGAGCGGACAGCATCCGTTTCCCATGTTCGACGCCTATACCTACCAGTCGTACCAGCGACAGCGGCAATTGACGCTGGGTGACCTGCTGCTGGAAAACCGCATCGTGTTTCTGCAAGGCGAGATCTACACGGGCAACGCGAACGAAGTCGTGATGAAGCTGCTGTATTTGCAGAGCGAGAATCGCCGCAAGGATATCCACTTTTATCTCAACTCGCCCGGCGGCGATGTCGTCGCGACACTCGCGATTTACGACACGATGCAGGTGCTGAGTTGTCCGGTGGCAACGTACTGCGTCGGTCAGGCCGCCAGCGGCGCGGCGGTTCTGCTGGCCGGTGGCACCAAAGGAAAACGCTACGCTTTGCCCCACTCCCGCGTGATGCTGCATCAGCCGTACGGGGGAGTCGGGGGGCAGGTTAGCGACATCGAGATTCAGGCTCGCGAGATCTTTCGAAATCGTGAAATGCTGAACGAAATCCTGGCTCGCCACACCGAGAAGCCCGTGGAGCAATTGGCCAAGGATACGGATCGCGATTTCTTCATGAGCGCCGAAGAAGCCAAATCGTACGGGCTGGTCGACGAGATCCTTACGAAACCGCAAGTCCCCGCCGAAGCGGAAGATGCGGAAAACTGAATCGCATCGACGCCACTGAATTGAAACGGAGCAACAGCCGATATGCCGTTAATTCCTATTGTTGTTGAAAAGAGTGGGCGGGAAGAACGCGCCTACGACATTTACAGCCGATTGTTGAAGGATCGGATCATCTTCCTGGGCTCGGGGATTAACGACGAAGTCTCCAACGCGATCGTCGCTCAGTTACTGTTTCTCCAGTCGGATGACCCCAAGTCGGATATCCACGTGTATATCAATTCGCCGGGCGGCAGCGTTACGGCGGGGATGGCCATCTACGATACGATGCAGTTTGTCAGTTGTGACGTGGCCACCTACTGCATCGGCCAAGCCGCGTCGATGGGCGCCGTGCTTCTGACGGCGGGTACCAAAGGCAAACGCTTTGCACTGCCCAACGCTCGCATCATGATCCATCAACCGTTGGCCGGCATGCAAGGAACGGCCGAAGAGATCATGATCCATGCCCGAGAATTGCAGCGAATCAAGCAGCGGATGAACGAGATCCTGCTGAAGCATACCGGGCATTCGCTGGAAAAGATCGAAAAAGACACCGATCGTGATCGCTTCATGACCGCTGAAGAAGCCCGTGATTACGGGCTGGTGGATCAAGTGGTCGCAAGCATGGCCGCTACCAAGACCGACTAATCAGCCGCTGTTTCATCCCCGCCGCATGGCCAACTGTGTCTGTTTCACGCGGCCCATCTGACGCCCGATTTGCGCTCTTGGACGCGATGCGGTAGAATAGCTTCACGTACAAGCACTCGGCCTGGCACTTTTTGGTGGCCACCGTGGCGTGGCCTCGGCAGCTTGATTCTTTGGCTACTTTGTTGAGATGGGGGGGAGTTTGACATGGGATGCTTGAAATCACACTGTTGCGTGGCGTTTGCTTTGATCGTCCTCAGCATGTCAGCCTTGGGCAGGACGGCAAATGCTGACGATCCGACCGAATTCCGGCGGTTACCGATCAGCGAATACTTGGACAAGATGGAAGCCGGGTGGCTGGGTCAGATGGCTGGCGTGGCCGTCGGCGGTCCGACGGAGTTCAAGTGGTTGGGCGAGATCATCCCGGCCGATCAAGTTCCCGCTTGGCGTCCCGAGATGATCAACCAGTTTCACCAGGACGATCTGTACGTCGAGATGACGTTTCTCCGCACGTTGGAGCTGTACGGGTTCGATGTATCGATTCGCCAGGCTGGCATCGACTTCGCAAACAGCCGCTACGAACTCTGGCACGCCAACCTGGCAGGCCGCAATAATTTGAGAGCCGGGATCGCCCCGCCCGATAGCGGGCACCCGCATTTCAACCGGCACGCCGACGATATCGATTACCAGATCGAAGCCGACTTTTCCGGCCTGATCGCGCCCGGAATGCCGAACCTGGTCGTCGAACTGGGCGAGAAATTCGGGCGTCTGATGAATTACGGCGACGGTCTGTACGCCGGCCAATTCGTCGGTGGGATGTACGCCGAAGCGTTCTTCGAGACCGATCCGATCAAGTTGATCGAGGCAGGGTTGCGCTGCATCCCCGAACACAGCCAGTACGCCGAAATGGTCCGCGACGTGCTCGGCTGGTATCGCGATCATCCGGATGATTGGAAGAAGACCTGGGAGTTGATCGACCGGAAGTATCATCGGAACCCCGATTACCGCCGCTTCTCTTGCAGCGGACCGACCTCGGATTTCAACATCGACGCCAAGATCAACGGGGCCTACATCCTGGTCGGGCTGTTGTACGGCCAGGGCGACCCGGATCAGACGATCATCATCTCGACCCGTTGCGGGCAGGATTCGGACTGCAACCCTTCGAATGCTGCTGGCGTGCTGTTCACAACGCTCGGCCGTTCGAAACTGCCCGAACGGTTTGTGTCGGGCATCGACCCCAAGGGCAAATTCAGCCACACGGAATACACCTTTCCCCGGCTGATCGAAGTCTGCGGGCAACTGGTACGCGCGGCCGTCGTACGCACGGGCGGTCGGATCGAGCGGGATGCCGAGGGCAACGAGATCCTGGTTATCCCCGTCCAGGAAGTCCGGCCCAGTCCGCTGAAGCGAAGCTGGGACCCGGGACCCATCGCGGACAGCCGATTCACCGAAGAAGAGATGGCTCAGATCTTCAATCCGGCCGAGGCCTTGCAGCGGGCGGTGGACGCTGTGTTTCCCGGCTGGACGTTGCGACACTGCGGCCCCGACATGCAGCCCGGGAGGCGAGCCGAGTACCGCGGTCGGAAGAACGTCTTCATGACCCATCCGCTGAACCGCGAAGTCGGCGCGGTCTTGAGCCGCATCGTCGATCTTCCTACCGAACGGCAAACAACGCTCCGCACCCTGGTTGCCAACGATGACCGAGGCGACTGGGTGTTGTTAGTGAAGGTCGACGGCCAACTGCTGCTGGAGAAACCGATCAACCAGCAGACCACTGCAGGCGGTTGGGCCACGGTCGAGGTCGATCTTTCGCAGTGGGCCGGCAAGCAAGTCAAGCTGGAACTGATCAATCAACCGGACGGCTGGAGCTGGGAAGCCGGCTACTGGGCTGAAATCACCCTCCAGTGAGCTTCCTGCACGTGGCGAATCAGTGCGTCGTCTGACGTCGCCGATTTAGCTTTCTTGCGGCAGGAGAGCGTCGCGATCATGCGCTGCCCGCATTGGGGGATCGCTGCTTTTGC
The DNA here is from genome assembly GCA_007121535.1 of Planctomycetaceae bacterium. GTDB lineage: Bacteria > Planctomycetota > Planctomycetia > Pirellulales > Pirellulaceae > SKKK01. The sequence goes on along the minus strand of SKKK01000629.1, from coordinate 3,803 downwards.
TCACGTTCATAGGCAGCTACAATCGCTTCACGCAGCGCATTTGATCGGACGCGGAACTGGTCGAATCCGCGGATGTTCTCGGGGCGCAAGTGCAACTGCCCCTCCCCAACGTTGCCACGATGCTGCCCTTTCGAGTATCGTTCGTTGTTTTCAACCTCGTGGGATGACTGAACCCAGTACATGATGGTGTCTCTCCACACTGCAATCCATACGAACACATCGCAACAAGCGGGTTTGATCTGTTGAAAGTTCATCCAGAAAGGCTGCTTCGAATCCGACGCGAGCGCCTTCACGTAAAGCGGAGCATCAAGATTCGCATCAACGGCACGTGAAGCCTTCACTTCGATTCGGATGTTGTCAAGCAGAAAGTCGTACTGGCCAGAATAATCTGGATCGTGTTTCTTGGACGGTTTTCGCAAATCGGGCACCAGTTCTTTTAGGTGTCCTTGCGCCCATGATTCTCCGAAGGTTCTCGGAGCACTTATTTCGAAAATGTACAAGAACATATTGCGAGCGAGATACTCGTCGCGTAATTCATAGTAGCCATCCAAGGTCAGGACGCTGGCCGCCAACAGATGCGAAATGATGTATTCGTATTCATTGAACGGATAGACTGAAACTAAGTTCTCAAGACGCTCTCGGATGGCATCGGCATCGGGAGCCCGTGCCAAAAGCTGGTCGAGTAGTTGTTGGAGATGTTCCATGAGACGCACCCCAGACCAACTACGGGTCAGAATAAGAGTTTCTGTGGAACGACGGCAGCTTGATCATGCGATGTGTCCTCAGCCGATTCGGTGAACGACGGGATTTCCGATTCAAACGGATGACCATTTTGCCATCCTTCGTGACCGCTCTTGCGAAATCTCTCAAGACGCCGGATACAGATCTCTGCGTAGATTGGGTCAATGTCCGTTGTGATGCAACGGCGATCGAGTTTCTCCGCAGCAATAAGCGTGGTACCGGAGTGTGCAAAGAAATCGATCACCACGTCGCCGGGATTCGAGCTTGCAGCAATAATTCGTTCGATGCACTTGAGGGGCTTCTGAGCGTAGCATCCTGACACGTTTTCGTCCATACGATAGAACACCTGCTGGATATCGACCCAGACGTTTCCGGCGCGGATATTGTCAGACTTGCTTCGTTCGAAGTTCTCGGTTCTTCGTCCGTTCACTTCCTTGTAATACCCCCGAAGAATCTTAGGAATGTCGGTGTACTCGGCATCGACGTTGAACACAGGGTTGCCCTTCGTGTAATAGAGCAATTCCTGACGAACCGCCATCCAGTTCTTCTGGGTTCCGTAACCGCGCTGATTTCGCATGGTGATGAAGCTGCGAGACTTATACGGTTCGTCTCGCATCATCAGCATGAAATCGGGCAGGGGCTGAAACCCGTCATTTTGATCTGCTCCCAGCCAGACGTATAGCGATGCATCTGACGCGGTCACTTCCGTGGTGATACGAACCCATTTTCGGCACCAACCAATGAACTCGTCAATCGAGCGGAGATCAAACGCTACGAGGTTGTATGGGGGATCGTGAATTGCAAGCGTTGGTCTGGCGTCGGCGACAAGGTTCTGAATCTGCTCGGAATCAGCCGCGTCGTTGCAGCCGATTCGATGTCTACCCTTGGGATCGTTCCAGATTTCTCCGCGTTGCAAGCGGCAAAACGGCAGCAGGCGCTTGCGTAGCTCCGCGTCGTCGTCCAACCGTGGAAGCGGGTTGTTCTTCATCGAATTCGTCCTTTCGGTCTGCTAATCGGTGTCGTATTCCTTACTTTGGGACTGCCATAGCGGGTTAGTCGAGGCGGCGCGAAACGGGTCAGTGGACACCTCACGAAACAGGCTTGATCGGGTCCTTGGGCGTTTCGGGTGTCTTGGGCACCTCGAGCGTCTCAGGCAATGGGGGTGTCTCCGGTGCATCCGAGATATCGTCCTTGCTTGACGTGGGCTCGGGCTCCGGTATCTCGGTGGGCGCGGCCGACTGGGCGGCTTGCTTCTTCCAACGATGGTGAAAGAAACCGGCCAGCCACGTTGGGCAGAAACGTTTCCGTTCCAAGACGGCGACCGAGTGGTGACTCAAGGGATACCGGTAGCCACCTGGCAGATGCTTCGGCAAGTGCTGAGCGTCGCTGGTGTCCAGCACCGGATGCCAGTAGTGATCCGCTTCGATCTTCGGCAATACGAAAGGCAAATCGCGGTCCTCGGCGCTCAGCAGCACCAGGAGCGTCGAGCCGGTGATCGGATCTCCTGCGTCATCGAATTCATCCAACATCTTTCCGTTCAATCGCACGCCCAGCACGCGTACCTTGGGACGATTCCAGTCCGCTTCCTGCATCTCGCGTCCGCGGGCGGTAAGCCACACGATATCCGAGACGCTGGCACCGCGTATCTGGCGACCTTGGAAGAATTTGCGACGCGTCAGTACGGGATGCTTGCGACGCAAGGAGATCAGCCGACGCACGAATTCCATCAGTTCCTGCTGCTCGGGCTTCAGGTCCCAGTTCAACCAACTCAGTTCGTTATCCTGACAATACGTGTTGTTGTTCCCCTGGGCGGTGTGCTGAATCTCGTCACCCATGCGGATCATGGGGACCCCTTGGGAAAGCAACAGCGTCGAGAACAGATTCTTCATCTGCCGTCGCCGCAGCGTACGGATACCCGGATCGTCCGTCGGTCCTTCCGCTCCGCAGTTCCAACTCAGATTGTGATTGTCGCCATCGCGATTGTCCTCGCCGTTCGCCTCGTTGTGCTTATGGTTGTAACTGACCAAATCGCACATGCTGAACCCATCGTGAGACGTGACGAAGTTGATACTGGCATACGGTTTTCGGCCGCTGTGTTCGTACAGATCGCTGCTGCCACACAAACGAGTGGCCAATTCGTTCAGCGCGTCGCCGTCACCGCGCCAAAAACGCCGGACCGTGTCGCGGTACTTGCCGTTCCATTCGGTCCACAATACGGGGAAGTTGCCCACCTGGTAACCACCCTCGCCCAGATCCCATGGTTCGGCGATCAATTTGACTTGGGATAGCACCGGATCCTGATGGATGATGTCGAAAAACGCGCCCAAACGATCGACGGCGTGCAACTCGCGGGCCAAGGTGCTGGCAAGATCGAAACGGAAACCATCGACGTGCATCTCCTGGACCCAGTACCGCAGGCTGTCCATGATCAATTGCAGCACTCGCGGGCAAAGCATGTTCAGGGTGTTACCGCACCCGGTGTAATCCATGTAATACTGCATGTCACCCGGAACTAAGCGGTAGTAGGAAGCATTGTCCAAACCGCGCAACGAAAGCGTGGGGCCCAGATGATTCCCCTCGCCCGTGTGGTTGTAGACGACGTCCAGGATCACCTCCAAGCCAGCGCGATGCAGCCGTCGTACCATCCGTTTGAATTCGACGACGGCGTCCAGCATCGACGAGGAAGCGTAGCGCGTGTCCGGCGCGAAAAAGCTGAGCGTATTGTAGCCCCAATAATTCACCAGTTTCTGCTCGACCAGATGCCGATCGTCGACGCAATGGTGGACGGGCATCAACTCGACCGCCGTCACCCCCAAGCGTTTCAGGTGCGCAATCGCCGCTCGACTGGCCAACCCTGCATAAGTTCCCCGCAAGGCGGGTGGCACCCCAGGGTGATTGTGGGTAAAGCCCTTAACGTGCAATTCGTAGATCACCGTCTTGTGCCACGGAGTGCCAGGGGGGCGGTCGCCGCGCCAAGAGAAGTTCGGCGCGGCGACGGCCGCCAACGGTGCAAAGGCTGCGTTGTCCCGGTCGTCTCGTGAAAGATCCTTGGCGGGGTCTCC